>JBEVLT010000383.1:0-8536 GCA_040509055.1 Chitinophagaceae bacterium
CCTTCAGCATCGCCAATGTGCTGAATTACCTGCCCGGCCAAACCATTCTCAAACCAACTGTGTCTGTACAGGGTGTACAGGGCATCAACCTGCGCAGCGCCACCAGCGCGGCTACCCTGTCTGCTGCGGGCAGTGCACAGGCTTCCGGTGTGATGGATGCACAAAACCTGAACGAGCGTTTCGGCCTGACGGTGATGGTGGATGGCGTGGCCCTGTCAAACAATGCCAATATGCAGGGAAGCAATACCAGCTTCATGGGTATGTTCTCTGCCAACAATATTACCAACCCGGATGCTATCGTGCCCGATCGCAGCCAGCGAAACGGTACGCTGTACAGCAACTATGGTGGCGATAACGGCTTACTGGCCAATACCGGCATTGACCTGCGTACCATTTCGGCCGACAACGTGGAGCGCGTAGAAGTGATCTCCGGCGTGGCTTCTGCCCGCTACGGCGACTATACCACCGGCATCATCAATATCGACCGGCAGGCCGGCGTATCGCCGCTGCGCATCAGCCTGCAGCATGCCGGCGGCTCGGTCAGCTCCGGCATCAGCAAGGGCCTGCGCCTCGGGGCCCAGGGCGGCAACCTGAACCTCAGCTTCGACTACCTGCACAGCAACGATGACCCGCGCGATAAACTGAAAGCCTATGAGCGCATCGGCGGCGGGCTGATCTGGACCTGGCAGCAGCGCAAGGCCACGCATTTCAAAAATACCCTGTCGATCGACTATCGCAACACGCTGGACCGTACCCGGCTGGACCCGGATGAAGGCAACCAGCGGATGGCCCGCTTCAGCAATAAATCGTTCAACGTATCCAACCGGAGCAACTGGATCGTGAAAAAGCCCTGGCTCTATGACATCGAACTGCGCGCCAGCTATGGCGTAGCGGAAAGCGAATCGTACGATCAGTGGTTCCTGAACACCAGTTCGGTGATCAAGATCGCCGAAGCCACCGAGACGAGCACCTACGAAGGCCGCTATGGACCGGGTTACTACCTCGCCTTTCACCATATCAAAGGCAAACCGGTGAATGCATCGGTACGGCTGGAGACCAACAGCATTTTCCGGCTGGCAAAAAATAATACCTATAAGTTGACCTGGGGCATTGAATACCGCTACAGCGCCAACAAAGGCCCCGGCGTGCTCAACGATCCTGAGAAACCACGCTTCGACGACCAGGGGTATAAAAACGACCGGCCTTTATCGTTCAACCGGTTGTCTACGATCAGCAACAAAGGCATTTACCTCGAAAACGTATTCATCACGCGTCTTTTTCACCGCACGTTCAGGGCCAATGCAGGAGTGCGGGGCGACTGGCAGAACGGGTTTTTTACCGCTGCGCCAAGGTTGAATGCCGGCTGGAACCTATTGAAAAACCTGACCTTCAACATTGCCTATGGTATTGCCACCAAGGCGCCCGGGCTTTCTCAATTGTACCCCGGCAATGTATACTTCGATATTCCCCTGCTGGAACTGTACAGCAGCACCAACCCGGAACACCAACTGTACCTCGTGCATACCGAAGTGGTCAAACAGGAAAAGCTGTCGCTGAAGCCGTACAGCAGCTACACATTCGAAACAGGATTCAGCTGGAACGGCAAATTCCTGAAAGGGTCGGTGTTCTATACCAATCGCATCATGCGCAACGGGTTTGCTACCAATACCACGCTGGTGCCCGTGACGGTAGATAATTATGCCTATGCCACGCCGGTGGCGGGCCAGCCGATCAATTATTACAAAGACGGTACGCAGGAAACATTTTACCTGACTTACAGCGGCCTGCGCAACGGCCTGTATAGCCGCAGCAACAGCTGGGAAATAGCGCTGCGTACAGCACCCATTCAATCGCTGCGCACTTCATTCGATATCAACACGGCCGTGTACAGCACGTATTACAGGAACAAAAGCGATGCGCCGGACCTGGGATCGGGCGGGCAGGTAACGATCGACTATACCAAAGACGCCGTGTTCGGCATCTTCAACCTGCAGGATTCGCGCTCGCTCACCGTCAAGTCCACCGTATTTACCAATACGCACGTGCCTGCTTTGCGGATGACCATCGGTTTTACCGGCGAGATATTCTGGGTGGCCAAAACCACCACGCTGGCCCGTTCGGTATACCCCCACGGGTATTATACCAAGGCGGGTCAGGCATTTTACCTGTCGCCGGAACAGGCCATGTCGCCTGCCTATGCGAACCTGCTGCGGCGGCCGGTCGGGCAAAATACCGATTACCGTCCCGCTACCGTGTACCCGAACGTGCACCTGCGGCTGGCCAAGGAGATAGGGGATGCGGTGCGGATCTCGTTCAATGCATTCAATGTATTCAACATCCGCCCCGTGGACAGCGAAGGAACAAGCAGTTATTATTACAACGGGCAGCCATCCTACAGCGCTGCCATGATCTTTTCAATAAAATAAAACACCTCCGGTATGAAAACAGGAAAACTGGTTTTGGGCATTGTGGCGGCAACCGTTCTTTTCACATTTGGTTGCAGGAAAAAAGACCTGGCGCCTTCTTCGCCTCCGATCAACGTGATCGTGAAAGTAAGCTACGACAACAGCGGCGGCACCTATACCTTCCCGCTCACGGGCATCAACGTGAAAGTGACCAACCAGATGAACAGCACCGTGCTGGAAAAGCAGACCGACGGCACCGGCCTGGCTATTTACAACGGCATCAGTTCCGGCAGCTACAACATCGAAGCTTCCATTACCATTCCCAAAGCGCAGTATGAAACCATCACGGGGCTGCCGCTGGCTACGGATAATATTACTTTCAATGCCACTAAGGCCAACCTGGTGCTGAATACTACCACGAACAACACCATCGAGCTGGTGCTGGAGTTTGGTGTCATCGGCGACTGGGTGATCAAGCAGATATATTATGCCGGCAGTCATACGACCAACGGCGCCAGTTTCCGCGACCAGTTTATCGAAGTGTATAACAATTCCAACAAAGTGCTGTATGCCGACAGCCTGTATTTTGCCCAGTTGTTTGGCAGCAACACCGTGAGCCCCAATCAGACCACGGGCCAGTATATCAATGATGGAGGGCTGCTGCAGAACCAATGGGACTGGAGCAAATCGTTTGGCGCCAGCGCGGATGCGGCCACCAAATACGTATATGCCCGGACCATCTTCCGCATTCCAGGTAATGGCACTACTTACCCGGTACAGCCCGGTACCAGCATCATCCTGGCCGGCACGGCGGTGAATCACAAAGCGCCGTACACCAATGCTGTTGGCGTGTCCACACCGATCAACGATCCATCGCTGACCGTGAACCTGAGCGCTGCGAATTTTGAATTTTACCTGCGTGATGCCATTCCCAACCCGCTGGACTCGGATGTAGACAATCCTTCCGTACCCAACCTGGTGGTAGTAGACCGCATCGTGAACCGCGACCTGATCCTGGACAACCCGGGCCGCGAAGCGATCGTGATCTTCAAAACAAAAGCAAACGTAGCGACGGAGTACAAACGCCTGGCTACGCCCAACTATACCACAGCCACCGATACGGTAGGCAAGGATCGTTATCTGCAAATTCCGAACAGCGTAGTTATCGATGCAGTGCAGATACAGCCGCCGCTGGCTACCAACCGCGTTCCCCGCAGGCTGGTAGCTTCGCTGGATGCAGGTGCCTACAATGTACCGGTGGGCCAGTACTCTTCGCAATCGATGATCCGGAAAACATCGTCCACTATCGGCACGCGTAAAGTATTAAGGGATACGAACAATTCCACCGAGGATTTTGACTATTTCGACAGGGCAAACCCCGGCGGCTTTAAATAACAGTTATACAGGGCGGTGCTGTCTGTACGGCATCGCTTTTTATCAAATCATTTATGATACGGACCAGGTTCTGCTATCTGCTGCTCACTCTTGCAGGCATGTTCAATTCACGCTGGCTGCAGGCACAGGATACGGCGTCGGCCAATGCTGTTTTTGCCGAACAGTTTCACCGGCGCTATGATTTCTTTGCCGGTGGTATTGCCACGCAGCCGCTGACCGGCATTTCCAATTACATGACGCTGAACGCGGGATACCGCCAGACAGGCGGTGCGTACCGGCAGGCGCAGGAAGCTCCCCGGCAGCGTGATCTTTCTTTTTTTACAGAAGGCATGCGCCGCACTGGTAAATACCTGGTGAGCGGTTCTTTTGTTTATACACATACCCTGCAGGATAGTGTGTCGTACACGCTGCGTTACGGGTTGACGAATCCGCAGCCGTATTATTTTTTCGCTTACAGGAAAGGCAACTGGCAGGTGGGGCAATACCGGCTGCAGGGCTCGGTCAGCCGCGCGTTCCTGCGGGAGAAACTGCATGCCGGCCTCAGTGTAAAATATAACACCATCAATGCCTGGCGGAGCAATGACCCGCGTCCCGAACAGTTCAGCTACAACATGCATATCGATGCCGGGTTGCTGTACCGGTTTCTGCCAAAGCATGCAGCCGGTGTATCGGGCAGCATCATCCGGACCAATACAGAGAATACCGTTGAATACCGGAATAAGGACTACCAGATGAGCCTGGCCTTCCCGGAATATGTAACCCGCATCCAGTACGGCTATGGCTTTGAGGACCGTATATCCACGGCACCGCTGAAGAGCAATACCACAGGGTATGGCTGGCAGGCCGTTTACAAAGGGTCGTTCGCATTCGGTGAGGTGGCCGTGAAGGGTGGCTATACCAGCCTGGAGTCGAAGATAGAAGGAGCGGCTACCGCGCTGCTGCCCACCGGTAAGTACGGCGAATTTTACGAGGATAGCTGGAATGCGGCGCTGTACTGGGATTACCAGCGTCAGCGCAACCGGTTCTCGCTGCTGGCAGAATATACCAACCACCTCGGGAGGGATTTCAACCAGTTCCTGCAGGCCAATAACTATGTGTATTCTTTCGAACAGCTGCGTTTGCAGCCGCTCTTTACCCATATCAAAGACAACAAGCCGCGCTACGAGCTGGGGCTGGACCTGCGGCTGAGCGATCTGTTTCGCGCCGATGGGAATGCAGGCACCCTGGCCGATTACCTGCAGGCGCAGGCAGGTGTGTCGGCAGCCTGGTTTGCCCATTTCCCGGGCCGCCAGTTGCTGAAAACAACAATCGCGGCCGCATACAGGCAGTCCATCGATCCGTTGTATACCAGCCCCGTGCAGCAGTCGGTGTTTATCAGTTCAGTGATCGCTCATGATTATTATTATTTTTCTGCGGATACCTGGCGGGCCGATCTCAGCCTGCTCTACAGCATACCGGTAAAAAAGGTCAATGCCTTTATTCGCCTGCAGGCAGGATATGAGAAGGCCACGATACCTGCCGGCACTGTGCAGGCAGCAGCCTTGCCCGGCGATCAGCGCTGGTACTGGCAGGCCGGCGCCGGCGTTTCTTTATAATGTAATTTGCACCGTGATGGATATGCGGGTAAGATCAATGAAGAAAGAACGGTCATGAAAAAAACAGTGCTCATCATTTTGCTGGCCTGCTCGGTATGGGCCTGTTCGGTATCGGTGAAGAACAGCCAGTCTTCGCCTGCACCCGTGATCCCTGCCGGCACCTACGAGGATACCCTGCGCTTCCTGTACTCGCTGCCTGCCGCACAATGGCCGGCTCCCACCATCGATTCCGGCGTAGTATGGACGGAATTGGGGATCGTTCCCGACAGCCCGCTGAAGCCTTACCTCGATTCGCTGAAGCATCTGATCCTGCTGGGCAAAACACTTTTCTTCGACCCGCGGCTCAGCGGCAGCAACCAGATTGCCTGCGCCAGCTGCCATATTCCCGATCTTTCCTGGACCGATGGCCGCCAGCGTTCCGTGGGGCACGACCAGCAGATGAATAAACGCAATTCTCCTTCGCTGCTGAATACCTGGTTTTACAAAGAGCTGTTCTGGGACGGCCGCAGCGCGAGCCTGGAAGACCAGGCCTTCAGCCCCATCAACAGCGAAACGGAGATGCACAGCGATATGGCGGAGATGACCACCAAGCTGCGCAGGATCGCCGCCTACAAGCCCCTGTTCGAAGCGGCATTTGGCAGCGATGAAATTTCGCCGGAAACCGTATCGCAGGCCATTGCGGTGTTTGAACGGACACTGGTCAGCCGCAAGGCCGATTTTGATGATTTTCTTACGGGCAGGAAAACGGCCATGAGCGATGCCGCCATCCGCGGGCTGCACCTGTTCCGCACCAAAGCGCGGTGCATGAACTGCCACAACGGACCATTGTTCAGCGATAACAGTTATCACAATATCGGGCTCACCTATTACCAGCGCGAGTATGAAGACCTGGGCCGCTACAAGGTAACCCGCCGGGCAGAGGACGTAGGTCGTTTTCGTACACCTTCGCTGCGCGACATCATCCGCACGCGGCCCTGGATGCACAATGGCCTCTTCGACAACATCGAAGGTGTGATGAACATGTACAGTGCGGGCATGCCGCAGCCCAGGCCAAAGCCGGAACAGGTGGGTGATCCGCTTTTTCCCAAAACGGACCGGCTGATCAAAAAGCTGGACCTGACAAAGCAGGAAAAAGAAGACCTGATCGCTTTTCTTACATCGATCACCGCCGAGCCCTACCACATGAAGCAGCCTGAGCTGCCGAAGTAAAACGCAATTCCCTGATTCGATTTTCATTAAAACCGGAAACTGGTGCCCAGCCCGATCCCTGCCCGGTGAACAGGGCGGTTGCTGATAGCATCGGTATAATTGCCCGTAGCCAGGTGCAGGTAAGGTTCTGCAAAGACTGCGGTACGTTTCCATACCAGCCTGGAATACCGGAGCCCTGTATACAACCCTGCCCGGAAAGAAGATGGCCGCGGGGAAACCGGTAATCCTGCAGCGGAGATGGCTTCGGTTTTGCCTTCGATGGCATTGCGATAGCGGGAATACAGGCCAAGGTTCACAGCGCCGGTAAGCTGTAGCGTAAAGCGCGGCTTTTCAATGAGCAGGTAGCGCAGGGAGAGAGGAATGTCGAAGAACCGGTAGCTGTTGATTGCCCGGATGGTGCGTATGCCGGACGAAACGACCGCGATGGTATCGCTGCGCAGGAACGGCGTGCCGGTATTATTTTCCAGGCGTTGCAGTACCTGGTACTGTGTATGGATCTCCGTGCCCGCCAGCTCCAGCTTTTCTTTGATCATGCCGTATTGCAGGCCTGCTCCCAGCTGCAGGCGCTTGCCAAGTGTACGATGAAGCAGGATCGTGTAGGAAAATGAAGGTTGTAACACGGCCTTTATCTGATCGGCTTTGAAGACGGATGTGTACATGGCGCCGGTGACCGTACGATTCACAGAAGCCAGCGATTGTTGCTGCCGCAGCGGCAGGAAGGGGCTGACGCTGATGTCAACCGACCATTTGGGTTTTTTCAGCTGCGGGCGCACGGGGCTGCTTGCCGCGGCATTCATTGTACTGTCGGTTGTAGCCGCTGGTTGCCGGGCGGGCACACCGGAAGCGAGGATAGCAGTTGTTGTATCTGCAGGTACCTTGTTGGAAAGGCTGGTCGCTACTGAGCCCGGAGTGGGTGTAGGTGCTGGCGGCAGCAATGAGTCGATTGTTGCCGCAGCGGCCCGGGCGCCTGTTCCCGCTTTAGCTATGGTTATTTTTCCCGGCGCATCATTCCGGACCGGGGGTGTCGTCACATATACAGGTTGTGCAGGCACAGTTTGCTGAACCGGTGCAATCACCTGCCTGTCCTGCGCGCGAAGAGTTGAATCGCTATTTCTATTGTATCGTTTTGTTCTCCCTGTAGTTGATTGATCGGTAATATTCTTCATGACCGATTCTTCAGCCGTAGTGAAAGTGGTTTGCCCGACAGAAGAGGGAGTGGCGAATGTATCCCCGGGCGTTGTGGCACCGGTTTTTTGTACCCGCAGTTCGCTGCCACTCAGCGCAGCCGCCGGCGCCGCCGGTTGCCGGTCTGCCGTTCCGGTCAGGATGATGATACCGCCCGCCAGGATGCCCAGGCCGGTCAGCCACCAAAAAAGCGGGTATCGCCTTTTTTTCTTTTTTGCAGCAATAGCTTCCCAGGTGCCGGCAGGTACCGCGGCCTCGTGCCCTTTCATCTTTTGCCTGATCTGGCTGTCAAACGGGTGGTTGGTCATACAGTGACGGTATTGCAATGATGTTTACAAATCAAATCCTGCAGCATCCGGCGTGCTTTCAGCAGCTGCGTACGCGACGTGGCCGGTTGTATGTTCAATAACCCTGCAATTTCTTCATGAGAATATCCTTCTATCACATGCAGGTTAAAGACAGCCCGGTAGCCATCAGGCAATTTCCGGATCAGGGCATGGATCTCGGTTTCCGACATTTTAGCGATGGCGTCCGGCGCCTCCCCGGCAAGATCGTGGTCTGTCAAACCGATGCTGGTAAAGCTCAATTTCTTTTTAGCCAGCTGCCGGGTGGCCACGCTGACGAATACACGCCGCATCCAGCCTTCAAAACTGCCTTCGCCCTTGTATTGATGGATGTAATCGAATACCTTCAGGAAGCCAAGCTGTAAGATGTCTTTTGCTTCTTCCCCGTCGGCGTACCGCAGGC
>JBEVLT010000384.1:0-11085 GCA_040509055.1 Chitinophagaceae bacterium
AAAAAAATCCCCCGGACATGATCCGGGGGAAACAACTAAAAACAAGCCTTTGAATCCTTGGCTTTAAGGGACAGCGGTGGCTGCAATAACGCAGCTATGCATTAATCAGGCTTCTGACCATCCAGGAAGGTATTGATCGTACTGATCTGGCCCTGGTTGTTCTTGTCGGCCTTTACTTCGTAATTGCTGTAGAACTGCTCTACATGGTTGCTGTTGTACAGCTCCATGTTGCGGCGGATGTATGCGGGCACGGTCTCAAACTCGTTGTTGGGATCGGCCGCATTGACGTTGAACGACAGGTTGCGCAGCTTGTTCAGCCGCTCGGTCCTGCGTTTTTGCTCTTCGGCTTCTTCGTCCTGCAGCGGTTCCGGCATCGCAGGCAGCTCCTGCTGGTATACCGGCGCCGGGCTGGCCGGTCTCTCCACGAGCTGCATCGGCAGTTCGGCTTCCTCTTCCTCAGCAGATACAGGCATCGGCGGCACCACCGGTTTTTCTGCCGGCAGTGTTACCACAGGCGGCCTCACGGCTACCGGTTCTGTGCGCGATTCGGCATAGATGGTAGAGGGGCGGGAAAGATAACCGCCTGCACCGGTAGCAGGTACCGGTTTTGCAGGTTCTTCCCTGCGCACCGGTTGCGGTGCGGGTTCGGGTTGAGTGGCCAATGAACCGGGCTGGTACGGCAGCACGCCATCGGCGGGACCGGTCTTCTCCACCAGGAACAGTGCTCCGGGTTCCGGGGCCGGTTCTTCGGCTTTCGCGGCAGGCTCTTCTTTTTCTTCCATCTTCAGCTCCCAGTGCATCACCGGCTCTTCCTCTCTTTCCTGCTCCAGGTCGATCATATCCTGCATGCCGGGCATCGGCGCATCTATTGCAAGGAAATCTTCCACCAGCTTTGGCGCCATCGGGTCCGGCTTGCTTTCTTCGCTTTTTACCGGTGCCGGTACTTCGCGCTTCAGGCCCTCCGGCTGGCCCAGCATCATTACGATCTTGTCTTCCTTTTTCTCAGCGGTCTTTTTCGCTTCGCGCTGGATAAAGGGATCTTTGTGCTGGAAGCCGGTAGCGATCAGGGTAATGCCCAATTGCTCGCCCAGCGTATTGTCATAGCCCAGACCCAGGATCACATCGCTGTTCTCACCGGCCTGGCTGAGCAGGTAGTTTTGTATCACTTCCACCTCGTCCATCGTAAACTCGTTCTGGCCCTCAGACGAGTTGATGTTGATAAGGATCCATTTGGCGCCGCGGATATCGTTGTCGTTCAGCAGCGGCGAGTTCAGCGCTTCTTCGATAGCCTTGTAAGCGCGGTTTTCGCCGGCAGCTGTGGCACTGCCCAGGATGGCTACGCCGCCGCTGCGCATCACGGTGCACACATCGGCAAAGTCTACGTTGATCTGGCCGGTGCTGTTGATCACATCGGTGATACATTTAGCGGCCGTGGCCAGCACGTTGTCTGCTTTTTCAAATGCTTCGCGCATTTTCAGGTTGCCGAACTGGTGGCGCAGCTTGTCGTTGCTGATCACCAGCAGGGTATCTACATACGATTTCAGCGTCTTGATGCCTTCTTCTGCCTGTATCTGCCTTTTTTTCCCTTCGTAAGCAAAGGGTGTGGTCACGATGCCGACCGTCAGGATGCCGAGGTCTTTACATATCTTGGCGATGATGGGTGCGCCACCGGTGCCGGTGCCGCCGCCCATGCCGGCCGTGATAAAGGCCATCTTCGTATTCACTTCAAGGATGCGCTTGATCTCTTCCAGCGACTCTTCGGTAGCCTGCCTGCCGATCTCGGGATTGGCGCCTGCGCCCAGTCCCTGGGTCAGGTGCGGCCCGAGCTGTATCCGGTTAGGGATATTGCTGTTGGACAAAGCCTGTGCGTCCGTATTGCAGATGATAAAATTCACGCCCTCGATATCCTGGCCGAACATGTGATTGACCGCATTGCCGCCGCCGCCGCCGACCCCGATCACTTTAATGATAGAGGATTTCTCCTTGGGCAGATCAAAATGTATCATAGTTGTAAGATTGAAACTTCACCGGCATTGAACAGCCTGCCGGCAAAGCTGATTTAGAATTAAGGTTAGTATAAAGAACTGGTAGAATTTAAGGTTGATACAAAAAGGACTACAGCCGCCTGTCTTCTTCTTCCTTGAACAGGTCGATGATGCCGTCCTTGAACTTGCCCCAGAAGTTGCTCAGTCCGCGGCGCTGCCGTATCCGTTCTTCTCCTGTCATTTCCTCTTCTATTTCGATTTCTTCTTCCTCTTCGGCCATACGTTTCAGGCCATCGGGAACTTCTACTTTTCGGTATTCCGTTTCAAACTGCTTGCGGTTGTGCTCGTAGTCGTCGTACCCTTTCAGGATAAGCCCGATACAGGTAGAATAAGTAGGCTTGGCCAGCTCTTCGATATGGCCTGCCGCCAAATGCTCGTTCGGGAAACCAATGCGTGCCGGCAACCCGGTCACGTATTCCGTCAGCTGGATCAGGTGCTTCAGCTGCGAACCACCGCCGGTAAGCACCACGCCTCCGTTCAGGGCTTTGTTATCCAGGCCCACCTGCTTCAGGTGATAGGTTACGAAATCGAGTATCTCGCTCATCCTTGCCTGGATGATATTGGCCAGGTTCTTTACGCTGATCTCCTTGGCCGGCATACCGCGCAAACCGGGAATAGTGATATATGCGTTGGCCTTGGCTTCATTGGAGAGTGCGCTGCCGAACTGCACCTTCATCTGCTCGGCCTGTGTTTTAAGTACGCACAGTCCTGTTTTGATATCGTTGGTAATATTTTCTCCTGCAAAGGGAATTACAGCAGTATGCTTTAATATGCCTTCATAAAATACGGCCAGGTCGGTGGTACCGCCGCCGATGTCCACGATGGCCACACCGGCTTCCAGGTCTTCCTGTCCCATGACGGCGGAAGAAGAGGCCAGCGGCTGCAGCACGAGGTCTTTGGTATACAACCCTGCTTTTTCCACGCTGCGGTTGATGTTGCGGATGGCGTTCTTATCACCGGTAATGATATGGAAATTGGCGCCCACCTTCACCCCGCCGTAGCCGATGGGGTTGGGAATGTTCTGAAAATTATCCACGGTAAACTCCTGCGGGATCACATCGATGATCTGGTCGCCGGCCGGTATATAGGTCTTATACTGGTCGCTGATCAGCTGGTCGATCTCGCGCTGTGAGATTTCTTCGTCCGTGGTCTGGCGCACGATGTCGCCGCGCGTTTGCAGACTCTTGATGTGGTGGCCGGCAATGCCCACGTATACTTCTTTGATATCGAGGTTGGGGTTGGAGGCAAAACAATTCTCCAAAGCAGTCCGGATGGCTTTGATCGTTTCGTCGATGTTCAATACCTGCCCGTGCTTGACACCATTGGAATTGGCCTTGCCAAAGCCAAGTATCTCCAGTTTGCCAAACTCGTTCTTGCGCCCGGCAATTACCGCGATCTTGGTTGTCCCGATGTCAAGACCGACAATAATGGGTTGTTCAATGTTCATATTGTTGTTTTTAGTTGTTGCTCTTTTAATCGTTCTGTCTTCGCGGCATCACGGCCCTTGGCCCCCTGTCGCCGTTGTTATTCGTTTGCCTTGCCTGGTTGGCCGCCGGTTTCGGCGGCGCCGGCCTCCGGGTTGCAGGCGTTGCGGCCGGCTGCCCGTTGTCATTGCCGGCACGACTCACCACCGTATCTGCCACTGCCGGCGGACGGATCACCATGATACTATCGTCGGCAATCCGGCTGGCCTGCTCCAACAGCTCTTCCACATCTTTGCGCGCCTTTACCGAGTCGATCTTCGGGTTGTCGCTTTTGGCGCCGACCACCTGTCCGGCAAAACGCACATCGATCACTTTATAATGGTCCAGCCCCGTACGGCTCAGTACCTGCTGGTAAAAGGCAAACAGGCGGTGAAATTTCTGCGTCATGTTCTCCCCGTTACCCAGCTTTACCGTATGCCGTCCCGCTACCGGTATCATTTCAAACTCCCAGCAATCCGGTCCGCAGGCTACCAGGTCCACCTGGGCCACCTGGGCAGTCCAGAAGGGATGCCCGTTGATGTATTGCGACATCGTGGTGATATCTTTCAGCAAGGCGCTGTCGCTGCTGGTCCATCTTCTTTTATCCGGGAACCCGGTAAATACCGGCACCCTGGCAATGGTCGTTTCAGAAAGTGGCAGCGACTGGTTGGTCTCGTCGATATAAAACGACCGGCCGCCTGCTGTGAATATCCTGGCAATCGGCTCCCGCTCCGCTACCGATACGTGGAGCACGGCCTGGTTGTCGAAATACAGCTGTGCATCCTTTATCCATACATTGTTTTCCAGCAGTTGCTCCATCCGCTGCAGATCGAAAGACGATTTGGGCTGCCCTTTGATAGTGCCATGCACGGCGCCTTTCAGCAGTTGCACGATGGCCGCTTCGTCCAGGAACAGGAAATCTGTTTTTACCCCGCCGATCGTGATCTCATAGTCCCTGCACAATTCCTTTTGCTGTTTGCCCATGGCAGCGATCAGCAGCGTAAGCATGCCCCCGCCGATGGCCAGCCACATCATCACAAACAATATTTTCCGTATAGTTCTTTTCGTGCTCATTACACTGTTTCCAGGTACTGTTTTATAGTTTCTACCAGGGTATCGATGTCGCCGGCGCCTGCCGTGATCAGCACCTGTCCCGTATCGCTTTTTTTACTGAACTCGTTTTTGATCCAATTCACCAGCTCTTCTTTCTCCATCAGCTGCGTAGGATTTCTTTTTTTTTCTGCGATCATCGCACTGGTCACACCTTCTACCGGCAGCTCCCTTGCCGGATAAATGGGTAACAGGATCGCTTCATCGGCCATATCCAGCACTTCGGCAAATCCGTCTGCCAGGTCCCTGGTGCGCGAGTACAGGTGCGGCTGGAAGACCACCGTGCATGGCTGATCCGGGAACAAGGCTTTTGCCCCGCCGATCAGCGCCCGCAGCTCTTCGGGATGGTGGGCATAATCGTCGATGAATACGATTCCTTTTCCCCCGGCGGGCGGAAGGATGTACTCAAACCTCCGCTTTACACCCCGGAAGGAATGAACCGCCTTGCGGATGCTGTCGTCGCTGATCCCCAAAGAACTGGCTACCGTGATGGCGGCTATTGCATTTTCGATGTTGTGCATGCCACCCATGTTCAGCTGCACCTCTTTCAGTATGTTATCCTTCAGCACCACATCGAACAAATAACTGCCGTTGACGACCCGGATATTGGCAGCATAAGCATCAGCTTTTTCATCGTGCAGGCTATAGGTCAGGCGCCGGCTGGCCTGCAGATCGGCGCTTCTTTTCAGTCCCTGCTTGCTCACCAGCAATCCGCCCTGCTTTATCCTGCTGCTGAAGTCGATAAACGCCTGCTCCATCGCTTCCGCCGTGCCATAGATGTCCAGGTGATCGGGGTCCATCGAGGTGATCACCGCGATATCGGGGCTCAGTTTCAAAAAGCTCCGGTCGTACTCATCTGCTTCTACCACACTGATGTTTTGCGGCGCGTTCGCATCGTTACCGGCTACCGACCAGAAATTGGTTTGGTAGTTGGCCGCAATCCCTCCCAGGAAGGCCGTACCGCCGGCCCCGCTGTCGCGCAGCAGGTGGGCGATCATCGTGCTGGTGGTGGTTTTGCCATGCGTACCCGCCACACAGATATTAAAAGAACGCCGGGTCACCAGCTGCAGCACATCACTGCGCTTCACCACTGCATACCCGTTCTCCCGGTAATACACCAGTTCCCGGTGCGCTGCCGGCACGGCCGGTGTATACACCACCAGGTCGGCCTCCAGGGGTATGCGATCCGTATCTTCTTCGTAGTGGACCGCTATACCAGCAGCTTCCATCTCTCTGGTCAGCGGCGTGGGCGTTTTATCATACCCGCTCACCTGTACGCCCTTTGCCTGGAAGAACCTGGCAACCGCGCTCATGCCGATACCGCCGATGCCGATAAAATATACCTGCCGGATCGCCTCCATTTCTTTTATGGGTATGTAAGCCTGTTCGTTCATGCAATCAGTTTCAATATTTCTGCGGCGATCCTGGTATCGGCGTCTTTTATTCCTGATGCAGCAATATTATTAGCCAGCTCCCGCTGCGCGGTCTCATCATAAGCCAGTGCGGTGATCATCGGCGCCAGCTTTTCTTTTGCCTCGCTGTCTTTCACCATCCGGGCCGCATTTTTATTCACCAGTTGCAGGGCGTTGGCCGTTTGATGGTCTTCGGCTGCAAAAGGATAGGGTACGAACAAAACGGGCTTTTGCGCTACACACAGTTCAGCTACCGTCATGGCGCCGGCACGGGCTACTACCAAATCAGCCGCGGCATATGCATATTCCATCTGGGTGATGAAATCATTCACCCATACGGCAGGATTATTACCTACTCTTTCTTTGGCACGGCCGGCATACGGTTTTCCTGTCTGCCAGACCAGCTGCAGGCCAGCGGCCAGCAATTGGTCCAGGCTGTTATCGATGGCTTCGTTGATCGTTCTGGCGCCCAGGCTGCCGCCCACCACAAACACGGTTTTCTTAGCCGGATCCAGCGAAAAAAAGCGTACGCCTTCTTCGCGGGTGATGACGGATTGCGTGATCACGGGACGCACCGGGTTGCCCGTGATGCTGATCCGGCTGGCCGGGAAAAATTTTTCCATGCCTTCTCCGGCCACGAACACCTTGCGTGCCTGCCTGCCCAGCAGGATATTGCTTTTCCCGGCAAACGAATTCGATTCGTGAATGAAGGTCGGGATGCCTTTGGCCTGCGCATACCGCAATACCGGGAAAGAAGAATAACCTCCCACCCCGATCGCCGCATCCGGTTTAAACTTCCCAAAGATGCTCCTGACCTCGAAAAAGCTTTTGGCCAGCTTCCAGGGCAACGACATGTTTTTTATCAAAGAGCTCCGGTTAAACCCGGCAATATCCAATCCTTTTATTTCATACCCTGCCTGCGGCACTTTCTCCATCTCCATTTTTCCTTTGGCGCCCACAAACAGGATCCCGATGCTCCCATCCGCTTTTCTCAGCGCATTGGCAATGGCGATAGCCGGGAAGATATGTCCCCCTGTTCCGCCTCCTGCTATGATGATCCGCTTACCCATTCACTATTGACTACTAACTATTGACTGCTATCTCCTCTTTCTTCCCTTCCAGCTGCTCCACGTTTCTTGCCACGCTCAGGATGATGCCGATAGCCAGGCAGGTAAAAATGAAGCTCGTCCCCCCCATGCTCACCAGCGGCAGCGTGACGCCCGTTACCGGGAACAGGTTTACCGTTACCGCCATGTTCACGATCGCCTGTATGGCCAGCGTGAAGCTCAGTCCCAGCGCCAGGAATGCCCCGAAGGCATACGGGCACCGTTTGAAAATCCGGATACACCGGTACAGGAACACGAGGTAAACGAAAACGATAAACGCGCCGCCGACAAACCCGTACTCCTCCATGATAATGGCAAAAATGAAATCGTTATAGGCCTGCGGCAGGTAGTCCCTCGTGGTACTGTTGCCCGGGCCTACGCCCATCATGCCCCCTTTGGCGATCGCGATCTTGGCCTGGTTTACCTGGTACATCTCGTCGCTGTTGGCCTCTTTGCCGCCATAAATAAAATTTTCAACCCGGCCGATCCAGGTATTCACTCTGGTAAAGATGCCGGATGAAGCTTTTTTGCCGGCTACCGGTTCGCTGTCGCCCGTCTTGTGCTGTGCTATTGCCGCCACCACGAGAAAAATGATAGGAATAAGAGCCACGCCGATCACCAGCAAAATATGTTTCGTGCTGGCCCGGCCGATAAACAACAGCATCAGGCAGCTGGCGCCGAGCAGCAGGGCGGTAGATAGGTTGGCCGGTGCAATCAGCAGGCAGGTAACCAGTACGGGTGTGATCACCGGTAAAAATCCTTTCTTAAAGCTTTTGATCACCTCCTGCTTCTTGCTGATCAGCCGCGCCAGGTACATGAACAGCGCCAGCTTGGCCAGGTCAGAGGTCTGCATCGTCATGTTGATCAGCGGCAGCCTGATCCAGCGGCTCCCCTCGTTCATGCTCACACCGAAGAACAAGGTGTAGATCAGCAGCGGAATGGTGAGCAGGAACAGGATGCTGGCGATCCGCGAATACAATGTATAGTTTACCAGGTGGGCAAAGTAGATCACCAGGATACCCCCCACGATAAAGACCACCTGCTTGAACAGGTACACTTCCGTGTTTCCTTTAAAGTTCTTATAGGCCAGCGAGTTGGTAGCGCTGTATACGGTCAGCAGCGATACCAGCGTCAGCAATATCACCAGGGCCCATATCACCTTATCCCCCCTGGTCTTGCTGAGCAGGTTGCGCGTATTGAAGCTGTTGCCAATACTGCTGAGTCGTATGTCGTTTGTTGCCTCCATTTAGTTCGTTGATTAGTTGATGGATGACGGTCGAAACCATCAACCATCACCATCATCCGTCATCTTTTTATAATTCTTTCACCGCTTGTTTAAACTGGTTCCCCCTGTCTTCATAATTCTTGAACAGGTCGAAGCTGGCACAGGCCGGGCTCAGCAGCACCACATCGCCCTTAGCGGCAAAATGATACGCTGCATGCACCGCCTCCGCTGCGCTACCTGTGTTCACGATCGGGCTTACAGCAGAACCAAACGCTTCATGAATTTTCCGGTTATCGGTACCCAGGCAGATGATTGCTTTTACCTTCTCCTTCACCAGTTCGGCGATCAGCGAATAATCATTACCCTTGTCCACGCCACCCAGTACCAGGATCGTGGGCTTGGTCATGCTCTCCAGCGCATACCAGGTAGAGTTCACATTGGTCGCTTTGCTGTCGTTGATAAACTCCACGCCACGCACCGTAGCTACCGGTTCCATCCGGTGCTCCAGGTTTTGAAAATCCTGCACCGCCTCGCGGATCTTTTCCTTGCGGATGTCCATCAGCGAAGCCGCCACGCAGGCTGCCATCGTATTGTACTGATTATGCTTACCCTTGAGCGCAAAATCGTATACACTCATACTGGTAAACTCCTCGCCTGTCCTTACGTACATGTCCCCGTCTTTGATAAATGCGCCTTTTGTTACTTCGTTTTTCATACTGAATGGCAGTTGGTTTGATTGAATATTGAATCCGATAACTGTCTTGTTATTTAAATACCGCATCGTGACCTCATCGTCGGCACAGTACACAAAGTGGTCACCGGCCCGCTGGTTCATAGCGATCCTGAACTTGCTTGCGATATAATTTTCAAACTTGTATTCGTAACGATCCAGGTGATCTTCGGTAATGTTGGTCAGGATAGCTATGTCCGGCCGGAAGGCATGGATATCATCCAGCTGGAAGCTGCTGATCTCCGCTACGTACACCGGTTTAGGATTTTCCGCTACCTGGCGGGCAAACGAATAACCGATATTGCCGACCAGCGCTGCGTCCAGGCCACCTTTTTTACAGATATGCCAGGTGAGCGAGGTAGTCGTGGTCTTCCCGTTGCTGCCCGTGATGGCGATGATCCGGCTATCGCCCTTGAACCGGTAGGCCAGCTCGATCTCGCTGATCACCGGTATGCCTTTGGCCCTGACCTTTTTTACCAGCTCATTTTTTTCAGGAATACCCGGGCTTTTCATCACTTCGTCCGCAGCAAGGATCTTTTCTTCCGTATGCAGGCCTTCCTCGAACAGGATGCCGGCCTTCCGCAGATCGTTACGATAATTTTCCTTCAAAGAGCTTCCATCGGACACAAACACATCATACCCCTTTTGCTTTGCCAGGAGCGCCGCGCCGATGCCGCTTTCTCCCCCGCCTAATATGACCATTCGTTTCACTTATCTCAGCTTCAGCGTTACGATGCTCAATACCACGCACAGCACGGTCAGTATCCAGAACCGGGTCACGATCTTCGATTCGTGAAATCCCTTTTTCTGGTAATGGTGATGCAGGGGGCTCATCAGGAAGATCCGCCTGCCCTCGCCGAATTTTCTCTTCGTGTACTTGAAATAACTCACCTGCAGCATCACGCTCACCAGCTCTACCAGGAATACGCCGCAGAAGATGGGGATCAGCAGTTCCTTGTGCACGATGATGGCTAGCGCCGCAATGATCCCGCCCAGCGTCAGGCTGCCGGTATCGCCCATGAATACCTGTGCCGGATAGGAATTGTACCAAAGAAACCCGATACAGGCCCCGATCATGGCCGCGATGAAAATGGACAGCTCCGCCAGGTTGGGGATGTACATGATATTGAGGTAATCGGCAAATACGAAGTTGCCGCTGGCATAGGCAAAGATGCCTAGCAGCACCCCGATCAGTGCGGAGGTACCGGTAGCCAGCCCGTCCAGCCCGTCCGTGATATTAGATCCGTTTGACACGGCTGTGATGATGAAGATCACGATCAGGATGTATAGCACCCAGGTATAATCCCGCAGCCCTGCCGGCAGCAGCTTGGAATAGTTGAACTCATGTCCTTTTACAAAAGGAATGGTGGTAATCGTTCCTTTGGTCTCTACAAAATATTTTGTCCTTCCATTTACCTCCACCTTATGAATGGCGGTATCGGCAGGATTGGGCGTACCGGTAAACTCGCGCCATATCTTTACATTGCTGTTGAAGTACAGCGTAGCGCCTACGATAATCCCCAGTCCCACCTGACCCAGGATTTTGAACCACCCGGCCAGCCCGTCCTTATCACCTTTTTTATAAGCCACGCCCTGCTGCTGCGCGATGCGCTTGGCACGCAGCTTCAGGTAATCGTCGATAAAACCAATGATGCCCAGCCACACGGTGCTGATCAGCATGAGGCGGATATATACTTTGTTCAGGTTGGCAAACAACAGGGTCGGGATCAGGATAGCCAGGATGATGATGATGCCGCCCATGGTCGGTGTGCCTTTTTTGTTTTGCTCGCCGGCCAGTCCCAGGTCACGCACGGTCTCCCCGATCAGCTTTCGTTTCAGCACGAGGATCAGCTTTTTGCCAAATACTGTAGTGATGAGCAGGGCCAGCAGGATGGACATCAGCGTCCGGAACGTGATGAAGCTCATCAGGTGCCTGCCGGGAAAACGAATTCCCTCTTGCTCAAACCACTCGAACAAATGATACAGCATGTCGG
>JBEVLT010000385.1:0-5622 GCA_040509055.1 Chitinophagaceae bacterium
CAGGTATTTCTGGGCAAAAGAAAATAAGAGAAAGGCCTTTGTACAAGGCCTTTCTCTTATCCGGTATATTTTTCCGTCAGCAGTAGGTAATCCTGCTTATTTGTTCATCATTTGCTTGGCCTCGATGCTGAGCGTGGCATGCGGTACAGCGCGCAGGCGGGCTTTGTCGATGAGCTTGCCGGTAACGCGGCATACGCCATAGGTCTTGTTTTCGATGCGCATGATCGCTTTCTCCAGGTGATCGATAAACGTGATCTGGCGGCTGGCCATCTGGCTCAGTTGCTCTCTTTCCATGCTCACACTGCCATCTTCCATGGTCATGTAGCGGGCTTCGTCCATGTCGCCGCCTTCGTCCCGGCGGGTGATCAGTCCCTGCAGGTAGGTCAGTTCTTTTTTGGCGGCGTCGAGCTTTTTGTTGATGATTTCCCTGAACTCTGTGAGGTCGCTGTCAGAGTATCTCATCGTGGGTCCGGTATGTTCGTGCATAGGGGTGTCTAATACAGATTTAGTGAATTCGGGTTCATATTTTACAACGGTACGTGTCGATGTCTTGGGTATAACGACCTTCACCGGTTTGGGCGGTTCCTTCTTTACCACCGGTTTGGCTACCGGCTTGATAGAGACCAGTGATTTGGGATCCGGCTCGGACGGTTTTTTCACTTTGGCCTTCGGTGCAGGTACGGGCGCCGGCTGCGGTTCTGGTTTGGGAGCCGGTTTTGCCACCGGTTTGGGCGCTTCTTTTCTTACAACAGGCCTTGCTGCTTTGGCAGACGGTTTTGCAGCGGGCCTGGCAGCAGGTTTAGCTGCCACCGGTTTGGCTGCCACCGGTTTGGCGGCAGGCGCAGGTTTGGTTGTTTTTGAAGGAGCGGCTTTTTTAGGAGCAGGTTTGGCGGCTGCTTTTGCCGGTTTGGCGGCAGGCGCAGCAACCTTAGCGGCAGGCCTGGAGGGTGTCTTGCCGGGTTTGGAAGATTTTGCAGCAGGCCTTGCTGCAACCGGTTTGGCTGCAGGTTTGGAAGCCGGCTTTCCCGCCTTACTCTGGACAGGTTTTTTAGTAGCCATACATTAGCCTTTTTTAGAAACAATCGCTTTTAGTGAAATGTCGTTTACTTCTATCTCAACAGCAGTTTCATCGGGCAATTCGGTCAAAATTTCCAGCGTATCGGCCAGAATTTCGGCGCAAATATAGTCTTTAAACTGCGTCAAAGACGCTTTCATACCATTGGCCGCCGTCACCTGTACCGCTATCCGGTCGGTAAGCTCAAACCCGCTGTCCTTCCTTATTTTCTGTATCCGGTTCACAAACTCCCGGGCATTGCCTTCCGCTTCCAGCACCGGTGTTACGGTTACGTCGAGGGCTACGGTAAGGGAGCCTTTGTTTGCCACCGTCCACCCCGGAATGTCCTCGCTGCTCACTTCCACCTCGTCAATCCGTAATATTACGGGTTCGCCTTCAATTGTCAAACTATATTGCCCTTCTTTTTCCATGGTGGCGATATCGGGCTGGTCAAAGGCGGCCAGTGCGGCCGATACAGCCTTCATCTTCGGCCCCAGCTTTTTGCCCAGGGCCACGAAGTTGGGTTTGATTTTTTTTCGGATAAACGTATTGTCAGGGTTCAGGTACTCGATCTCTTTTACATTTACTTCCGCCTTCACCAGGTCTTCCACCTTTTGCAGCTGCTCCTTCATGGCCGGGTTCAGCACGGGGATCAATACTTTCTGCAGGGGCTGCCGCACCTTTATATTCGCCTTTTTGCGGAGCGAAAGGATCAGCGAAGAAGCATCCTGCGCCAGCTGCATCCGTTCTTCCAGCGCCTCGTCAATGGCGGTTTCGCTGGCCGTGGGGAAACCGGTGTGGTGAACCGATCCGGCCCCGAAACGGCCTGTTACCGCATCCAGGTTCTGGAAAACGGCGTCGCTGAAGAAGGGCGATACCGGAGCTACCAGCCGCACAATGGTTTCAAGGCATTCGTACAGGGTCTGGTAAGCGCAGATCTTGTCCTGCTCGTACTCCCCTTTCCAGAAGCGGCGCCTGCATAACCTAACATACCAGTTGCTCAAATGTTCGTCCACGAAATCTTCAATGGCGCGCCCGGCCTGCGTAGGTTCGTAGTCGTCCATGGAGGCGGTCACCTTTTTCACCAGCGAGTTCAGGCTGGAAAGGATCCACCGGTCTATCTCGGGCCGCTGCTCCAGCGGTATATATGCTTCTTTGAAGGCAAAGCCGTCTACATTGGCGTACAGGGCAAAGAACTGGTAGGTGTTGTACAGTGTGCCGAAAAACTTGCGCTGTACTTCTTTGATGCCGTCCAGGTCAAACTTCATGTTTTCCCAGGGCGAGGCATTGGTGACCAGGTACCAGCGCGTAGCGTCGGCGCCATAGGTTTCGATGGTTTTGAACGGGTCTACCACGTTGCCCAGGCGCTTGCTCATCTTGTTGCCGTTCTTGTCCAGCACCAGCCCGTTGGATACACAGGTTTTGTAAGCCACGCTGTCAAACAGCATGACGGCCAGCGCGTGAAGCGTGTAGAACCAGCCGCGGGTCTGGTCCACGCCTTCGGCTATGTAATCGGCGGGAAAGGATTGCCGGAACGTCTCTTTGTTCTCAAACGGGAAGTGCCATTGGGCATACGGCATGGCGCCGCTGTCGAACCATACATCGATCAGGTCGGGCACCCGCTTCATCGGCTTGCCGGAGGGACTTACGAGTACGATCTCGTCTACATAAGGCTTGTGCAGGTCCAGGATGCCTTCGTGCAGGTAGTTTTTGTTGACATCGCCGCCCAGCACTTCGCTGGCTTTCCGGATGCCGGTATTCAGCTCTTCGATGGAGCTGATACATACTTCTTCTTCCCCGTCCTCCGTTCTCCATACCGGCAGCGGTGTACCCCAGAAGCGGCTGCGGCTCAGGTTCCAGTCCACCATGTTTTCCAGCCAGTTGCCAAACCGGCCTTCGCCGGTAGACTTCGGTTTCCAGTTGATGGTCTTGTTCAGCTCCACCATCCGGTCCTTCAGCGCCGTGGTTTTGATGAACCAGGCGTCCAGCGGGTAATAGAGGATCGGCTTGTCCGTGCGCCAGCAGTGCGGGTAGTTATGCTCGTATTTTTCTACTTTGAAGGCACGGTTCTCCTTCTTCAGTTTCACGGAGATGTCTACGTTCACGTCCACATAATCCTTCTCGTCTTTATAGTTCTTTACATACCGGCCGCTGAATTCGCCCACGCCGTCCACGAACTTGCCTTCGCGGTCTACCATGGTCAGGATGCCGATATTGTATTTCTTTCCTACTTTATAGTCGTCTGCGCCAAAGGCAGGGGCTGTATGTACGATGCCCGTACCGTCTTCCGTAGTGACGAAATCGCCGGTCAGTACGCGGAAGGGCTGTGCGCCCGGGGTCAGTTCCTGTATTGCCTGCAGTGAGTTGGCTTCGTAAGGCAGCAATTGCTCGTATGCCGCGCCTTCTATGTCTTTTCCTTTGAAGGCGGTGATGATCTGCCAGGGAAGGAGCTTTACCTTTTCATTGTATCCTTCAAAATCGCCGTTTTCACCCTCGGGTTTGAAATACTTGCCCAGCAGCGCTTTGGCCAGCACCACGTTCACCGGCAGGTGGGTATACGGGTTGAATGTTTTGACCAGTACATAATCGATGCCGGCACCCACGGTCAGCCCCAGGTTGGACGGAAGTGTCCACGGGGTTGTCGTCCACGCAAGGAAATAGATGTCGGAGGTCGGAGGTTGGAGATCTGAATTCGGACTTCCTGCCCCGGCTTTACTAAACAGGAATTCGCTTTTTTCGTTGCGAACGGCCCTGAACATGGCCACTGCCGACGTATCCTTTACATCTTTGTATGTACCCGGTTGGTTCAGCTCGTGCGAACTGAGACCGGTGCCGGCAGCAGGCGAGTAGGGCTGAATGCTGACGCTTTCGTACAGCAGCCCTTTTTTATAAAGCTCGCTCAGCAGCCACCACAGCGTTTCAATGTATTCGTTCTTAAAGGTGATATAAGGATCGTCCAGGTCCACCCAGTAGCCCATTTTGCGGGTAATGTCGTCCCATTTGTCCTTGTACCGCAATACGGCTTCGCGGCATTTCTGGTTGTACTCTTCTACCGATATTTTTTTGCCGATATCTTCTTTGGTAATACCCAGTTCTTTTTCTACTCCCAGTTCGATGGGCAGGCCATGCGTGTCCCAGCCGCCCTTGCGCTTCACCTGGAAACCTTTCATGGTCTTGTAACGGCATACCAGGTCCTTGAGCGTGCGGGAAATGACGTGGTGTATGCCGGGCATGCCGTTGGCGCTGGGCGGCCCTTCGTAAAATACGAACGGCTCAGCCCCCTCACGAAGCGATACGCTTTTTTCAAAAGCTTGTTTTTCAGCCCATTTGGCCAGGATTTCCTGCTCGATTGCGGGCAGGTTCAGCCCTGGAAATTCCCTGTATTTGACTGCCATAGTCTCTTCCCGCCTTGATTTTAAGGGTGCAAAGGTACAGGAAAGCCGCTGTACTTGTACAACCGGCTGTGGCGGCCTGCCGGCAGCTATTTGAAGCCGATGCTTTTGTGTATTAGTAATTTACCTATCTTTTCCACTCTTTTTTTAATCCCCGTCTCCTGCTATGGAACTGATAACGAATACAGACCTGACGAACTGTGACCGTGAACCTATTCATATCCCCGGTCATATCCAGCCGCATGGCTTCCTGCTGGCCCTTGATCCGGGCTCGCTGGCGATCGAAAAGGTGTCCGCCAATACTGAGCTATTTTCCGGTAAGAACGCTGCAGCCTTGCTGGGGCAGCCCCTCGGTATCCTGCACGATGTGATCATGCCATCCAGGGCCGGCTCTTCGCTTACCGACCTGGTTACCCTCGGTCGCATCACCGGCAACTTTGAACAACTGAACCCGCAGGAAGTGATCGTGAACGGAGCTCAGATGTTCCTGATCTGCCACCAGCACAGGGATCATATTATTTGCGAATTTGAACCTTACCAGAGCAGCAACGACAATATTACGCTGCAAAAGATGATGAGTACCGCCCTGTCGGTCATCCAGTCATCGGTATCGTTTGATGAACTGCTGAACCATGTGGCGAAAATGGTGAAGGAAATCACCGGCTATAGCCGCATCATGATCTACAAGTTTCACAAAGACCAGCATGGCGAAGTGGTAGCCGAGGCAAAGGAAGCGGAGCTGGAAAGCTGGCTGCATCTTCATTACCCGGCCAGCGATATCCCGGTGCAGGCACGGGAGCTGTACAAGCTGAACCTGGTGCGCATTATCGCCGACGTGTACAGCCAGCCGTCGGCCCTGCTGAGTTATGAAGGCAACACGTTGCCGCTCGATCTGACGCACAGCGTGCTCAGGGCCGTATCGCCCATACATATCGAATACCTGAAAAATATGGAGGTTGGCGCCAGCTTCAGCATTTCGCTGGTGAGCAAGGGAGAGCTATGGGGACTGATCGCCTGCCATAACAGTACCGACCGGTTCATCGATTACAATTCACGTGTGGCCTGCCGGTTTATCGGCCAGCTCTTCTCCGCGGCCCTGGAGTTCAAGAGCGACGAGCGGGCAGAGGAGCGCAACACCCTGCTGCTGCATAAACAGCAGAAGCTATTTGACCAGCT
>JBEVLT010000386.1:0-3667 GCA_040509055.1 Chitinophagaceae bacterium
GGGTTATCGATAGTAAAAATAATGATTATTTTATACTACCCAAATTTTTTCCGCAAAAATGGTTTATTACGAGCCGCTTATGCCACTGCTTCACCAACAGAAACATAGGTCCTGTTGTTGCGTCCCTTACGGAACTCTACTACACCATCGCTCAGGGCGAACAAGGTGTAGTCTCTGCCAACGCCAACATTTTTTCCGGGATGATAAACGGTGCCACGCTGACGAACGATGATATTGCCGGCAATAGCAGGCTGACCACCATAGATCTTTACACCAAGGCGTTTGCTTTGCGAATCGCGGCCGTTCTTTACGCTGCCTTCCCCTTTCTTGTGTGCCATGAGACTAAATTTTAAAAATGTCAAATTTCAAATCCCAAACTTCAGATCACTGCGATTTGGAATCCGGAGATCGGAATTTTATTAAGCGATGCTTGTCACTTTGATTTTTGTGTAAGCAGTACGGTGGCCTTTCTTTTTGTGAAAGCCTTTCCTTCTTTTTTGTTTGTAAGCGATCACGGTATCGCCTTTTACCTGGCCAACGATCTCGGCTTCAACCTTTGTCTGTATGGAAGAACCGACAGACAGTTTGCCGTCCGCTTCAGCGAGGATCACTTCCAGGTTTACTTTTTCGCCGGCATTGCCTTCAACCCGGGGAACATAGAGAGTCTGGTCTTTTTCCACTTTGAATTGCTGACCGGCTACTTTTATTACTGCTATCATAAACTGAAATTAGGGATGCAAAGGTAAGGATAAATATTCAACCTGCAAGCGGAAAATAGAAGTTTTACACCCGCTAAAATCCAACTGTTTGTACGGGCTTCCGTTATCTTTGCCCACCAGGCTCTTTTTCCAAAGATTATGAAAATCAAATCATTTTTAGCAAAGCCCTTTGCTTCCTATATATATAAAGGTATCCGCAAAAGCATGGCCACGGCCGTGGAAGACCAGGAAGCCATCCTGAAATCCCTGCTGAAAACAGGACGGGGCACAGAGTTCGGCAAACAGGTCGGGCTTGATAAAGTAAACAGTTACAATGAGTTCCGCGAGGCGGTGTCGGTCCGGGATTATGAACAATTACGACCTTTTATCGACCAGATCAAGGAGGGGCGGCACAACGTGCTGTGGAAAGGAAGGCCGATCTATTTTGCCAAGACCTCCGGCACCACCAGCGGCACCAAGTACATCCCGATCACCCGGGATTCCATTCCCAACCATATCAATACGGCCCGGAACGCCCTGCTTTGCTACATGGCGGAAACCGGGAATACGGCTTTTGCCGACGGAAAAATGATCTTTTTGTCCGGTTCGCCGGAGCTGGAGCGGGTGGCTGAAATACCCACCGGCCGGCTGAGCGGCATCGTCAACCACCATGTGCCGCAGTACCTGCGCACCAACCAGCTGCCTTCCTACGAGACCAATTGCATCGAAGACTGGGAGACCAAGCTGGCCCGGATCGTGGACGAAACGATCAACAAGGATATGACCCTGATCAGCGGCATTCCCCCCTGGATGCAGATGTATTTTGATGAGTTGATCAGGCGGAAGGGTAAAAAGATCAAGGATATTTTCCCGAATTTTTCAGTAATGGTGTACGGGGGCGTAAACTTTGAGCCCTACCGGGCCAAGCTGCTGGATAGCATCGGTAGAAAGGTGGATGGCATTGAGACCTTCCCGGCCTCGGAAGGCTTTTTCGCTTTCCAGGATTCGCAGCAGGCGGAAGGATTGCTGCTGAATACCAACAGTGGTATTTTCTTCGAGTTTGTGCCGGCGGCGGAGATCTATAACGAAAACCCGGCCCGCCTGTCGCTCCGGGATGTAAAGGTGGGCGAGAATTATGCCATGGTCATCAACAGCAATGCAGGTCTTTGGGGGTACAATATCGGCGACACGGTAAAGTTCGTTTCTACCAATCCCTACCGGCTGGTCGTTACCGGTCGGACCAGGCATTTCATTTCCGCCTTCGGCGAGCACGTGATCGGCGAGGAAGTGGAATACAGCCTGCTCAAAGCTGCGCAGGAAGAAAATGTACATATCACTGAGTTCACCGTGGCGCCGTTTGTCAGCAGCGGGGATGGTAAGTCATATCATGAATGGTTTATCGAGTTTGAGAACAAGCCGCAGGATATGGCTGCGTTTACCGCCCGGCTGGACCAGCACCTGCGCGACAAGAATGTATATTATGACGACCTGATCAGGGGAAATATTCTCTCCCCGCTGAAGCTGACGCCGTTGCGGAAGAACGGGTTTATCGATTATATGAAATCCATCGGTAAATTAGGCGGGCAAAACAAAGTGCCGCGTCTCAGTAACGACCGGAAGATTGCGGATGAACTGGCCAAATGGGCTGAAAACTGACAAATCAATGGCGGGAATGGCCGCCGAGCTAACGTAATGAGCGAACAACAATACACAAAAGCGGCTTCCGGGCAGTCCGACGGACAGGCATTGCGGAGGATAGCCATTTTCGGTTCTACCGGCTCCATCGGTTGCCAGGCGCTGGAAGTGATCGCCGCCCATCCCGACAAGTTTTCTGTAGAAATACTGACCGCACATACCAACGATGAATTGCTCATCGAGCAGGCGCTGAAATTCAACCCCAATATGGTGGTGATCGGCGATGAAAAGAAGTATGGCCGGCTGAAGGAAGCCCTGTCCGGCACCGATATAAAATTTTTCGCCGGCGAAAAAGCGCTGGAAGAGGTAGCCGCCATCGATTGCTACGACCTGATGCTGGCTGCTATCGTAGGCTATGCCGGTCTGAAACCGACCCTGAAGGCCATCGAAATCGGCAAGGCCGTAGCCCTGGCCAACAAGGAAACCCTGGTAGTAGCCGGCGACATCGTGATGCGCAAGGCGGTGGAGAACCGGGTTCCGGTGATACCCGTCGACTCTGAGCATTCGGCCATTTTCCAATGCCTGGTAGGCGAGGCCCGGAACAGGGTAGAGAAGGTGATCCTGACGGCATCGGGTGGTCCTTTCCTGGGCCGGAAGCCCAATTTCCTCGTCAATGTGAAACGGGAACATGCGCTGCAGCATCCCAACTGGAGCATGGGCGCCAAGATCACGATCGACTCGGCCACGCTGATGAACAAAGGCCTGGAAATGATCGAGGCCAAATGGCTCTTCAACCTGCGGCCGGAACAGATACAGGTAGTCGTGCATCCGCAGAGCATTATCCATAGCATGGTCCAGTTTGAGGACGGGAGCATCAAGGCGCAGATGGGACTGCCGGATATGAAGCTGCCGATCCAGTACGCGCTCGGTTTCCCGAAGCGGCTGCCCAACAATTTTCCCCGTTATGATTTTAAAAAGGTAAGCACACTCACCTTTGAAGAACCGGATCTCAAAACTTTCCGCAATCTTGCTCTGGCCATCGAGGCGCTGAACAAGGGCGGCAACCTGCCCTGCGTGATGAACGCTGCCAACGAGATCGCGGTCTTTGCCTTCCTTCGCAACCGGATCAATTTTCTCGATATGACGGATGTGATCGAGAAAGCCATGCAAAAAGTGCCGTTTATCGAATCGCCTACCCTGGACGAGTATTATGAAAGCGATGGGGCTGCCCGCACGTTTGCCGCCGATATGATCCGGCTTTGAGAATAAGGAAATCCCGATCCGATAATTACCGGGAGAGACGCGGTAGTAATAAAAGAATTTAAAAAGGCCGG
>JBEVLT010000387.1:0-3766 GCA_040509055.1 Chitinophagaceae bacterium
TTTTCACAAACAACGAAGCCAGGTAAGCTGCTTTGGCGTCGTAGGCGTTTTTATCCGCCCAGGTATTGCGCGGATTGAGCAGTTCGGCTGGCACACCCGGGCAGCGGGTAGGGAAGCTGATGCCGAAGACAGGGCAGGCAGCAAACTCCGCCTGGTCCAGTCTTCCTTCCAGCGCCGCCGTGATCATGGCCCGTGTATAACCCAGCTTCATTCGGTGGCCGATGCCGTAAGGTCCGCCTGTCCATCCGGTATTGACCAGCCATATATTTACCTGGTGCTCTTTCATCCTATCGCCCAGCATAGCGGCATAGCGGCCCGGGTGCAGGGGCAGAAAAGGCGCCCCGAAGCAGGCGCTGAATGTCGGCTTCGGCTCGGTGACACCTGCTTCAGTACCGGCCACTTTGGCTGTGTAGCCGGAAATGAACTGGTACATGGCCTGCCCGGCCGTGAGGCGGGAAATGGGAGGCAACACCCCAAATGCATCGCAGGTGAGGAAGAAAATATTTTTCGGGATGCCGCCGATGGATGGCTCAGCCGCATTACCGATAAAGTCGAGCGGGTACGAGACCCGGGTATTTTCCGTTACGGTAGCATCGTCAAAGTTGATGCGGTGGGTGCCCGGGAAGAAAACGGTGTTCTCGACCAGCGCGCCGGGGCGGATAGCCTGGTAGATCTCTGGTTCTTTTTCTTCGGTCAGGCCGATCGTTTTGGCGTAGCAGCCGCCTTCAAAATTGAAGACCGAATCGGCGGTCCAGCCATGCTCGTCGTCGCCGATAAGCCGGCGGTTGGGATCGGCGCTGAGCGTGGTCTTGCCTGTGCCGCTCAGCCCGAAGAAAACGGCAGTATCATCCTGCCCATCCATGTTGGCACTGCAGTGCATGCTCAGTACGTCTCTTTCCTGGGGCAGCAGGTAGTTGAGCACGGTAAAAATGCCTTTTTTGATCTCACCGGTATACCCGGTGCCGGCGATCAGGATCATTCTGCGGCTGAATGAAACCACGGCACAGTTGTGCTGCCGGATACCGCATTCGGCAGGGTCGAGGCGAAGCCCCGGGGCGGCGAGGATATGCCACTGCGGGTCAAACTCGTCCAGCTCTTCTTCGCCGGGCCGCAGGAACATGTTGCCTGCAAAAAGATTGGCGGCCGGCCGTTCATTGATCACGCGGATATTGATGCGGTACCGCGGATCGGCACAGGCATAGCAGTCGCGCACCCACAGGGCAGGGAGCGTATCGAAATAACCGAGTATTTTTTTGTGAATAATATCGAAGTAAGCCGGATCGAGGGGAATGTTGAACTCGTTCCAGTGAACCGTGTCCGCAGTAACGGCATCGCGGACGATAAACTTATCTTTTGGCGACCGGCCGGTAAATTCACCGGTGTGAATGACCAGCGCACCGGTATCGTTCAGTACGCCCTGCCCGAGCCGCAGGGTATCCTGTATCAGCTCTTCAGGCGATAACTGGTAGCGAATTTTTTCAGAAGTGGTAATCCCTGCCGCCGATAGATCCGGCGCAGGCGAAATGGCGGAAACTGGCATAGGCAATCTTCTCGTTTAATGAAGAAGCAAAGTAAAGTCAATTAACAAACATTCGTTAGCGGTAATATTTCAAAAGAACCCGTTTTATCCCGGCTCTTATTCAAAAACAATTAAAACGACCCTGCTTTTTTGAATAAAATCGAACAGGCGGCATCGGCGGTTCAAAAAATATGATTTATTGCAGCAGACAGATTGCTGCGGGTTGTCGCAGTCTTTTTATCTTTAGCTTTCAAACCACAGCATGAAGAATTTGCCCCTCAACCCGGCCCTTTTTACCAGGAACCGGCAGCGATTTACCGAACGGATGTCAAAAAACGCGATCGCGGTCTTTTTAAGCAATGATGAAGTGCCGAGCAACGGCGATGCCATTTACAGGTTTAAGCAGAACAGCAACCTTTACTGGCTGAGCGGTATCCGCCAGGAGGACAGCATGGTGATCCTGTACCCGGACAATCCCGACCCGAAATACCGGGAAGTGCTGGTGCTGGTGCGGCCCAACGAACTGAAGGAGAAATGGGATGGTAAACGGTTGAGGGCAGCAGAAGCTACCGCACTCAGCGGCATAAAGACCGTGGTATGGCTGGATACGCTTGAGGGATTGCTGCAACCCTGGATACACCTGGCGGCAACGATCTATCTCGACACCAACGAAAACGACCGCAAGGCAAGCCTGATCCGGACGAGGGATTACCGGTATGCCGAAGAAATGAAAGCCCGGTACCCGCTGCACCGCTATGAGCGGGCTGCTCCGATACTGAAAGACCTGCGCAGCATCAAAACGCCGCTGGAGGTGGAAGTGATGCAGCAGGCCATGGATATTACGGAAAATGCATTCCGCCGGCTGCTGCAGTTTATCCGGCCCGGTGTGATGGAATACGAGATAGAGGCGGAGATCGTTCACTCCTTTCTGAGCCAGCGGGCTACCGGCGAGGCCTATGGCAGCATCATTGCCAGCGGCGACAGGGCCCGCATTCTTCACTATGTGTCCAACAACCAGGAATGCAAAGATGGTGAACTGATACTGATGGATTTCGGCGCCGAGTATGGCGGGTATTGCGCCGACCTTACGCGTACCGTGCCGGTAAGCGGCAAATTCACTCCCCGGCAAAAAACAGTGTATAATGCCTGCCTGCACCTGCACGACTATGCCAAGAGCCTGCTGAAACCGGGTATCTCCATCATCGACTACACAGAAAAAGTAGGAGCGGAAGCCACCAAACAATTTGTAAAGATCGGGCTGCTCAGCAAGGCCGATGTAAAGAACGAGGATGCAGACAACAGGGCTTACCGCAAATACCTGTACCACGGCATATCGCACCACCTTGGCATCGATGTGCACGACCTGGGTACGCGCACGGAGCCGATACGTGCAGGCATGGTCTTTACCGTGGAGCCCGGCATCTATATCGAAGAGGAGCAAATGGGCATCCGGATCGAAAACAATGTCTGGATCACCAAAACAAGCAACAAAGACCTGATGAAGAACATACCGATCAAAGCAGAGGAGATAGAGAAACTGATGCAGCACCGCTGACCGATAAACCGTACTTTGCACCGGCTATTTAGTCAAGATCATGAAGCAGATCCCCAACTTATTTACCCTACTCAACCTGTTTTTCGGCTGCCTGGCCATCATTTTTACCCTGCAGAGCGGGCTCACTGTCGTTACAAATGACATCGGAAAACAGTTCCTGGACATCCCCGAGCAGATATGGATGGCCTCCCTGTTCATCGGCATGGCGGCGGTCATCGATTTCCTGGACGGCTTTGTAGCCCGGCTGTTCCGCTCCACGTCGGAAATGGGCAAGCAGCTGGATTCGCTGGCCGACCTTGTCAGTTTTGGTGTGGCGCCGGGCATCATCCTGTACCGGTTTTTGAAACTGAGCCTGGCACAGGACGAGGACGGGATCGATACATCCATCATCTGGTTATTACCCGCATTGGTATTGCCCTGCGCAGCCGCCTGGCGGCTGGCCCGGTTCAACCTCGATGCCAGCCAGTCTTATACGTTCAAAGGATTGCCGGTACCGGCGGTGGGCATGTTCGTTGCCTCGCTGCCGCTTATTTACTGGAACATGAACGAGCCCTGGGTGCAGGTCCTGCTGCTGAACAAATGGTTCCTGTACGCCGTCACGGCCGTTCTGTCTTACCTGATGGTATCGTCGCTGCCGCTGATGAGCCTGAAGTTTAAGGATTATAGCTGGCGCAACAACCAGCCGAAATACA
>JBEVLT010000388.1:0-3785 GCA_040509055.1 Chitinophagaceae bacterium
CTGCCGGCTGGGGGATCAGTTGTCCGCCGGTGTTGACCCATTCGGTCCGCCGGGCCGGGCCGATTTTTTTCAGCAAGGCGGCCATGGAAGATATTTTCTCCTTTGCGATAAACTGCACCAGTTGCGACATGCCGTAGTAAACGATCAGCTCCCGGAAGAGATGATAGGCTTCAGGGACTTTGATCAGCTGTATCTTCCGATCGCTGTTTTCCATGCCTTCGGCCAGTATTTCCAGGTCGCCGAAATCTGCTTTATTTTCCAGCAGCTTTTCACCTGCCAGGATAGCCTGCTCATCGGTGCTGGTTTTTTTGCGGCTTTTCCCAACCGCTTTTTTCAGGATGGCCAGTGCATTGAACACTTCATTCACACTATCGGGAGCCAGGAAGTCGTATTCCAGGTACTGTGTTTTATCGGTGCGCCTGTCGCGGCTCTCGTATTTGCCGGAGTTGCGGGCCAGCGCATACATGTTGTACATGAACCAGTAGCCCGGCATGATGACCAGCTTGTCCTTGCTGACGTCATTGCTAACCAATGAAAACGGGATGGGTATGTTCAGCTCTGCCGGGAAGTCGCCTTTGGCGATCAGGGTAAAGCAGGCAAATTTTGAATTGTGCTTCAGGCTCACGCATAGCCCGGGCCAGAATCCGCGGCCGGTGATCAGCTCTCCATCTGCCCCCCTGGAGTTGTGGTTGGAGCCGATGGTGGCGCCGGCGGCCATATTGCTTTGCCCCATCACCAGTGCAGCGCAGAGAAATGAATTGTTGTGGTGCTGCTCGTGTGCCGGGAAGATCAGCGAGTTCAGCACCTCGCAGCAGGAGATGGTGGAGTTGTCGCCCAAGTAGGAGTTGATCAGCCGGGCGCCGTATTTCAGTTGCGAATAAGAGTTCAGCACGAAACGCACGGCTTTGACACCGTAAAAGATGCGGCAGCCGAACCCCACAATGCCGTTGACCAGTTCGCATCCTTCGCCGATCTGCGTAGGCGCTTCGGCGGAAGAATTGATGGTCAGGTTTTTCAGCTTGTTGGCGCCTTTGATATACACATCGGTGCCGATCCAGACATCTTTGATGATCTTGGTGTTTTTGATCACCGACCGGTCGCCGATCTTGCCGTAATACCCGCGCTGCTGGTCGAATTGTTTTTCGGTAAAGGCTTTGAATTTTTCCATCAGCCGGTCGTCATCGCGGTGGCGCGTCCAGAGGTATGCATCGCCGGGCAGCATACCGTTGAACGGCAGGATGCTGCGGCCGCCGTTTTCATTGCAGAGCTCCAGCCAGATGCGCACGGATTCTTTTTCTCCCTGCCGGATGATGCCATTGCCAAACTTGGAATGGTCGGATACACCGATCTCGTTTACGTTGATAATGATCACTTCGCTGCCTATGATCGTGTGGCTGAGGTAATTCACGTTGCTGATAACAACATTATCGCCCAGGTCGCAGCTGATGATCGTACTGTTGTACAGCCCCACCTGCAGCCGCACGTCGTGAAATTCCAGGAACACCGTTTCCAGCTTGCCGATGCGCACCCATCCGTAAAATTTGCAGTTGTTGATCAGTTGGGGGTTGAAAGGATCGGCAACCTGTACATTTTTCCAGTCGTCGGAAAAATTGTTGCTGGCAACCAGCGTTTTTATTTCGCTGGCGGTCAGCGGGCGATAGGTGATGCCGCTGCGGTTCTGTTTGTGCCGCAGGTAGTATTCATCCTGGCCTTTGGGTATATATTCTTTGGGTACAAAATCGTATCCTAAGGCGTCGATGGGATGTTTCTTGATCTGGTTCATGAAGAACTGTTCCAAAAGGTTAACGTTGGAAAATAGTACAGGTGTTCTTCCGGGTATAGGTTAGCAGCGATCCCTTTCTTACTCTACCGTCACGCTCTTGGCAAGGTTTCTTGGCTTGTCCACGTCGCAGCCCCGCGCCAGACCGGTATAATAGGCCAGCAGCTGCAGCGTGATCACGCTGAGCATGGGCGCCACGATCTCGTCGGCTTCGGGTATCACCATCACATCATCGGACAGGCCGGCGGATTGTTCATCGCCTTCGGTGATCACGGAGATCACCTTGCCCTTGCGTGCCTTGATCTCCTGCATATTGCTTACCACTTTTTCATGGTAGGCATCTTTGGTGGCGATGAATACCACCGGCAGTGTTTCATCTACCAGGGCGATGGGCCCGTGCTTCATTTCGGCAGCCGGGTATCCTTCCGCATGGATATAAGAAATTTCCTTGAGCTTGAGCGCCCCTTCCAGGGCCACCGGGAAGTTGTACCCGCGGCCCAGGTACAGGAAGTCGTTGGCACCGCTGTACTTCTCTGCCAGTGTTTTGATCTGGTCGCTGTTTTTTAATATCCAGGCCACTTTCTCCGGCACTTCATTCAATTCGCGCAGCAGCAGCATATACCGTTCGTGTGAAATAGTGCCTTTTGCCCAGGCGATCTTCAGCGCGATCATGGTCAGTACCGCCAGCTGGGCCGTAAAAGCCTTGGTGCTGGCTACGCCGATCTCGGGGCCTGCATGCGTGTAAGCGCCGCCGTGTGAAGCGCGGGCGATGGAAGAGCCCACTACGTTCACTACACCGAGAATGATCGCGCCTTTGGCTTTAGCCGTTTCGATGGCGACCAGCGTATCGGCCGTTTCCCCGCTTTGCGATACGGCAATGATCACATCGCCTTCGCTGATCACGGGATTGCGGTAGCGGAACTCCGAGGCATATTCCACTTCCACATTGGTCCGGCACAGCTCTTCGATCACGTATTCGGCCACCAGGCCCGCATGCCAGCTGGTGCCGCAGGCAATGATGACGATGCGGCTGGCATTCTTTATCTGTGTGGCATATTGTTCGATGCCGCTCATGGTGATGGTGCCGGCATCAGCATCAAGCCGTCCGCGCAGGCAGTCGTAAATAGTTTGCGGCTGCTCGAAGATCTCTTTCAGCATGAAGTGCTCGTAACCGCCTTTTTCGATGGCTGCCAGTTCCAGGTCCAGCTTTTGCACATAAGGCGTGAGCTTTTCGTTGCCCAGGTTTTTCAGGATCAGCTCGTCCGGCCGGATGATGGCCAGTTCGTAATCGTTTACATACACCACTTCCTTGGTGTATTCCAGCATCGGCGAAGCGTCTGAACCCAGGAAATGTTCGCCTTTGCCCACGCCGATCACCAGCGGGCTGCCTTTGCGGGCCGCAATGATCGTTTCAGGATCGTCGGCATCCAGCAGCAGGATCACATAGGCGCCGACCACCCGCTTCAGGGCTACGCGCACCGCTTCTTCCAGCGAACAATTATTATTGGTCTTGATCTCTTCGATGAAGTTCAGCAGCACCTCGGTATCGGTGTCGCTTTTAAAGGTATAGCCCTTGCTTAGCAGCTCGTTTTTCAGCTGGGCATAGTTCTCGATGATCCCGTTGTGGATCATGGCCAGTTTGCCGCTGGCCGACTGGTGCGGGTGGGCATTGCGGTCGGACGGTTCGCCATGGGTGGCCCAGCGGGTGTGGCCGATGCCTACGTTGGCATGCAGGTCTTTGCCCACGATATTCTCTTCCAGCTCGGCTACCTTGCCTTTTTTCTTATACACCTTGATGCCCCCGTTTTGCAGGGCTACGCCCGTGCTGTCATACCCCCTGTATTCCAGTCTTTTCAAGCCTTTGATGATGATAGGATAAGCCTCCCTTGGTCCTGTATAGCCGACGATGCCGCACATAGTGGTGTGAAAATTTAAGGGGTAAAGATATTATATATTTATGGCCCGCAAACGCCTGATTCAAAGGAAACAATGAGGAAGGGGCGGA
>JBEVLT010000389.1:0-21237 GCA_040509055.1 Chitinophagaceae bacterium
TTCTGCCTTTAAGCCCAAGGCTTCTTGTGATAATTGTAGCTGTTTCCGTAACTCTTTTATTCGTTGACCGACTTTCTGTTTAACATTCATGAAAGGAAGGTCTATAAATGTGGACTTTAAGTCAACGGACTTAAAGGGTCATTTCCGATTGAAATAAGCGAGGGTTCAGAGATATATAAATTCTAAAATGTAAAGGGGAGAATGAAGACCTACAGCACCGGGCTCTTCATCCTTAATATCGTAAACAAATCCCCCCGCGCCACCGCATCATCCAGCCCAAACGCCTCGCGCACCTGCTCCACCAGCCCCTCCCGCACCACGAGGAGAATGGTTTGCTCCTGCGGCTGCCGCTCCAGCGCTTCCTGTACCACGCCGGCAAAGCCTTCGCCGCGCAATTCCAGCGGGCCTACTTCGTCGATCACCAGCCAGCCGGGCATGGCAATAGCTTCGCGGATCACCTGGCGGGCCTGCTCAAAAGCCGGCCGGCTGAGGGTGTAGCGGCCTACGCGGATCACATCCGTATCCGTGCCGTCAGCCTCCATGGCAAACTGCCGCCGCGTATGGGCATCCATAAAGAATCGGCGGCCATCGGTCACCGGCGTGAGGATGCCGTATACGTTGTAATGTTTTTCCGACCAGCTGAGCAGCGAGCTGGTCTTGCCCGTACGCACCGGCCGGGTAAGGATAAACACCCGCCGCTGCCGCGGGGCAAAGGCCCTTGCCAGGATGAGGCGGCTGCAGGCCGCAATACGCCGCCAGCCGCCGCGGTTGGCCGTTTGCCGCCAGGCCTGTGCCGCCAGGGCCTGCATGTCCGGCAACAGCTGCCAGACCTGCCGGATATCGGCCTGCACCCTTCCCTTCCGCCGCTGCAGCCAGCGGCCCAGCCATTCCTTCAGCAAAGGCCTTACGAGAAAGTACCAGCTGAGCACGATGACAAACGAACGCACCAGGATATGGAGCGATACATGCGACGGCAGCAGCGGGGGACCGCCGATGCGAAAAGCAGATTGCAGGTAGAGCGCCAGCAGCGCTATCCATACGAGAAACAGCAGGCTTTTCAGCCGCTTCCATTGCAGGGAAGGCGGGCGTACCTCCATATTGGCAGGGGCTACCGGCAGCAGGGCTACCTGCGGGTCCAGGCTCCACTGCGCAATGCGCTGCGGCAGCCGCCCGGCCCACCAGCCCACGATGATACCGGCGACAAGGTGCAGCACCACGTAGCCGCCGCCCAGCAGCAGGCTGTAGTTGAACGCGACCTGCTGCCCCGTGAGCTTGTTGATAAAATCGTTGATCACGCGCCACAGGTCGTTGCTGTACACGATGGTGAGGATGAGGATGCGCTGCAGCCCCGACTCCAGCAGGGCCAACATAGCCAGGACCAGGCAGGCGGCGCGGTAATGCTTCCGGCCGCGCAGGAGCAACTCGCCCAGCAGCCCTTGGAAGAAGACGGCGATATAGGCCACCAGCGGCGCGTGCGGGCTGAGCATCATTTTGAAAATAGCCACGATGAGGGTGGCGCGGAGAATGGCGCCCCGCGCAGGAATGTACCAGCCGATCAGGCACACGCAGGTGACGGCGCAGCTGCCGATCACCAGGCCCGATACCGGCAGCCGGAGCCCGTGGATGATGCCGCCCACAAAGGCCTCCACCACCACCCACAGCGCAATGAGGCGGTAGTATACCAGTGAACGGCCAGGTGGAGTTATGGCTGGTCGCGAATTCATCGTTGAATGGCGCAGGCGGCGTGGCAACGGCCGCGCTGTCGCGCAGGCATTAATAAGGTTTCTGTCCGCCGAAAGATAAGCCATCCGGGCCATGGGGCCATCATGCCCGGGTCATTCCTGTTTTTAATTTTCAGCGCCGCCGGCGGCCAATAAAAATGCCGCGGTGGCGTACCGCGGCATGGAAAAAAGTTTTGCCTGCTTATCCTTTCGGTTCCAGCAGCTTGAAGAACTGGTCCAGCTGCGGCAGGATGACGATGCGGGTACGGCGGTTGGCCGCCTTGCCTTCCGTTGTCCCGTTGTCCGACACGGGTTTGTATTCACCACGGCCGGCTGCCGCCATCTTGGCCGGGTCAAGCCCGTACTCGTTCTGCAATATCCTGACCACCGCGGTAGCGCGTTTCACGCTCAGGTCCCAGTTGTCCAGCAGCACGCCGCCGCCTTTGTACGGTACATTGTCGGTATGGCCTTCGACCATGAACTCGATATCGGGCTGGTTTTTCAATACCGTGGCCACCTTGCCCAGCACCACTTTGGCCTGGTCCGTCACCTCGTACTTGCCGCTTTTGAACAGCAGCTTGTCGGAGATATCGATGTACACCACGCCTTTGTCTACCTTGATATTGATGTCCTGGTCGTCCAGGTTGCCGATGGCGCCCTTCAGGTTCATCACCAGCACCATGTTCAGCGAGTCCTTGCGGGACAGCTGCTGCTGCAGGGTTTGTATGTAATTATCCTTGGCGCCGATGTTTTCCAGCGATTTCCTGATGCTTTCGGCCTGCGAAGCCGTGATCACGGACAGGTCTTCCAGCTGCTTCAGCGCCTGGGTATTGTTTTGCTTCAGGAAGTCGATCTGTTTGTTCAGGTTGGCAATATCGGTTTCGAGATTGCCTTTCTGGCGGCGGAGCTCGGCGGTCTGGTTGTTACAATCGTCGAGGTTGCCCCGCAGCTGGGTGTACCGGGTTTGCAGGGTGGCATAGTCCGTCTGCGACTGTTTGAACTTTTTGGAGCTCACGCAGGAGAACAGGAAAACCGCGGACAGGGCCGGTAGTAAAAGAAGTTTGATACGCATGGACATGATTTTAAGTGAAAAATGATTGGGAGTACTGCAATGTCCAAATCGCAGTGGTTTGGTAAAGCCGTGAAAGTAAATACTTTGCGTATATAATTTCCTTTGGCTTTGTTAAAATGCCTTCTATGCGAAAAACATGCCGGTCGTTCAAAAAACCGGCCGGCGGGCGGAAAAAAATCCTGCATCTTTGCCCGTACCAAAACCAGCACTATATGGCAACCAGCCGCCAGGCCGCAATCGGGTTCATCTTCATCACCCTGCTGATCGATGTAATGGGGTGGGGCCTCATCATCCCCGTGATGCCGAAACTCATTGCCGAATTGAGGCATATCCCGGTAAACGAAGCCAGCTCTTACGGCGCCTGGCTGCTGTCCGTTTACGCCGCGGTGCAGTTTTTATTTGCCCCCCTGCTCGGCAACCTGAGCGACCGGTATGGCCGCCGCCCCGTGATCCTGTTTTCCTTATTGGGTTTTGGCATCGATTACCTGTTCCTGGCCCTGGCGTCCTCGTATAATTTGTTGTTTGTGGGCCGGGTGATTGCCGGGATTACCGGCGCCAGCTTTACCACGGCGGCAGCCTATATCGCCGATATCAGCACGCCTGAAACGCGGGCAAAGAATTTCGGGATGATCGGCGCTGCATTTGGGCTGGGTTTTATCATCGGTCCCGCGCTGGGCGGCCTGCTGGCCGGTTTTGGCCTGCGCGCACCTTTTTATGCCGCGGCCGCGCTCTGCCTGCTCAACTGCCTGTATGGCTATTTTGTGCTGCCGGAGTCGCTGAGCAAGGAGAATCGCCGCCCGTTTCAATGGAAGCGGGCCAACCCGATCGGCTCGCTGCTGCTGCTGAAACGCTACCCGACCATCGGCGGGCTGGCCATCAGCTTTTTCCTGATCTCACTGGCTGCGCAGGCCGTGCAGGGCAACTGGAATTTTTTCACCGTATACCGCTTTCACTGGAGCGAAAAAATGGTTGGCTTCTCGCTGGCCGTGGTGGGTGTGCTGGTGGGCGGGGTGCAGGCCGGCCTCACCCGCGTGGTGAATCCCAAACTGGGCAATATCAAAAGCATTTACCTCGGCCTGTTCCTGTATAGCCTCGGGCTGGCGCTGTTTGCCTTTGCTACCCAAAGCTGGATGATGTTCGTGTTCCTGGTGCCGTATTGCCTCGGCGGTATCGCCAACCCCGGTATCCAGGCCGTGATTGCCGGGCATGTGCCGCCCAGCGAACAGGGCGAGCTCCAGGGCGCACTGACCAGCCTGATGAGCCTGACCGCCATTTTTGGTCCCATTCTCATGAGTAATATCTTCACGTTTACCACCCGGCCGGGCACACCGGTGCATTTCCCGGGCGCCTTCTTCCTGCTGGCGTCCCTGCTGATGCTGCTGAGTACCTTTATTGCCTGGAAAGTGCTGAGCCGGGAGAAACGGACCAACCCGGAGCTGATCAGGGCTGTGGAAGGGAAGGAAGATGCGGCGGCGCCACCGCTGCACTCATGATGCGGCTACAGCCTGCTTCAGGGCTTCCACGTTTTTCTTTTCGCTGCCGATGAAGATGTTATTACCAATGATGACGACCGGCCGCTTCAGGAAGGTGTCTTCCTGCAGGATATGATCGCGGTAATCGGTTTCCGTCAGTTTTTTGTCTTTCAGCCCCCACTCTTTGTACTTCAGGGCACGGCGGCTGAAGAGTGCTTCGTAGCTGCCCGCCAGCTTTTTCATCTCATCCAGCTGGGCCGGGGTGATCTTTTCGGTCCGGATGTCCTGCATCGCGAAGTGATTGTGATCGATGCCGGTGTCTTTAATGATGGCCTGGCAGGTGGTGCAGTGCGCCAGGTGGTATATCTTTTTCTTCATAGCGTGAGCAGGGTTTCCATGACTTTTTAACCGCGGACCTGATCCGGGAAATTGCTTTACTTTGCGTCTTACATAATTCTTCTATGGGCAAAGATGAAGTTTTTAAGGATGAGATCGAGCAGGCCAGCGACTTTAAATTCGGCGCCAACGTGGCCAATGTATTCGACGACATGGTGAACCGCTCCGTACCGTTTTACGGCGAAATACAGCGGATGATGGCCGAGATGGCCGCCAACCATGCCCGCGAGGGTTCGTATGTGTACGACCTGGGCTGCTCTACCGGTACGACCATGATCGGTATGAACACCATGGTGAACCAGGATATCCGGTTTATCGGCGTGGACGACTCGCAGGAAATGCTGGACAAATGCAAGCGGAAGCTGATCGAAGTAGGGTTTTCCCGGCCCTACGAGCTGCGCTGCACCGACATGAGCCAGGGCATACAGATCAACAATGCATCCGTGGTGGTGCTCTGCCTGACGCTGCAGTTTGTGCGCCCCATCTACCGCGAACAGGTGCTGAAAAACATCTATGACGGGCTGAATCCCGGCGGCGTGCTGATCCTGGTAGAAAAGATACTGGCGGAAGAAAGCGATTTCAACCGCGATTTCATCGAGTATTACTACAACTACAAACGCCGCAACCAGTACAGTGAAATGGAGATCGCCCAGAAGCGCGAAGCGCTGGAAAACGTACTGATCCCGTACAAGCTCAGCGAGGATATTTCCCTGCTGCGCGACCGCGGGTTTATCAACTGCGAAGTGTTTTTCAAATGGTACAACTTTGCCGGCATTATTGCGGTGAAGAAATAAATCTCAAATAAGAAATTCCAAATTCCATCTCTTTCTGTTGAGTGGGATTTGGAATTTGTCAATTGTAATTTGATCTGCTTATGGTAGGTATCGGCAATTTCTTTTTCAAGTACCGCAACTGGATCTTTATCCTGTTTTACGGCGCTTTGTTCATTCCTTCCTGGCCCCTGTTTTCCGAAGCCGGGTTTGGGGCCTGTTATTATGTCTGGCCGATCGCGCTGGGGCTGGTCATCACCATCCTCGGCCAGCTGATCCGCGGGCTCACCATCGGGCTGGCTTATATCGTGCGCGGCGGCAGGGAAGGCAAGCCGTATGCCGAGGGACTGGTGACAGAAGGTATCTTCAACCACTGCCGCAACCCGCTGTATGTAGGCAATATCCTGATGCTGCTGGGCGTGGGCATCCTGGCCAATTCGCTGGTGTACGTGGCCATCGTCATCCCCATTTTCCTGTTCGTGTACCAGGCCATCGTGCTGGCAGAGGAAAATTTCCTGCGCGGCAAGTTTGGCCCCGGCTACGACCGCTATTGCGAAAAAGTGAACCGCTGGTGGCCCAGCCTGAAAGGCATCGGCACCACTTTCCGCGGCATGGCCTTCAACTGGCGGCGCTGGATCCTGAAGGAGCACACCACGCAATATATCTGGCTGAACGGTATAGCGCTGCTCCTGCTGCTGCGATACCCCGCGCTGACCGGCGGCGACGAGCAGCTCAGAAATATCCTGATCGGGGTGGCGGTCGGGGCATTGTTATTGCTCTATATCCTGGTCCGGTACCTGAAAAAAACCGGGAAGTTCAGGGAGTAAGCGGGGATGAATGACGGGATTCCCTGACCGGTAGCTGTGAACCCCAAAAGACGGCAACCGACAAACTGAACCACTGCGAACCGAAATTGTTACCTTTGCATAGCTGCCGGCAGGCAGTAATAAACCGAAGTAGTATGATCAAAACAGGCAATCCTATCATCAGCATTTATACGGAAATGACGCCCAACCCGGAGACCATGAAGTTTGTGGCCAACAAACTCCTGTATCCCGGCAAGAGCCTCGATTTCCCGGACGCGGAAACAGCACGGCCTTCGCCGCTGGCTACCGAACTGTTCGGCTTCCCGTTCATCAAGGCCGTCTTCATCGCCAGCAATTTTGTAACGCTGACCAAGACACCGGAAACGGATTGGAGCGATGTGATCCCGGCTATCCGCCAGTTCCTGAAAGAGTACCTGGAAGAAGGCAAAACGGTGATCAACGAAGACGAAGTAGTGACCATCAAAAAAGAAAGCAGCAACGAAGTGCTGGCCGATGACGACGATGTGGTAAAGCGCATCAAGGAGCTGCTGGAAAACTACGTGAAGCCTGCCGTGGAAATGGACGGCGGCGCCATCCAGTTCAGGAGCTATGAGGATGGTGTGGTAAACCTGATGATGCAGGGAAGCTGCAGCGGCTGCCCTTCTTCCATGATCACGCTGAAGGCCGGTATCGAAGGCATGATGAAGCGCATGATCCCGGAAGTAAAGGAAGTGGTGGCAGAAGCAGAGTAATCCATCGAACTCAACAGATATTGAACAGAGCAGTCTTACGGGACTGCTTTTTTATTTCGCATCATCGTTCTGTACTTATCCAGTTTACCTTTCGCTGCTGCAGGTAATCCATCACAAAATCAAAACAGGACTGATGGCTACCGATCAGCTCCGGTGGAAATACGCCTTTTTCCGTAAACAATCCTTTTGCGACCAGGTTGACGGCGGCGGTACAGGTATATCCCGTCGTACGCGCCATCGAAGACGTGTGGGTGGCGGCATCATAGCGGTCCAGCAGGTTGTATTCAATTGTTCTTTCCTTGCCGCCGCGGGTGCCTTTTACCACTACTTTCATTACGGTAAATTCACGGTCGCCGGGCCCGGCCTTCCAATCGTTCACCAGCAGGCGGGAAGTAAACGCAAGCGGTGAAAGATCCGTACCGTTAATGTGAAGAGGAACCGTATCAAAAAATCCTGCCTGCTGCAAGGCAATGATCAGCTCAACATGACCGGGGTAGCGCAGCGTTTTCTCTTTCATGTCGGGAACATGGCCCATGGTATACAGCAGCGAACGCAGTCCATCCGTGTTGAAGGCTTCCAGCTCGCCCACTTCGTCAAAGCCGATCATTTCGCGGTCGCTTAGCGCAGGTTTCACAACGATCTTCCCGTTCTCCACCAGCCGGGCCGGCCGGATATATTCCTGTATCACATCTACAGGCGAGAAGGGGGCTTTGTAAAAGAAGGGCGGTTGTTTTTCTTCCGGCAGTCCGCCGACATAACATTCGAAGGAGGTGACATCCATTGCTGCATTGCAGCGGCCGAGAATAAAATTGCTCATGCCCGGCGCCACACCGCAATCGGTAACAGCGGTTACACCGTTGTCCCGGGCCAGTCCATCCAGCTGCAATGCATCTTCAGGAAAAAAAGAAATGTCCACTACATTTTTCCCGGCGCGGATCACGGCCTCCAGCGTCTGGTATCCCATAAACCCGGGCACTGCGGTCACGGCCAGGTCAAAGGGCTGCAATAAAGCGGGGTAACTGTTGTAACCGGAAAGATCAGTGAGCCGCGTGCCGATACGCGGATTTGCTTCCTGCAGGGCCTGCAGGTTGTCAGGGCTCCGGTCAAAGGAGGTAACAGCATAGTCCCGGGCCAGGTCCAGGGCGATGGCCCGCCCCACCATACCGGCTCCTAATACAGCAATCGTCATACGGGAAAGGTAAGAGTGCAAAACTAAGCCATCTTTGGCAGGTACCCGGTAAACGATTCAGGCTTGCTTAGTGATCACAGTCGTCCGCATGGGCATGCGCATGCACCTGGCAGGAGCGGTAGTTGGAAAAATGCGCCCAGACGATCAGCACCACGGCCGGGATCAGCAGCCAGGTCTCGTAATGGATAAAAAACAGCTTGAGCACCAGCAGTACCATGCCGATGGAGAACAGCGAAAAGGGAAGCCAGCTATGATGGTGCCTGCGGTAACCGTGGTAAAAGGAATACGCGCCGATGCCGAAGGCAAGCAGTACCATGCCGGCCTCGAAAGCCAGGTTGTGAATGATATTGATACCAAACAGGGGCAGGGCCGACGTAAACAGGGGCAGCACAGCGCAATGAATGGCGCAGGCCACCGAAGCCGTAATACCCAATGCATCCCAATTGATCTTCCACTTCATGCAGGCGGCAAAAATAACAACAAAAAGCAACACTGTTGCAAAATTGTTGTTAACGCGCAAGAAGACCGGGTAAGTTAGCGGCGCTGATGGTACCTTTGTGACGCAAAAAAGGTGTATGTCCAGGAAAGGAATTTTTTATATCGGCTTCTTTGTCGCGCTCATTACTGTTTTTTACTTCGTGGTGCGAAAATGGATCAAACCGAAGGATACCATCTCCGTGGTGCAGCCCTTCTCCTTTACCGATCAGGACGGCCGCCCGGTGACCAACCAGGACGTGGCGGGAAAAGTGTACGTGGCGGAATACTTTTTTACCACCTGCCCCGGCATCTGCCCCACCATGAACAACAACATGCGGAAAGTGTATGATCAATTCAAAAACGAAAAGGATTTCCTGATCCTTTCCCATACCTCCGACCCGGAACGTGATTCGGCGCAGCAGCTGAAAAAATATGCCGACTCCATGCAGGTGGATACGCACCGCTGGCTGTTCCTGACCGGCCGCAAGGACAGCCTGTACAAGACGGCACGGATCAGCTATGGCATCGACGACCCGGCCAATAACCTGCGCGACATCCGCGATGATTTCCTGCACACCCAGTTCTGGGCATTGGTGAATAAAAAGGGAGAGGTGAAGCGGATCTATGACGGGCTGAAGCAAAGCGAAGTAAACGCCATGATCCGGCAGATCAAAAAAATGCTGAACGAATGACGAGGGCACACGATACCAGGGACATGCTCCGCAAAAACAAGCTGAGCATCACCGCCAGCCGCGAGAAGATACTCCAGCTGTTCATGGAGCAGCCGGGCGCACTGGCGCATGGCGATATAGAAAAGAAAGCCGGTGAGAAATTCGACCGGGTGACGATCTACCGCACCCTGCAAACCTTTGTAGAAAAAGGCATCATTCATACCATTCCCTCCGCCGACAATTCCGTTCGCTATGCGCTGTGCAAAGGCGAATGCGAAGAGGGGCACCATCACGATCACCACGTGCATTTTGTGTGCACACGCTGCAACAATACGTATTGCCTCGATGATGTGGTAACGCCTGCGATCAAACTGCCAGGCGGCTATGCGGCCAGCCAGATAGAAGTAGTGGCAGAGGGCATTTGTAAGCTATGCAATAAGCCCTGACACGGGCTGCAAACGCAAGCCCCCGTGTAGACACACGGGGACTTAGGTTAAGGCTCTGATTAGTAGCTATGTTGATCCTGCGGACCCTGCCCGCAGCATATCTGGCAAGAGTTGAGAATCCAAATATAATCTGCGTTTTCCAGATTTCCGAGTCCCTTCGCTACTACTTAGCGGGTATTTTTTGCGGGAACCTGCAGGCTGTCCAGCTCTTTTTTCACAAAATGCATGAGGCCGCTGATATATTCCGGCGAAAAGTCAAACTCCAGTCCTGCCGCACGGAACAGCTCGGGCAAGGTGCGGGTGCCGCCAAGGTCCAGCGCGCTGATATAATGGTCGATCGCCTTCTCCGGGTCCTCTTTGTACTGCTGCCAGAGGCCGATGGCGCCCAGCTGCGCAATGCCGTATTCGATATAATAGAAAGGCACTTCGAACAGGTGCAGCTGTCGCTGCCAGGAGAAACGCCTGTATGTTTCCAGCCCTGAGAAATCAATCACCGGCGAAGTGAATTCGTTAAGGATGCGCAGCCAGGCATCCGACCTTTCTTCCAGGGTATGATCGGGATGCTCGTACACCCAATGCTGGAATTTATCGATCGTGGCTATCCACGGGAAGATGGTGATCACCCGCTCCAGCTGCTGTTCTTTGGCGCGCGTCAGTTCTTCTTCATTATCGAAATACACCTGCCAGTGATCCATGGAGAACAATTCCATGCTCATGCTGGCCACTTCGGCAATCTCCGTCGGGTACTCCTTAAAACCGGTCAGCTCCAGGTCGTGCGAAAGAAAAGAATGAATGGCATGGCCGCCTTCGTGTACCATGGTAGTCACATCGTCCAGCTGCCCGGCTGCATTCATAAAGATGAAGGGAGCGCCGCTTTCCGCCAGCGGACAGTTGTACCCGCCGGGCGCCTTGCCCTTCCGGCTCTCCAGGTCCAGGTGGCCCATGTTCTTCATCTGCTGCAGGCAGTCGCCAAAGAAGGGGCGCAGCCGGTTGAAGCAGCGGATGGTTTTTTCTACCAGCTCCCCGCCGGTGCTGAAGGGGCGCAGCGGCTGTACGCCAGCTGGCTCTGCTTCGATGTCCCAGGGGCGCAGGGTATCGAGCCCCAGCTTTTTCTTTTTCAGCTCATACAGCTGGTCCACCAGCGGCATCACGTGCAGCTTCACCGCTTCGTGAAACTGGTAGCAATGCTCTTTGGTATAATCAAAACGGCCCAGCTCGGCAAAGCGGAAATCACGGAAATTGGCAAAGCCGGTATTCAACGCTACCTGGTGGCGCTTGTGCAGCAGGCTGGTGTAGAGCTCGTTCAGCTCTTCTTTGTCCTGCAGCCTTCGCTCGCTGATCTTGCGGTACACGGTTTCACGCAGGGCACGGTCCGGGTCTTCCAGGAATTTGGCAGCCTGCTGCAGGGTATACTCCTGCCCGTTCACCTCCACCGTCATCTTGCCGGAGATCACGCCGAAACGCTGTGCTTCCACGCTCAGTTCGGCCTGCAGCGGAATATTGGCTTCGCGGAACAGGTCGATGCTCTTTTTCACATTCCGCAGGTAGGTGAAGAAAGCAGCAGGGTCCAGCTCTTTGGTAAAGGGGCATTCCACCAGCTTGCGGTTCAGCTGGTCGGAGTACGGCTGTATCTTCGGCTGTATCTCCATCATGAAAAAGGTAAACGCTTCTTCCAGCTGCTTGCTTTCCGTATCGCAGGTCATTTTGATCTGGCGCCAGCAGGCATCTTCGCTTACCACGGCTTCCAGCTCGCTGGTATCTTTCAGCCATTGCTCCAGGTCGGCGGCAGAGCCGATGGGCCGCTCCGCCAGCTCTTTGAAATAAGGTTCCAGCGAGGCCCAGTCAGTAAGGACAAAGTTGTCCGGCAGGAAATGCCGGTCCAGTTTTTTTATATCGGCGGTATAGCTCATATGGGAATGTTGTAAATAATAAAAGCTACAAACTTCAGGGGGGTAAAGTTTGCAGCTTTTAGTAAAGAGGTTGTTATTTCTTTTTGGCAGCAGCCTTCTTCGGGGCCTCCGGTTGCCCGGCTTCTTCTTCTTTCTTTGCAGCTGTCTTTTTTGCCCTGGCTGGTTTTTCAGCAGTATCGGTATCTGCTGCCGCTTCTTTCTCCGCCTTGGGTTCTTTGGCTTTCTTTTTAGCCGGCTTTTTTTCTTCCGGTTGTTCGGCCGCAGGCGCTTCTTCCGCTTCTTCCTCCGTCTCTTCGGCCGGCAGCTCGGACAGCTTGATCTCTACCTTGTTTTTTTGCAGGATATCGAACCAGCGGAGCATTTTTTTCAGGTCGCTGGTATACACCCGCTCAAAGTCCAGGTCGGGATATACCTCCTCGAAATATTTTTTGATCGCCGCGTTGTCCTTGCTGTCGGGCAGGCCGGTGCCGGCTTTTTCCATGGCATGAAAGATCTCTACCAGGTTCACGTTCTCTCCCGTGGTATAGATCTCGATACTTTCCAGGTGCGAAAAGTTGTGTATGCGGGAAGACGCAAAACGCGTGGTATTATCCTCCAGCGAGCGCACAATGGCGCCATCGTTTTTACTGCTAACGAGTTCATGCAGGCCCGGGATACCGGTAACGGCTACAAGTTTACTATACTCCATAAATTCCTGTTTTAAGAGGCGCAAGATACTTGAGATATTTTTAATGGAAAATACCGGGCCAGTCCGGCCCCTGTTGTACATTTCTTAAAAAAAATGAATATAACCCGGCTGTAGCGAAAGTTGCCCCTTTTTTAGGCGTCCTATTTGCAGAAATATTTTACATGAAGAAAATCGGGTTATTGGTGCTGGTCGTCGTATGCTGGACTGTGTCATCTCATTCCCAAAACATCAAAGGAAAGCTGCTGGACCTGGTGGATAACAAGCCGCTGTCCGGCGCCCGTGTCACCCTCAGATCGGTAAAGGACACGCTGAAAACCTATAATGTACTGGCCGGCGATACCGGCACCTTCCGTTTCCAGGGCATTGCCCCGGACTCGTTTTTCCTGAGCGTACATTTTATCGGCTATGAAGAATACCGGCAGATCGTGGCCGTGAGCGATTCCACGCCGCTGGTGGACCTGGGCACCCTGTTTATCCCCAAGACCTCTACAGAGCTGGATAATGTGGTGGTCACCGCCAAAATACCGCCTACCCAGCAAAAAGGCGATACCGTGCAGTACAATGCCAGCCAGTTCAAGGTAAACCCCGATGCCAACGTGGAAGACCTGATCAAAAAAGCGCCGGGCATCACCGTGGACCGGGATGGTACCGTGACGGCGCATGGCGAGCAGGTGAGAAAGGTGACGATCGACGGGCGCGACTTTTTCGGCGACGATGCCTCTGCCGCCCTGCGCAACCTGCCTGCCGAAGTGGTAGATAAAATACAGGTGTTTGACCGGCTGAGCGACCAGGCCCGTTTTACCGGGTTTGATGACGGAAATACCCAGAAATCGATCAACATCGTGACCAAATCCGGCATCCGCAACAGCCAGTTCGGGCGTATGTATGCCGGCATCGGTACAGACGGGCGGTATAGCGCCGGCGGCAACGTGAGTTTTTTCAACGGCGATCGCCGCATTTCGGTGGTCGGCCTTTTCAATAATGTCAACCAGCAAAACTTCGGTTCGCAGGACCTGCTGGGCGTAAGCAGTTCGGGCGGCAACCGGGGCGGTGGCAGCAACCGCGGTGGAAGTAATAACCGGGGTGGTGGCGGCAGCCAGAATAACTTCACCGTGTCCAGCCAGCCCGGCATCAGCCGGACAAATGCAGGCGGCATCAACTTCGCGGACAACTGGGGCAAAAAGCTGGAAGTGACCGGCAGCTATTTCTTCAACCAGGCCCGTAATACCAACGAGCAGGAAAACAGGAACCAGAGCACCTTCCAGGATACCATTCTCTATGCCGAGCAATACCGCAACTCGGCCAGCCAGAATTACAACCACCGGATCAACCTGCGGCTCGAGTACAAGATCGATTCGGCCAACGAGATCATCATTTCGCCCAGCCTCAATTTCCAGGACAACAAGTCGTGGTCCAACTCTTCATCGATATCGTACGAGGCGCCGGCCAGCATGGCGAGCCTGGCCGATGCAGATACCGTCAATACTTCCGAGAACAAAAGCACGTCGCTGCGCACCGGCTACAACCTGCGCAATAACATTCTTTACCGCCATGCGTTTGCCAAACGGGGTCGAAGCATTTCCGTGAACCTCAGCACAGCCTGGAACAAGAACGACGGCGAAAGCTATGTGCTTTCCCATTACCGGTTTTTCAAAGGCGGTGTGTTGTCGGAAGACTCGCTGCAAAACCAGTTTACAGACAATGCGACAAACGGGTACAATCTTTCTTCCAACATTGCCTACACCGAACCCATGGGCCGCAATGGCCAGTTGCAGATCAACTATTCACCCTCCTATTCGAAAAGCAATGCCGACCAGTATACGTTCCGTTATGATCCCGTAGGAGATAAATACACGCAGTTCGACTCCACCCTTTCCAATGTATTTGAGAATACCACCATTACCCACAATGGCGGCGTGAGCTTCCGCATCGGCAACCGGGACAACCAGCTTTCGGCAGGGGTGAACGTGCAGCATTCCCGCCTGCAGAGCGACCGGTTTTTTCCCAACCAGACTTCGGTGGACCAGGCATTTACCAACCTGCTGCCGAACCTGAGCTGGCGCAAAAAAATATCCGCCCGCAGCACCGTTAACTTTTTCTACCGGGCCTCTACCAGCTTTCCCAGCGTGACCCAGCTGCAGGATGTGGTAAACATCAACAATCCGCTGCGGGTAACCAGTGGCAACCCGTCACTGAAGCAGTCTTATTCACATTATCTGTCCGGCCGGTATACGTTTACCAATACGCAAAAAGGGCAAAGCTTTTTTGCCAACATCTACCTGCAGGCCACGCAGAACAATATTGCCTCGGCCACGTTCAGGGCCAGCAGCGATTCCATCATCCAGCAGGGTATTGAGCTGAAGAAGGGTTCGCAGCTGGTGATGCCGGTAAACCTGGACGGCTACCAGAGTGTCCGCACCTTCTTTACCTACGGCATGCCCGTAGCGTTCATCAAGTCCAATATCAATGTCAATACCGGGTTCAGCTATTCGCGGATGCCGGGACTGGCCAATTCGGTGAAAAGTATTACCAATAATTACACCTACAATGCCGGCATCGTGGTTGCCAGCAATATCAGCGAGTATATCGATTTCAATCTTTCCTACAACAGGAGTTTCAACGTGGTCAAAAATTCTATCCGGCCCGAGCAAAACTCCAATTACAACAACGGCTCGGCCGGTATACAGGTGAACGTCCTGACCAAAAGCGGGTGGTTCGTGCAAAACGATGTGAGCAACCAGTCCAGTTCGGGTTTATCCAGCGGGTTCAACCAGAGTTTCTGGCTGTGGAATGCAGCCATCGGCAAAAAGTTCCTGAAGAACAGGGCCGCCGAACTGCGGCTTTCCGTCTTCGACCTGCTGAAGGAGAACCAGAGCATCACCCGGACCGTGTCGGAAAACTATATTGAAGATTCCCGCTCCAATGTGCTGCAGCAGTATTTCATCCTTACGTTTACCTATAACCTGAAAAATTTCGGTACAGCCAAAGCATCGGCCAACCCGGGACGGCCCGGCGGCGGCAACATGAGAGGTACCCCAAGGTTTTGATGCAAACACACCGGCCGGCCCGGCAAACGAAATTTTGCGTAATATCGCCTCACGCAAAAAAAATGCAGCTTGGATGAGAGAATTCTGGTAGACCGGCTGAAGCAGGGAGATGAAGCTGCTTTCAGAGCAATCGTTGAGACGTGGCAGGACATGGTGTTCAACACGGCGCTGGGCATTGTGCAGAGTGCTGAAGATGCCGAAGACATTGCCCAGGAAGTATTTGTGCAGGTATACCAGTCCGTCGGCTCCTTCAAAGGCGATTCCAAATTCTCTACCTGGATGTACCGGATCGCGGTGACCAAATCGCTGGACCATGAACGCCGCAAAAAGCGCAAGAAGCGCTTCGCTTTTGTGAAAAGCATCTTTGGCGAGGAGAGCCAGGTGGTGGTGCACCCGCCTGATTTTCACCATCCCGGCGTGGTGCTGGACAAAAAGGAAGATGCCGCAGCGCTGTTCAAAGCCATTCGCTTATTACCTGATAACCAAAGAACTGCATTTACGCTGCACAAAGTGGAAGGGTTGAGCTACCAGGAAGTGAGCGAAGTGATGCAGACGACGGTGTCGTCGGTGGAGTCGCTGATACACCGGGCAAAGAACAACCTGAAGAAGAAGCTGGAAGACTATTACCGGAACAAATACTAAGCAAGTTTTTTCGATCAAACAACGTCAAACCTGAAGATCATGAAGCAGAAAGGAAACACGGAGGAACAGACAGCCGCAGCGCTGGATAGCCTGGAGGGTATGAGGCGCGCCTCGCCGCCGCCTTATTTTTATACCCGGCTGCAGGCCCGGCTCAGGCGGGAGCAAAGCAGCTGGAACGGCATTGCCAGCCTCATCAGCCGGCCTTTGTTTGCGCTGGGCATCATCGCAGCCGTATTGTTTGTCAATGGCTGGATCGTGCTTCGCAATGGCCCTGATGCGCTTTCATCCGGCAATGCTTTCCAGGTAGCGACCGATCTGCCGGAAGAATACAATGTCGCTGTCACGAGTTTTTATGATTACGAAACGCCTTCTCACGAATGACCTATATCAGAAATAACAAGATCCTTGTTTTTATCATCGTTATCCTGTTGCTGTCCAACATTGGCCTGCTTTTCTTTTTCCTGCGCGATGAGAAGGAAAAACCGAAGAAAAGCCCCCGCGAATACATGATCGAAAAACTGAAGAATGACGTCGGTTTTTCCGATACGCAGGTGGCCCGGTACGTGGAGCTGGCCGATAAGCACAAGGCGAATATGAAGCCCCTGTTCGATGATATACACGAGGCGAAAGAAGAATACTATAAGCTGCTGCAGCAGCCGGCGCCTTCCGACTCGGTGCAGCAGGGGTACCTGGTACAGGTAGGCAAAAAGCAGCAGATCATCGACAGCACCATCTTTGCCCACTTTTTTGCATTGAAGCAGGTCTGTACGCCCGAACAATTACCGCGGTACGATACGGTTATCCAGCGAGTGCTCAAGGGCATGATCAATCCTTCGAAGAAAGGATCCGGCAAAGACCATAAATAACTCAATCTAAACAATACACAAATGAAACGATCAATCTTTGTCGCCCTGCTGGTTATGCTGGCGGCAGGCAGTTCTGTAATGGCACAGGGTCCTCAGCGCCGCACTGTGGAAGAGCGCGTCAAGGCCGTGCATGAAAAGATAGACAGTGCGTTCAGGCTGGATGCGGCCAAACTGGTGCAGGCAGATTCCATCTTTGCCGGTTACTACCGCTCGTCTGATAAGGTAAGGGAAGAGTTGAGAAGCGGCGGGGAGCGTCCCGATCCGCAGGTGATGCGGGATAAGATGCAGCCGATCATGGAGGCAAGAGATAAGGAATTGCGCGGTGTGCTCGGAGACGACAACTTCAAGGTATGGAAGGAAGTCATCGAACCATCTATGCGTCCGCAGCGGCCCGGTGGCGGTAACCGCGGATAAGCTTTTCAGGGTTATGAGTACCAAATCACGGCCCCGGACCAGTCCGGGGCTTTTTTATTGCCCCATCCATTCTTTGAAGGCCGTTACGTTTTCCTGGCTGATGATGATCTCTTCGGAAACGGCCGGCTCCAGCTCCACTTCCAGTTTGCTTTTGGGGTAGGACTTGATGCGTTTGATGGCGCTCATGTTCACCAGGTATTTCCGGTTCACCCGGTAGAAACAGGCCGGGTCCAGCTGCTTTTCGATATCGGCCAGCGACTGATCGAGTATGAACTTCTGGTTGCGGCTGTCTACCATGCACACCAGCTTGTGCGTGGCATAGAAATAGGAGATATCGTCTGTTTTGATGCTGATATAATCTGCCCCGCGTTTTACCAGGAAACGTTTTTTATGGCAGCTGCCCGATGATTGCTGTTGCCACTGCTGCAGGTGGCGGAAGCCGGTGGCAAAATGCTGCTTCAGCTTATCGTATTTTTTCAGGGCAGCTTCCAGCTTTTCCTGCTTCACCGGTTTCAGCAGGTAGTCGATGCTGTTGTGCTCGAAGGCTTCCTGCCAGTATTCGTCGAAGGCCGTGCAGAAGATGACGGGGCTGGTGATATTTACCTTTTCAAAGATGGTGAAAGAAGAGCCTTCTCCCAGTTCGATGTCCATGAAGAGCAGGTCCGGCATAGGATTTTCCTGCAGCCATTCTATCGAGGCGGTTACCCCATTCAGCACAGCCGCTACTTCTATGGAAGGATCAGCCGCCTGTATGGCTTTGACCAGTTTTTCCGCTGCCGGCTTCTCGTCTTCTATGATGATCACTTTCATGAGCTGGTTTTTGATCCTGCTGCCCGTTAGCCGATGGTCAGTACCGGCAGGCGCACGGTAAAATTATTGTCTTCTGTGCTGATGGCAATTTCCCGGCTGGTAGTGAGCTTGTAACGTTCGCCCAGGTTTTGCAGCCCGATGCGCGAAGAGGGCCGGAATGCCGTTTTTCTCTTGATGTCATTGCGGATGACCAGCTCGCCGTTTTCCAGTACGATATCGAGCACAAGGGGTTTCTCTTCCGAAAACTCGTTGTGCTTGATCGCATTTTCGGCCAGTACCTGCAGGGAGATGGGCGGTACCAGGCAATGGTCCAGCGCTGCGGCGGGGATTGCCATTTGCAGCCGTACGGCTTTATCGAACCGGATCCGCAGCAGCGAAAAATAGTTTTCGAGAAACTCCATTTCTTCCCGCAGCAATACGAGGTCCCTTGCCTTGTTCTGCAGGATGTAGCGGTACACACCGGCCAGGTTGTCGTTGAATAATTTGGCCTTCTGCGGTTTTTCTTCGATGAGGTGCGACAGGGTATTCAGTGAGTTGAAAATAAAATGCGGGTCGATCTGGTTCTTCAGTGCCTGCAGTTCGGCTTCGGCCTTGGCCCGTTCCGTCTGTGCCCGCTGCACTTTTTCGGTTTCCGCTTCTTTTACCAGGAACACGGTTTCATATACATGCACGATGAACAGCACGAGGATCATGATGACCATGGCATTCATGCCCACGATATTCCAGTTCACATTCCCCTTTGCAAACAAGTGGTACCATCCTGTCAGCAGCAGCACGCTCACCGGTATAGTATAAAAAGAAATGGCCAGGATAAGTGCAGTGATCTTCCGCACCGGTTTATCGAACCAGTCGAAATAGCTGCGCAGCGTGAACAGCAGGAAGCGGTTGCCCTGCCAGATCACGAAAGCGATGCCGATGGTATACAGGTAGCTGAGCTTGGTTTCCCATAGCGAATACCTGGAATGATCGATCAGGCCGGTGACCAGCGGCAGCAGGATGCCAAAAACGGGGATCAGGATCAGGCGGAACCCGATATCGTTCAGCCGGACCGGGTCGCCCGTCTTTTTCATCGCCTGATCACTATCCTTTGTCTTGCTGTTTTCCATCCTGGTTCCGTTTGCATTCCACCGGTAAAAATTATGAAATAGATTCGATATACCACTTTTTTAAAACCATCTAAAGACTTGTTTATGGACATGAGTACGATCAACTGGCTGGCCATCCTCGTTGCCGGCGTTTCTGCGTTTGTATTGGGAGGCGTCTGGTACTCCCCGGCCCTCTTTGGCAGGGCCTGGATGACGGAGAACAAAATGACGATCGAGGATGTAAAAAAAGGGAATGCCGGCAAGATCTATGGCTGGGCATTTATTCTCAGCCTGCTGATGGCGGCGAACCTTGGTATGTTCCTGTCGGATCCGCCTGATGCCTGCCCGGCTGACTGTGCGCCACGCACTACGGTAGAATGGGGTACCATAGCCGGTTTCCTGGCCGGCATCTGGGTATTTTGCGGGCTGGCCATCGTAGCCCTGTTCGAGCACAAAACAGCCCGGTATATTTTTATCAATGGCGGCTACCTGGTCCTTGCCCTCACCCTGATGGGTGCCATTATCGGGTTGTGGAGATAGGTAATCATAGTAAAACATATGCAACAAATGAAAAGAGTAACCGGTATCGGCGGGCTTTTCTTCAAGACAAAAGACCCGGAAAAGATAAGGGAATGGTATGCGAAGCACCTGGGTATCCCGGCCAGCGGGCATGGCACGTCCTTCGACTGGCGAAAGGAGAACGGAGAAAAAGGATATACGATCTGGAGCCCGTTCAAAGAAAGCACGAAGTATTTTGATCCGTCTGAGAAACCGTTTATGTTCAACTACCGGGTGGAGAACCTGGAGGAGTTGCTGAAGGTGCTGGAGGAAGAGGGTGTAACGGTAGTCGGCAAGATGGAAACATATGAGTATGGTAAGTTCGGCTGGATACTGGACCCGGAAGGCAACAAGATCGAACTGTGGGAACCGGTAGACCGGGTCTTTGACGACATGAATGCCGGCTCGGTGTCCAGCAGCTAACTTCATTATTTCCCTTACTATAAAAATCATCTTTTATTATGAAACATGCGATCAGCTGGTTCGAAATCCCTGCTACCGACCTGGACAGGGCTGCTGCATTTTATGAAACCATTTTTGGATTTTCTTTGATCCCGGCCGATATGCCGGGCATCCGGATGCGGATGTTCCCGGTGCAGGATATGGAATGCGTAGGCGGCGCCATCGTGGCAACCGGCGACGGCCTGCTTACATCTTCTGCTACCGACGGCGTACTCATCTACCTGAACGGTAACCCCGACCTGCAAAACGTGCTGGATAAAGTAGAAGGAGCCGGCGGATCGATCGTTCTTCCAAAGACGGAGATTTCTCCCGAGTATGGATACATGGCCCTGTTCACCGACACGGAAGGCAACCGCATCGGGCTGCATTCTGCGCCGGACAATATGAAAGGATAAATTTTTTTGTTATGGCCGATATGGACTGGAGCCGCTTTGCGGTCCGCATCAATGTAAAAGCACCGGCGCGCGAGCTGTATCGCTGCTGGGCTACCCGGGCAGGTATCGAATCCTGGTTCCTGCGAAGGGCTGATTACAAAAAAGCAAATGGTGAAGCAAGGACTGATGAGGAGGCTGTAGAGAAAGGAGATAGCTACCAGTGGTACTGGTATGGTTACGGTGATGATACGACGGAGTCAGGAGAAATACTGGAATGCGACGGAGCAGACCTGTTCCGGTTCAGCTTTGGCAAAGCGGGTATTTGTACGGTCCGCCTGTATGAAGAAGAAGGTGAGCAGCTCGTAGAACTGGTGCAGGAAGAAATTCCTGTGGATGAAAAAGGAAAACAGTATTACCATGTCGGTTGCAAAACCGGCTGGACGTTTTACCTGGCCAACCTGAAATCGATCCTGGAAGGCGGCATCGATCTGCGCAATAAAAATGAAAAGCTACGACGCATGCTGAATGCATAACGGCAGTATTACCAGAAAAAAATAAACCCCGGACCGTCCGGGGTTTATTTTTTTATTTGCGAAGGCTTATTTCTTT
>JBEVLT010000390.1:0-26505 GCA_040509055.1 Chitinophagaceae bacterium
AAAGGGACATAAAAACAATTCCTACCGGGGTCAGGCTGGCTATAGTATAAAATTCATCATACCGCGGGTGTCCTTTGTCCTTGCGTATGTTTTCCGGCAGGAAATATTCAAAAAATTTATGTAACAGCATACACTATGCGGATGATTTAAAATTGGTGATAACGGCATGGATCCAAACCAGGACTGAAAGCCAAAGATAGTCAGATGAACAATTTCCTGTTATGGCAATGAGCAGCATGGCTGCAGCTGGGACGCCGGCGCCGGCAATGCCAGGACAGCAGATATGAATAAGCTGCTGAATGATCTTCTAAAATAAGTGCTGGTAATTGCTGAAGTATAAGCCCATCATACAGGTAAAAATCTTTGGCGATCATAAGCCCAAGGTAGAACGGTTCCTGCAGGAAATGGGATACGAAATTTATGACATCGAGGATGGAATTAAAGCCTGTACAGCCGATAAAGAACAGCGAAGCCGGAGACCTGTTTTTTATTCATTCCGCAAATAATGGAGTGCCTGACCATATGCGCAAGATAAACCGGTCGGGTCAACTGGCTCCCAGGCGTTCATGCCCTTCGCTGTTTATACCTTTATCCAAAATCCCCCGGATTGGGGGATGTTGCAGGACTACCGATGGTTTAGTTTTGCCAAAAACACACAATGCAACGCGCTGCCGGTTTATTATTCCTGTTACTTTCTGCCATTTTTGTTGCTTGTGAAAAACGACAGACCGAACCCAACCCCACCCCACTGAAACCAGGCGCCATCAAAGGCATCCTGTCACCGGCTGATGCTGCTGTTAGATTGGTTTGCACACCTGCCAGTGGAGGCGCGGCCGTTGAACTGGAAAATCCTGGCGGAAGCTTCAAGATCGATAACGTGCCTGCCGGACAATATACAGTTAGCGTGATCCCGAAATTGGGCTATACCGCACCGGCTGGTGTTGGTGTCACCATAACCGGGGGTGATACTGCGAACGCCGGGACCCTGATCCTTGTCCCAAACAGCCCGACAGCCGGCTTTCTGAAATTCAACCTCGATGGAAATGCATATAACCTGGCTGTTCCGGATGTAACATGCTCTTATACGGGAACTGCATTGACCATTACCGCCACTACCCCTCCCACGCCACCATACTGGACCTTTGCATTCGGCCTGGCCAACGTAACAGGAACCGGCACCCACACGCTGGGCCTGACAAGCCGGGACTCTATCCAGGGAAATCAATATTTGCCCGTCTATACATACGCTCTTGTCTACAGTACCAAAACACTGGATGGCAGCGGTTCTATCATCCTGGCAGAGCTGGATCCGGTCACACGTGTTGTTTCCGGCACGTTTTCGGCCACAATGCCCCAAAAAGGATTAGGTCCGACCAAACACATGACCAATGGTTCTTTCCGCCTTAATTATTGAGCCTGCCGGCATGAGCAGCAGCCCTGGAAACCCAGGCCTAATGTCAAAAAAAGAAGCCGGGGCAGGGTGGCGCAGTGTTGGATAACACGAGCCGGGCAGGGTGATGTATCTCTTAAATTATTTCCGCTATCCGGTTAAACGAAACAGCATTCCCTGGGTCTATTACCCGTTCGCTTTAACTATATCATCCAATAAAAACAGCAACGATGTCACTAAAGCCTTTCATAAAAAGCGCATTTATCGCGCTGGCCGTATTATTTTTCTTTGCCGGTACTGCCTCCGCGCAGGATTCGCTCAAAACCACCGAAGGCAGGGCCAGGGCCATCAGCCAGAAAATGAAGACCGAACTCAGTCTTTCCGACGACCAGTACAATAAGGTATACGAGATCAACCTGAAATATGCCCAGCAGAATGAAACGATCCGAAAAAGTTCGGACGACCGGATGGCGAAAATGCAGGCGATCAAAGCAGGCAACGAGGCCAAAAACAACGAATTGAAAGCAGTGCTGACCAAAGAGCAGTTCGAAGAATACAAAAAGATGCAAAAAGAACTGCGGGAAGAGGCCAAAGAAAAAATGAAAGAACGGAGAAACCAGTAACAGGGGTACCCCGTCCGGTAAAAGCCATACTGAAGGCCTCAGAAGCCTCAACTTATCAGCCCGTCTCCCGACGGGCTTTCCCTTTTGGCATCACGCCGTTCCTCACCAATCACCATCCATGGCAAAACGGACGCAGCCAATCGGTAACAGTTTGGTAATATTCCCTCATTTACTTTGCAGCGTTAACCTTTGGCGCAAGCAAGCACGTGATGGACACCCGGAATGATATGATACTATGGCAGGCGGTGAAGCAGGGAGACCGGATTGCCTTCGACCGCTTGTATCACCTGTACGTCTCTCCCCTTTTTGCGGCTGTGTACAAGCATCTCCGCCGGCGCGAAGATGCGGAAGATATCATCCAGGAAGCTTTCCTGGACTGCTGGGAAAAAAGGGCGGAGATCACCATCGAATCCTCCGTTTTCAATTATCTCTACTCCATGGCGCGGTACAAAACATTGCGCTTCCTGAAACTGAATAGTCACCAGGCCGGGCAGCTGCAGGGGCTGACCGAACTGTTGCAGCAGCATGCCAGCTTCGCAGAATACACGGTTTCCGAACAACGGCTCCGGCAGCTGGAAGCCGCGCTCGATCATGAAATGGAGGCACTGCCCCACCAGATGAAAAAAGTCCTCTCCCTGCGGGTCAATGACGGCATGAGCGCCGCCGATATCGCGGGCAACCTGCTGATCTCTCCCCATACCGTAAAGAACCACCTGGCCAAAGTGCGCAAGCGGCTGCGCCAGGTAATGTTACCAAATGATTAACTCCGCCTGATGGAGTAGTCCTTCTTTCTTTTTCCTGCACTATCCTGTACCGGCTTGCGGCAAACGGCAAGACCAATATCCCGGAGAAAAACATGATGTCGACAGAAAAGGGCCTGAGTGAATTACTGGAACGCTACCTGGCAGGGCACTGTACCGCAGCAGAAAAAGCAGCTGTGGAGGAGTGGTTTGAGCAGGCCGGTGATCCCCGTAAAACCAGCCTCTACCCCGATGAAGCCGCGAAAGAACGCATGCTGGACCATATTCACCGCAGGCAAAACGAGGCTGCAGCCGGTAAACACCGAACAAAGCTTATCCCGCTTCGCCGGGTGCTGAAAATAGCCGCCGTATGCGCCGGGTTATTGCTCGCTACCGGCTGGCTCATCGGCATCAGTCACCGGCGCGACCAGAAAACAGGAACGATTGCCACGGTCAGCTATAAAGAAGTAAGAACAGCTACCGGTGAAACAAAAAAGGTCAGCCTGCCGGACGGATCGGAGATCACGCTCAATGCCAATTCCGCTATCCGTTACCCTGCTTCCTTTGCGCATAACCGGCAGATACACCTTACAGGAGAAGCGTTTTTCTCCATTGCCAAAGATCCGGCGCATCCATTGACCGTGTATGCGGATAAAGGCATCGCCGATACGGTGCTGGGTACCTCTTTTAACATCAGCACCTACGCTGCGGCGGCAGAGATCAATATTTCGATCGTCACCGGCAGGGTCCGTATCAGCAAGGCCGGCAAGGCACTGGATACGCTGACGCGGGGGCAGGCGGTTTCGTTTAACGGAGCGGATGAGATGACCAAATCGACCGGCCTGAATACAGACGCCTTTATATCCTGGATGAAGGGTGAATGGACCTATGATAATTTCCGGCTTCCCGACCTGGCCATGCTGCTGCGCAACCAGTACGGGATCAGCCTGACCGCATCGCCGGTCAACAAAAAGCTGCAGACTCATGTCAGTGTGAATTTCACCCGGCACCAGACAGCAGCCGAGATCATCGAAGTATTTGCCAGCCTGACCGGCTGCCGTTTCCGGTTTGCCAATGAAAAAGAAGTGCTGATCTATTAAGCAACGCTTATAAAAGCAACCATCCTGGCGCCTTCCGGAGCACCAGGACCTGCTGACTCTGATTTGATCGTATAATCTAAAACACAACGTATGTTTCTGACATGGTTCAAAAAGCCTGAACGGGTGCTCTATGCCCTTTCTTTTCTTGTCCTGACCGGGCTGTTATCGCCCGCCACAGCACAGGCCCAGCAGGCGACATTTTCTGTAAAATTTGAAAAGCAAACCCTTGAGCAGGCCCTGGTCAGGCTCAGGACCGTTACGGGCGCCAGCATCGCCTTTAACAAAGATGAAGTGGCCGGCAGCACGATCGCGGAAGCTTCGTATGAAAACAAAACCGTCGCGCAATTATTACGTTCATTGCTGGCCGGCCTTCCCTTCACTGCAGAAAAAAAAGGAACTGCCTGGCTGGTTAAAAAAACACCCCCATTAGCTGCTACACCAGCTACCGGCACGGTGACCGGCCGTGTCACCGATGCCCGGAGCAACCAACCGGTACCCTATGCCAATATCACATTGGGCGGCAAAACCATTCCGGCTGGTGAGGACGGCGGCTTCAGCGCTACGCTGCCCGCCGGCTCCTATGAAGCAGATATCTCTTCTTCCGGCTATAAACCGGGCCGTGTCAGCAATGTCGTCATCGAAGGTGGTAAAACCAGCGAACTGGCGGTACAGCTCACACCGGGTGAAGGTGAATTGAACGCGGTAGTGGTGGTAGGGTATGGCAACCAGAAACGGAGCGACCTGACCGGCGCCATCGGCTCGATCCGCAGCCCGGAAATACAGCTGGCAAAAGCGCCTACCTCCTTCCTGGAAAAGATACAGGGACGTATGGCCGGTGTACAGATCGTTTCCTCCTCCGGTGAGCCGGGCACTTCGGTCAACGTGACCATCCGCGGCGCCAACTCGGTCAACGCTGCTTCCGCCCCGCTCTATGTGATCGATGGCGTGCAGATGGAAGCCAGCAACACCGAAATAGCCAGCGCCAGCGCTTATTTCAACCCGCTGGCCAGCATCAATGCGGCCGATATCGAGTCCATCGATGTGCTCAAAGACGCTTCGGCCACCGCCATCTACGGCTCCCGCGGCGCCAATGGCGTCATCATCATTACCACCAAATCGGGGCGGGATGGTTCCAACCTGGAGTTCAATGCATCCGTAGGCTTTGCCAGCCCCAGCAAAAAGATCAGCCTGCTGAACGGGCAGGAATATGCCGACTACCGTTTTTTCCGCGATCCCAACAGCACGGTATGGGGCGAAACTGTGAATGGTGTACGGCAGGTAAAAGACTTCTCCGGCGCCGACTGGCACGACTGGCAGGACGAGGTGCTGCGCACGGCCCGCACGCAGGACTACACGGTGCAGTACAGCGGCGGCAATGCCAAAACAAAATTCTCTTCCTCGCTGGGATACCTGAACCAGCAGGGCATCCTGGACCGCAACCGGTTTGAACGCTACAGCCTGAACCTGAAGATCGATCATACAGCCAGCAAAAAGTTCCGGATCGGCACTTCGCTGAACGGCTCTTATAACCTCGGCACCGGCGTGGCCTCCAGCAACGGGCAAACACAAAACCTGTTTGGCGTGATCCAGAACCTGATCATGTTCAAACCCATTTACCTGCCCGGTCAGTCGTATGATGAGATTGACCCGGAAACCCTGAGCGTCAGCAACCCGCGGGTGTTTATCAACGACTCCTATAAGAAAACGCCGTTCACCAAGATCATCCTGAATGCATACGGCGAATACAATATCCTGCGCGACCTGGAGCTGCGCGCTTCCCTGAGCGGTGTGATCACCAACTCGGAGAACGGCGAGTTCTACCCTTCTACCACTTCCTGGGGCGAGCCCCGCAGCGGTCTTGCCCAGCTGAATACGGCCAGCACGCTGAACTGGCTGCAGACCAATACGCTTACCTACCGCAAGCGCTTCAGGGGCGGGCACAGCCTCAATACCATGCTGGGTGTGGAAGCCAACTCGGCGGTGGCCAAAAGCTTCGACATGCAGGCAGAAGGTTTCGACCTGCAATCCATCAACCCGCTGGATGATATCAGCCAGGGAAAAGTGCTTTCGCGCAAGCCGACTACGTTCAAACAAAAGTCCAACCGCTTTTCACAGTTCGGGCGGATCAATTACAATTTTGCCAATAAATACTATGCTACCGCCACGCTGCGCCGCGATGGCTCTTCCAAATTCGGCGCAGGAAAAAAATACGCCTGGTTCCCTTCTGCAGCCCTGGCCTGGACGGTGTCCGGCGAGCGGTTCATGCAGCGCCAGCACCTGTTTGACAATGTAAAGCTCAGGGCGAGCTTTGGTGTAACGGGCAATGACAGGATACCACCCTACCAGTCGCTGGCCAATGGCACGGTTGTCTTTTATCCTTCGGCCGGCGCTACCAACGATCCGGGCATCGCATTCGTCTCCATTGCCAATCCCGACCTGAAATGGGAAACCACCACGCAGTACGATGCGGGGCTGGATGTGGAGCTGCTCAACGAGCGGCTGGCCTTTACCCTGGATGTGTACAGGAAAGAGACACGCGACATGCTGCTCAATGCCGATATACCGGCGCAGACCGGCTTTGGCAAGCAGTGGCAGAACATCGGCCGTGTAGACAATAAGGGGATCGAATTCACCCTGAACAGCACCAATATCCGGAACAAGGATTTTTCCTGGACCAGCAGCTTCAATATCACCTTCAACCGGAATAAAGTGGTATCGCTGGGCGGCACCAGCTCCATACCGGTCGCCATCAGCGGCCATATCGAAACGGTGGGCCGGGTGATCGAAGGACAGCCCCTTGGCACCGGCTATGGCTTTATTTTCGATGGCATTTACCAGGAAGATGACTTTGTAGACCCTGCCTCCGGCACCTATGTGCTCAAACCGGGTGTGGTAAAAAGGGCGGGACTGACCGTGCAGCCGGGCTATTTTAAATTCAAAGACCTCACCGGCGACAACGAGATCGACAGCCGCGATGCTACGGTGATCAGCAACAGCAATCCCAAACACTTCGGCGGGCTGAATAACACGTTCTCCTACAAAGGCATTGACCTGAGCATCTTTTTCCAGTGGAGCTATGGCAATGATATCATGAACGTGGGCCGCTACCGGTATGAAGGCTACCAGGCCAATAATCTCTCCACGGATTTCTGGTACAACCGGTGGACGCCTGACAATCCCTCCAATGAATACCCGGCCCTGTTTGCCGAAGGACGCTATGATGCTTCCACCTATTACGTGGAAGATGGTTCTTATCTCCGCCTGAAAAACGTGACGATCGGCTACAGCCTTCCTGCCGGCCTGATCAAACGCATGCACATCAAAGGCTTCCACGTATTCATCACCGGGGAGAACCTGGTTACCTGGACCAACTATTCCGGCTTCGATCCTGAAGTGGCATCGCGGTATGCCCTTATGCCGGGCCTTGACATGATCTCTTACCCGCGCGCCCGGTCATTTACGGCGGGCGTAAACGTTCAATTCTAAAAATTAATCAGCTATGAAGAAACTCACCTGTGCGTTGATCCTTTTGATCACCGTTCTGTCGCTTGGCTCCTGCCGGCGTTTTCTCGAAGAATCGCCCTACTCTACCGTGGCTCCTGAAAATTTTTTCAAAACGGCCAGTGATGCCGAGATGGCGCTGACCGGTGTGTACGATGTGCTGACCATGGTTAGCATCCAGGGCCAGGGCAATGGCGATACCTGGGGCCGCGGCCTCCATTACCTCACCGAAGTGGGTAATGACGAGCTGGTGACGGCAGCCAATACCACGGTGGACTTCCGTGAATACGGCAACTATTCCTACACGGCGCAAACGCCTACGGCCGGCTATACCTGGATCTTTTTGTATGCCGGCATCAACCGGGCGAATTATATCCTGGAGCGGGTGCCCGCCATCCCGATGGATGAGACCCGAAAAAAGCAGATCCTGGGTGAAGCGTCTTTTCTCCGCGGCCAATATTATTTCTACCTCGGCTGGCTCTGGGGCGGTGTACCCATCGTCACCACTTCACAGGCGCCGCTGGATGCACCGAGAAGCCCGATCACCGATGTGATGCGGATCGCGGAAGCGGATTTCAAGCTGGCCTATGAAAGCCTGCCTGCACGCAACACTAAACCGGGCCGGGTAGACAAATACACGGCTGCCGGCTTCCTGGCCAAGCTGTACCTGTACCTCGGCAGCTGCAAGGAATACCAGGTAGGTGAAGCGCCCGGTTTCCCGCTGAATAGCTTTGCCTCCGTGAACCAGGCCGATATGTACCACAAAGTGGAGGAGATCTGCGCGGATATCTATACCAACAGCCAGTATACCCTGCTGCGTCCGTACCGCAACCTGTTCTTTGCTTCTACCGAAGCCGATGCGCGGGCCGAAAAGATGATGCTGGCGCAGGTAGGTCCCGGCGGCTCCAGCGAATACCTGTTTGCCTCCAACCTCTCCGGTCCCAAAGGCAATGCTTCGCTGGTAGGCGGCGGCTACGGGTTTATGACACCGCTTAAGGAAATATATGACAAATACAACACGAACGATGGCCGCATGGCGCACAACCTGACCGGCTCCATTGCAGCCAACCCGCCTTTTGAAATGATCAACGGGGAAAAATACTTTACGCCTGGCACCTATAGCACCAGCACCTTTTCCAACCTGTCGCTGGGCAAGTTCCGGCAATCCGATCCTGCAGCCCGGCTGGCAAAAGGTATCCCGGCCTGGGCAAGCGAAACTGATTTTGGCATCCTGCGTTATGCCGATGTGCTGCTGATGTATGCTGAAGCAAAGTTCAAGAACGGCGATGAGGCCGGTGCACGGCAGCTGTTCCGGGAGCTGCGGCTGCGGGCTGTAGCCGATGATGCCACGAAGCTGAATGTGATCACTACGGCTTACCGCAAAACCGACTTCATGCAGGAGCTGCTGGATGAGCGCTCCCGCGAGCTCTGCGGCGAAGGCTGGCGCAGGTTTGACCTGATCAGGACCGGCCAGCTGGCCAATGTAATTGCCAGCCTGAAGACCACCGGCGCTGTTCCCAATACCAGCCTGGTGCCTGAAGTAAAAGCCAATTTTGCCGATTACAAGATCTGGTACCCGATCCCTGCACACGAGATCGATCTGAACCATAACCTGGTGCAGAACCCCGGCTATCCTAGATAAACTCATTAAGGCAGGCAGTTCCATCGTAGCAGGTGCCGCGATGGAACTGCTTTTATTTTTAAAACGGATCCCAACATGAAAAATATACTACCGGCCTTCTTTCTCCTTCTTTTCTTCCAGCTGGCGCATGCGCAGCAGTTCACGCTTTCGGATCATATGTCTGCCCGGGAGATCGGGCAGGCCATGCAGGCTTACCCGCCATCCATCGACCATGTGGATGCCCGCATGCTGATCGCGCAGTCGCTGGATAAGCTGATACATTTTTCCGTGAAGCAGGACATCACGGATGAGCAGGTGGCCGAACTGGCGCCTATCCGCGACCTGTACCTGCGCCAGGTGGACCACAACCTGGATGCGCTGGAGCAGAGCAAGGTGGCCGAAGGTGTACGCATCTTTAAATTCTATTCGTCTTCGGTGATCATCCAAAGCAAGGAAGGCGTGATCGCGGTGGACTTCCAGCAGGGCCCGCATCTTACGTATTGCGGCAACCCGGACAAACCGGACCCGGTAGCGGTACGCACCGGGTTTCACTGGAGCCCGCAGCAGCTGGACAGGCTGGCCCGCCTGGTGGATGTAAGCCTGATCACGCATGCCCATGCCGATCATGCCGACTACGAGCTTTCCCGCAGGCTGGCGGCTTTGAAAAAAACAACCATCGTAACGCAGCAGCTGAAGGAGCTTTGGAAAAACCTGGGAGAAAGCCTGGTGGTGCCTGACTATGGAACCGCACAGCAGTTTGGCCCGGTATCCATCTACACCATGCTGGGGCACCAGTACATGGAAAATGACAAGGCCACCAAAGATTCGGCCGGCAATGTGTATGGCCATCCCAGCACCGATCCTTCTATCACCGATGCTGAAACCGTGGTGTACCTCGCACGTATCGGCGGGCTGGTATTTTTACAGGCAGGAGAAAACAACGATCCGGCAGATGAATGGCTGCAAAAAGGAATGGCGCTTGGGTTTACGCCCGATATCAAAATGTCGGTCGGTGCACGGCAGGGCGCCCGCTCGGTAAATGCGGCACTGGCCGGCAAACCCATTTTCTTTCTGCCCGTGCACGAATATGAAATGGGGCATGGCGGGGGCGGCAACCGTACAGCCGTGTATTATGCGGATAACCGTGGCAACCTGATCCGGAAAGGAGGATGCATGCCGCTTTTCTGGGGAGAGAATTATGCGATCAATGATTCCATGCTTCGCAAATGAATAATGAAAAAGTCAAAAGAGGCCATTGCCAAAAGCAACGTCATGCGATCTATCGGAATTTTACAGTTCGGTTGGCAGGCTTCGTACTACTGCTGTTATCAGTAAATACAGCGGGCGCGGTGCCGGATATACAGGAACTGATCGATAAGGCCGTAACGCAAGGGAAAAAAGAAGTCGCGATCCCTGCAGGCACGTACTACCTGTCGCCGGGCAAAACAGGCGCTCACATCAGCCTGGCAAACCTGCATGGCTTCCGGATCAATGCCGCCGGCGTACGGCTCGTTTGCCGGGAAAGAAGCACCGCCATTTCGATCGTGAACTGCTCGCAGGTGCTCATCAGCGGTTTCGTGATCGATTACCAGCCGATGCTCTATACGCAAGGCGATGTGATCAGCGTAAGCGATGACGGCGCTTACTGTGATATCCGCATACACCCGGGCTATCTCACCGAAGCGATCGATAGCTCATCGGTGGAAGTGTATGAAGGGCGCACACGCCAGCTGAAGACTTCTGTTCCCACGCTCTTTAACAGGCAGATTGAAAAAACCGGTGTAGATCTTTTCCGGATCTATCAAACACGGCCGTTTGCCGGCACCGTGCATCCCGGCGACCAGATTGTGTTATGTTACGCGGCCAGGCGGCCGCATGGCATTTACCTGTACCGTTCTGCGGCCATCACACTAAGAGCCACAGTGATCCATGCCGCACCGGTCTTTGCGATCTATGAAGACCAGTGCAGCGGCAACCTGTACCAGGGTATTCAGATCACCCCTGGTGAGCCGCCGGCTGGCGCCACGGAGCCGCAGCTTCGCTCCGCCACGGCCGACGGCATTCACTCCAATGCCGCGGAGAAAGGACCCGTGATCCGCGATTGCCTGATCGAAAACAACGGCGACGATGGCATTGCTATCCATGGCAATGCTCATTTTGCTGTCGGCAGCAGCGGCCATGATCTTACCCTGCTGCTGAAATACAATGCCCGTGAAATAAAAGTGGGCGATGAGCTGGTGGGGTTGCAGCCGGATGGCTCCCTGCTTTTCAGTGCTCGTGTGACTGGTATGAAAGAAATACCGGCTGATGAACAGGCCCGGTACGACAGTCTGAAATCGTCCCTGCTCAGCACCGTGTACCGTCCCGATGCCTTTCATGGTTACCAGCACTACCAGCTTGATCGCCCCGTAACGGTCCCTGCGGGCTGCATCGTTTTTTCACCGGATCACCAGGGCAATGGGTTCCGCATCCTGAACAATGTGATCCGGAACAAACGGGCCCGCGGCATCCTGGTCAACGCCTCGCATGGAATGGTAAAGGGAAACACCATCAGCGGGGTGCAGATGGCGGCCATCGCCTTCTGCCCGGATTACCGGTGGATGGAGCCCGGCTATTCAGATCATATTTCCATCCGCAACAATCGCATCAGCCACTGCAATTTTAATCCTACCGAGCCATTGAACCCGCAGGCCGGTGTCATTTCCGTAAGCGCCGCTTCGGTCGATGGGCGTTCGATTGGCCAGGCCATCGTGCACCGGCATATCAGCATCAGGGGCAACCGGCTTACCGGCTGCTCCGGCATCCAGGTGCTGGTGACATCTTCGACCGGTATCAACGTGCACCGCAACGTCATCAAAGATCCCAACCGGGACCGGCGGGACCATGGAAGCGCGCTCGGGCTCAGCAGCGATCGGTGGGTCCTGATCAGGCCGGCTGCCGGAACGGACAGGTAACGGACCGGGTGGCGGGGACAAAATGAATGCGGATAGCTTTATGTATTAATCCCTGCGCATAAAAAGAGGCTGCCTCAGGATTGGGACAGCCTCTTTTTTTAATTCCGTACCGTATCAGCAAACAGGCTCACCGGTCGCATCAGCCTTATCTCCTGTTTTCACTATAGCTTGATAAATTTAACAGCCACCGGTCTTCCATTCTTTCTCCGGAGAGTAATGATATACATGCCGCTTTTCAAATCCGCTGCAGGCACAAATACTTTTGTACGGTTGCTTATGCTTACGGTCTTTATCCTGGTCTTGCCGTCCATCCCCGTTATCTCCAGTGTTTGCCACTTGTCTGCAAGCCTCAGGGAGTCTACCGTAAAGCCATCGGTAACAGGGTTGGGGAATAAAATAATATTCCCGACCCCGGCTGAAACAAGATCATCAATAGCCGTCACCATCATTCCCTGGCCGTTTGAAAATGCAGTACAGCTCCCTTTGGTCGCTTTTACTCTATAAGTACCGTTTACAGTAGCGGTATAGCTTGTGCCGGTAGCCGGTGGCACAATATCGTTCCATACGCCTGTGGTATTCAGCACCTGCCAGCTGTAAGCGGCAGTTGCATCGGCGTTACTTACCGTGATCGTATTACCGGTAAACGTAAGCACCGGGGTAGCAAGCTGGCTGACCGTTACGGTTGCCGTATCGCTGTTGTTGGCGCCTCCGCAAAGCGATCCTGCCGGCGTCATCCTGAAGAAATATTTCCGGGTCCCTGCGCTGGTACTGCTGTTTATCGTATACGCAAGCGGGGTGCCTGTATATGTTTTCGTAGTGCCGGCGGCAAAAGCGCCCCCGTTCAGGCTTTCCCAAAGCTGTACGCTGGTCCCGGCAGGTATATTGGTACCGGTGAACGTAACATCAAAATTATTGCCGGCACATGCCTGGGCCGGGGCAGCGGCCGTACCGGTGGGCACCACAGAAGATTTGACCCAGATGCTTACCGGATTATAATTAATCGCGTTTACGACACACCGGTACTGGTAACCGTTCCAGGAGGCAGGAATATCGATCAGCTGCAGGGTGGCGGTACGGGTGCCGGTATAATTGCCGTTGTCCGACAAATCGGTAAACCCGGTTCCCGTATTTACCTGCCACTGGTACTGGCTGCCGCTTACCGGCGCTGCAAGGGAATACCCGGCGCCGGAGCAGAGCTGGATCTCACCGCTTGCCTGGTTCTTCAATACGGAAACCCTGCTGGCTTCAGTCGGAACATTTATGACGCTACCCACGGAAATATCCGGCTGACCGTCGCCGTCCAGGTCGCTGATGGTCACTCCCTGCGGCAGATGACCGGTGGCATAATTCACCTTTGAATCAAACGAAAAGGCGCCGGGAACCGATATATTTTTAAATACGGCTACGGAATCTACAAACCAGTATTCACCGACCGCAATGTCGGCCTTGCCATCCCCATCCAGGTCGCCGATAGACAATCCCTGGGATAGTGTGTAATTGGTAGGCAGATCAAACCTTGGCGCCAGCGCGATCGTACCGGGAGTAGAAAGATTTCTTAACAGGGTGCTGCCATTGCCATTGGCAACGGCAATATCCGGTTTACCATCGCCATCCAGGTCGCCGGTGCAAACATCGTTGATAGAAACACCTGCTACAAAATCGATCCTCGAAGTGAAAGAAATAGTAGAACCGGTCGTGGTATTCCTGTGCACCATCACAGAGGGCCTTCCGGGTTCGTTCCCTGCATTGGTGACAATTACATCAGGCTTGCCATCTCCGTCCAGGTCTTCCAGCGCCACACCGCTCGGCTCGCCCCCGGTCACGAATTCCGCCCGGGATGCAAAATTGATCGCGCTTCCCTGGGTCGTATTCCGGAATACGCAAAACCGGTCGCTTGCATAGCTCACCCCGACAACTTCCGGCTTACCATCGCCGTCCAGGTCTTTAATGGCTAGGTCATGCACCTTCGTTTGAGAAGCGAAATGTGACCTGCTGAATGAAATGATCCCATTGCTGCTGGTGTTGCGCAGGATGATAAGAGAATCCGGGCTGGGTGAGTTGCTCAGCGAGTAGGCAATATCCGGCCGGCCATCCCCATCCAGGTCGCCCACGGTTGCACAATCATTGAACAGGGTTGGATCGATACGTGTTCCCGCATCGAATAACAGGTTGCCGCCGGAGCTGTTATTTTTATATATGATTATCCCGGAACCATTGTTAATAACCAGGTCGGCCTTGTTGTCTCCGTCAAGATCGATCGTTGCTATAGACGCTGAAGAATTAGCAGGGCCTACGATATGCCCGGTATATGATTTAAAAGAGTTGGGCGTAAACCACCTGCTTCCGGAAAAGCTTATCATAAATGGCCGGCTGGCAAAGGCGGTCAGGTTATTGGATGTCACCGTCACGGGCACATAGCTGGACCCCGCCGGCGCCGTTACCGTAAGCGAAGTGGCCGATGCAGCGGTAACAACTGCTTTTACCGCACCGAAATACACGGTATTGCGTGCAGGATCAGGGTTAAAGTTCATCCCGGTAATCACCACCGGCGTGCCGACGGCACCGGTGGCCGGCGTAAACGAAGTGATCACAGGCGGTGGAGAAGCTACATACGTAAATCCATTCATCGATGCGGCTCCTCCCGGCGTGGTCACAGCTACTGTTCCCGACACACCCAGCCCGACAACAGCAGCAATGCTGGTATTGGACAATACTGTAAAGGAAGACGCCGGCGCTCCTCCGAAACTGACGGAAGAAGCATTGTTTAAATTTGTCCCGGTGATCGTCACGGTAGCGCCTGCGCTGGCCGAAACAGGAGTAAATGAGCTGATGCCTGGCGCCGGCACCCAGGTGAAGCCGGTATAGCTAGCGGTTCCGTAAGGAGTCGTTACAGCTAGGGTACCCGATGCGCCTGTTCCCACCACCGCGGTGATGGTAGTAGAAGAAACGACGGTAACAGACAGGGCCGGCACACCCCCGAAGCTTACCGAGGTGGCGCCGTTCTCGAAATTGGCGCCGGTGATCGTGACCGGGATGGCATTTCCTGCCGAAGGCGGATTCACAGCTGTAATAACAGGCGGCAACTTATAAACAAAAGAGCCCATGGCCCCGGTACCGTAAGGAGTGGTGACCGAAACCACACCTGATGCGCCTGTTCCCAGCACGGCAGTGATCGTTGTCGGCGAAACCACGGTAAATGACTGGGCAGCTACGCCCCCGAAACGGACCTGTGTAGCATCCGTAAAATTTGTCCCGGTGATCGTGATCGTTTGCCCGAGACCGCCCGCAGGGGGATTATAATTGAACACATTTGGCGGATACATGAACACAAAGCCGGCCAGGGTGCCCGTACCATATGGCGTTACCACCGTTACATCGCCTGTGCCCCCGTTGGCCAGCACGGCTGTGATGGTAGTAGGCGACACAATCGTAAAGGAAGCGGCAGCGATACCGCCGAACCGGACAGCCGTAACACCGATAAAATTGGTCCCCGTGACCGTGACGGTGCTGCCGGTAAACCCTGTAGGGGTAAAGGAACTGACCACCGGTGCGGGTATATATGTAAACCCGCTGATGGTAGCGGTACCGTCGGGGGTAGTGACCGAAATATTTCCCGAAGCCCCTGCTGCCACTTTTGCATTGATGGTGGTAGCGGAGACCACCGTAAACGATTGAGCCGGCACACCGCCAAAGCTGACTGCCGTAGCGCCGGTAAACCGGGTACCGGTGATCGCAATGGTCATTCCCATACCCCCGTTGGCGGGTGTAAATGATGTAATAGCTGGTGGCGGCGGAGGCTGATAGGTAAACCCGGCTAATGTGGCGGTGCCATACGGAGTGGTCACGCTGACATCGCCGCTGGCGCCCGATCCGATCTTTGCCGTGATCGTAGTCGGCGAAACGATGGTAAACGATTGGGCGGCCACTCCGCCAAACTTAACCGAAGTAGCGGTGGAGAGAAACGTGCCCGTGATCGTGATGACTGTTCCCGTTGCAGCCGAAACAGGCGTAAATGAAGTGATCGTGGGAGGAGCATGGAATGTAAAGCCTTCTTTCCTGTTGGTGCCATACTGGTTGGTGGCCGATACGCTTCCGGATGCGCCGGCGCCTACCACAGCCGTTATTTTAGTGGCATTGACAATGGTAAAGGACGCTGCCGGCACCCCGCCAAAACCCACCGCGGTAACGCCGGAAAAATTGCTGCCATCGATCGTGACCGTGGTACCGGCCACACCGGATGCCGGGGCAAAGGTCTTGATGGTCGGCTCATTGCTTTTGTTCCTGATCAGCATGACCCGCTCCGCAGAAAAAGCGCCCCCTGCCAGGTCGCTCTTTCCATCTCCGTCCAGGTCGCCGATGGCAACCACAAACGGGGTCAGCAGGGGGTTCAGGTAGGTGGCGCCACCCAATGAGATAGCGCTTGTGGTACTGTTATTCTGAACAACGGCAAGGTCGGAGGTGGCGATAACGATATCAGGCTTTCCATCGCCGTTCAGATCGCTGATCGAAGCGCTGTAGGGACCGCTGCGCAAGCCAAAATCAAGCTTCGCTGCAAAGGAAACAGAGCCCGGTGCAGCGCTGGTGTTCCGGAATACTGAAAATGAATTGGCGCCGTTATTTGCAACGACCAGGTCCGATTTGCCATCCAGGTTGATATCCCCGATCGCAACGCCGTACGGGCTGCCGGCAGTCGTCAGGTCCTGTCTTGCTGCCAGGGTAATGCTGCCGGAGGAACCGGTATTCCTGAAAATAGAAACGGAATTAAAAAGCTCATTCACCACGGCCAGGTCGGATTTGCCATCGCCGTCGAGGTCGCCTGCCGCTACGCATTGAGGCGTGCCCGCTGTTGCAAAATCTATTTTTGCGGCAAACGACAGGGTGCCGCCAGCACTGGTATTCCTGAAAATGGAGATGGAATTTGAAAAATAATTGGCAATGATGATATCGGGCTTGCCATCTCCATCCATATCTGCAATGGCAATGCTGTAAGGGCTGTCACCGGTTGTATAGTCTGTTTTAGCTGCAAAGCTAATGGTCCCGGATACGCTTGTATTTTTAAAAACAGACATTTTTTTGTCTGTGATGCTGGTTGACACCATGTCTGGCTGGCCATCCCCGTTCAGGTCGCCTGCCGCGATGGCGTAGGTGAGCGTCCCTGTGGAAATATCCTGCTTTTCGGCAAATGAAATGGCGCCGCTGCTTCCCGTATTCCGCAATACGGAAACAGAAGCAGGCGCCCCGATCATGCTGTAATTATTCGCGGTAGCCAGGTCGGGCTTTCCATCGCCGTCGAAGTCGGCAATCGCCACACCGTTTGGATGCAGATCGGTGGTAGCAAATATCTCCGGTTCGAATGAGTTTTGTGTCTGGTCGAGGTTTTGCGTGATCGTGATGCCGCCGGGAAAGGTTACAATAAAGGGTTTGCCGGAATAGCCCGTAAGATTATTGACGGTCACCGATACCGGCTGGTAAGTGGCCCCTGCCGGAACGGATACGGTAAGCGAAGTAGTGGCAGCGGCGGAAACCGTGGCCCGTACAGCTCCGAAATAAACGATATTATTTGCCGGGACAGCGCTGAAATTGCTTCCTGTGATCGTCACGCTGGTGCCCACAGGGCCGGAGGATGGTGTGAAAGAAGTAATAACAGGCTGGGCAAAAGCGGTGGCGGAAAACAAGATGGCCAGCACAAAAAGATATTTTAAAGAATGGGCACAAAGCAAGATCCTTCTTCCCGGCCGGAGAAAGGTAAAATAAGCAGGTGTTTTCATGTTAACATATTAGGAACCCCGGAATCAAATACGGTCATTCAGGTAGCGGCGCAAAAATATAAAAGAAATAAATCATACGAACAATGGCCCGTTACTTTAACATATTGAATTCAAGTGTCATATTTATCCTTAACTCAGCTACTTATAAAATAAAGCACTAAACCCGGCAACCCTTCTGTCATTTTTTTCAAATCAGGTAACCGATCATTCCTTATTCTGAATTCCCTTCTTAATTTCGGCCGGTATCTCAAAACCACCGGGATGAAAAAATACAGGAACCTCTCGTTCTACGTCACCACCATTGTCCTTTTCTCTGCCGCCATCTATTATATCATCAGGAAGGGAGCCACGCTGCAGACCGAAAAGGTCGCCCGGTTCGTACCGGAGGTCGAAGCTTCTACCTGGCAGCAGTTCAAAGATACTTACCGGGCCAACCTCACGCACCCGCTGGCCATCCTGCTGCTGCAGATCATTACCATCATCCTGGTAGCCAGGATCTTCATCTTTCTTTGCAGAAAGATCCGGCAGCCGGCCGTCATCGGGGAGGTTATCGCCGGTATTTTCCTGGGGCCATCGTTCGTAGGCATGTATTTCCCGGAATTCTCCGGCTTCCTGTTTCCCGCCAAATCATTGGGCAACCTGCAGTTCCTCAGCCAGATCGGTCTCATCCTGTTCATGTTCATCATTGGCATGGAGCTGGACCTGAAGGTGCTGAAGAACAAGGCCCGTGATGCCGTAGTGATCAGCCATGCCAGCATCATCTTTCCGTTTACCCTTGGTATCGGGCTGGCTTATTTTACCTACCAGCGTTTTGCCCCACCCCATATCAATTTCCTGTCCTTCGCCCTGTTCATGGGTATTGCCATGAGCATCACCGCCTTCCCTGTGCTGGCCCGCATCGTGCAGGAGCGCGGCCTCACCAAGACCAAGCTCGGCACCATCGTGATCACCTGCGCCGCAGCCGATGATATCACGGCCTGGTGCATCCTGGCCGCGGTGATCGCCATCGTCAAAGCAGGATCGGTCAGCAGCTCGCTCTTTATCGTCCTGATGGCCATTGCCTATGTGCTGATCATGATCAAACTCGTTCAGCCCTTCCTGAAACGGATGGGGGATAAATATTCCAACAAAGAATCGCTGAGCAAACCGGTGGTCGCGGTCTTCTTCGTGGTGCTGCTGCTTTCTTCTTATGCTACGGAGGTCATCGGCATCCATGCCCTGTTCGGCGCCTTTATGGCCGGCGCCATTATGCCGACCAACGTACGCTTCCGCAACCTCTTTATCGAAAAAACAGAAGATGTTTCCACCGTGCTCCTGCTGCCGCTGTTCTTCGTGTTTACAGGGCTGCGCACGCAGATCGGCCTGCTCAACGATCCGTACCTGTGGTGGACCTGCCTGGCCATCATCGGCGTAGCCGTCACCGGCAAGTTTGTCGGCAGCGCCCTGGCAGCCCGTTTTGTAGGCCAGAGCTGGCGCGAAAGCCTGAGCATCGGCGCGCTGATGAATACCCGCGGGCTGATGGAGCTGATCGTGCTCAATATCGGGTACGACCTGGGCGTGCTGAGCCCGGAGGTGTTTGCCATGCTGGTGCTGATGGCGCTGATCACCACGTTTATGACCGGGCCTGCCATGGACCTGATCAACCGGTTTATCCCGGCCCGGGAAGGCGATACCGTGGTGCTGAAGCCAACACCGAAGCAAACCGGCAAATACAGTATCCTGATGAGCTTTGGCACGCCCGCCAAAGGCATACCGCTGCTGAAGCTGGCCAATAGCCTGGTGCGAAAAGTAAAAAGCAGCGCCAGCATCACGGCCCTGCACCTGTCGCCCACCGAAGAGCTGAACCAGTCCAACCTGGAGGAATACGAACGCGAAAATTTTGAGCCGATCGAAAAAGAGTCCCGGCAGCTGGAGCAGCCCATCACCGCGCTTTTCAAGCCCACGCAGGATGTGAATAACGAGATCATCAATACTGCCAACGGGGGCGACTACGACCTGCTGCTGCTGGGCGCCGGCTCTTCGGTATTTGAAGGCACCTTGCTGGGCCGGCTGCTGGGTTTTACTACGAAGATCATCAATCCCGAACAGCTGTACCACACCATCACCGGCAAGGAGCCGCTCTTTGACAACGGCGTATTCGACGAACGCATCCGCGCTATCACCCGCTCGGCAAAGATACCGGTGGGCATCCTGCTGGATAAAGGGCTGCACCAGGTCAGAACGGTCATCCTTCCCATATTTTCCATCAGCGACAGCTTCCTGCTGATCTATGCACGGAAGCTGATCCAGAACAACGAATCGAACGTGGTGATCCTCGACGCGGCAGGCGTGATCCGGAAAAACCCGGAAATGGGAGCCGCCATCAGCTCCATTGAGCAGGCTTCACCCGATCGCATTTTGCTGCGGGAGGAACAACCCATTGACAAAACCCTGCTGGAAACACAGGACCTGCTGCTGATCAGCTTCGACAGCTGGAAAAAAGTAGTGGAGAAGAACAGCGAATGGCTGGCGGATACGCCTTCGGTGCTGGTGATCAAACCGTAAGGAACATATCCGTATCAATTGCGTTTTCGCGCGGCGTGCGCAGCGAATACAAAAATCTCAAATTCCGTTATCGCGGCGGCTGCTGCGATAAACAGGTCAGGCCTTCACGGCATTGCCGGCCAGGAAGCTCTCGCTCTGCTCCAGGATGTAGTTCAGGAATCCTTCCGACTCCTCATTCCTGTTCACCAGGTCCTGCAGCGTGATGCGGTGCAGCAGCTGATCCACCGTAAACTGGATCATCTGCCACAGCGAGCGGGCCGAGCAATCGACCGAGTTGGTACAAAGCCTCACCGAGCTGGCCGGGAGGCCGCTGAAATTCTCATGAAAGGGGATGCCGCCGAGCGCAGCCAGCACATCGCGGATGATGATCTCGCTGGCCGGCTTCACCAGGATATAGCCTCCCTTGTTGCCGGGCGTGCTGTTGATAAACCCTGCCAGTCGCAGCGTCCGTGCCAGCTTGGCCACGTAGTGCGTGGTCAGCTTTTCACCTTCGCTCAGCCGGGCAATGCTCATGCCCTGCTGGTCCTTGCAGCCGGCGATGCGGATCAGGATCCTTAAGCCATATTCTTCCTGCGCAGTGATTTTCATTATTTGGATTTTATAGGAGGCGTTTTTTTATTAGAGCATCCCCAGCTCCAGCTGGGCTGCTTCCGACATCATGCTTTTGTCCCAGGGCGGGGTCCAGGTGATGGCCACGTGCACATCGTTCACCCCTTCGATCTCGCGCAATTTCTGGTCTATTTCCACCGGTATGCTTTGCGCCGCCGGGCAGGCCGGCGAGGTCAGCGTCATCACGATCTGCACATTGTTGATGGGCAGCACATTCACTTCATAGATCAGGCCCAGCTCGTAAATATTCACCGGTATTTCCGGGTCATAGATCGTTTGCAGCCGCTCGATCACTTTTGCTTTCAGCTCTTCTTCGGTATTCATGAGGTTATCGGGTTCTTTACTTTAAAGGCCAGCGCATAGTTCTTCATCTGCTTCACCATCGACAGCAGGCCGTTGCTGCGGGTCTGCGCCAGGTGCGTGGTCATGCCGATCTTTTGGATAAAGCCCAGGTCCGCTGCCAGGATCTCATCCGGCGTATGACCGGAGAGCACGCGGATCAGCATGCTGATCAATCCTTTTACGATCATGGCATCGCTTTCGGCTTTGAAAAAGATCTTTCCGTCCCGGTAGTCGGCCGTCAGCCATACGGTGGACTGGCAGCCTCTTACCTTGTTTTCGTCCGTCTTGTATTGCTCGTCCAGCGGCGGCAGCTTCTTGCCCAGGTCGATGATGTATTCGTACTTATCGTCCCAGGAGTCGAACAGGGCAAACTCGTCGATGATCTCCTGCTCCGTTTCCGCTATCGTCTGTTTTGGCTCCATGCTATTACGATAATATTTTAATGGCCCGCTTCAATCCTTCCGCCAGCTCGTCGATCTCTTCGGTGGTATTGTAGATGGCAAAGGAAGCGCGGATGGTGCCGGGTATGCCATAGCATTGCATCAGCGCCTGCGCGCAGTGGTGGCCGGTGCGTACGGCAATGCCGCGGTTGTCCAGCAGGATGCCGATATCCTGCGGGTGAATATGTTCGAGTACAAACGAAAGCACACTGACCTTCTCCTTTGCTTCGCCGATGATGCGCAGGCCGGGCAGCTGTTTCAGCAGATCGGTGGCATAGGCCAGCAATTCATTTTCATGCGCCCGTATCTTGTCCTTGCCGATGCGGGCGGTGAAGTCCAGCGCCGTTTTGAAGGCGATGGTATCGGCGATATTCGGCGTGCCGGCCTCAAACTTATATGGCAGGTCGTTGTAGGTCGTCTTTTCAAAGGTCACTTCCCTGATCATCTCGCCCCCACCCTGGAAAGGCGGCATGGCTTCGAGCAATTGCTTTTTGCCATAGAGCACGCCCACGCCCGTAGGGCCATAGAGCTTATGCGAGGAGAAAGCAAAGAAGTCGCAGTCCAGCTCCTGCACGTCGATATCGAGGTGCACGGTGGACTGGGCGCCGTCAACCAGCACCACAGCTCCTTGCCGGTGAGCCAATCCGATGATCTCTTTTACCGGGTTCACCGTTCCCAATGCGTTGGACGCATGTACAATCGAAACCAGTTTTGTTTTTTCGCTGAGCAGCTTTTCATATTCCTCCATCCGCAGCTCGCCGCTGTCGGTCACGGGGATCACTTTCAATACCGCGTTTTTCTCTTCGCAGAGCATCTGCCAGGGCACAATGTTGGAATGGTGCTCCATGGCCGAGATGATGATCTCGTCGCCGGCTTTGATATTTTGCCGGCCCCAGGTGTAAGCCACCAGGTTGATGCTTTCGGTGGTACCGCGGGTAAAGATGATCTCTTCCCGCGACGCGGCATGGATGAACTGCTGCACGGTATCCCGCGTGGCTTCAAAGGCAGCCGTGGCTTCTTCGGCCAGGGTATGGATGCCGCGGTGAATATTGGCATTGTAGCCGGTATAATAGTTCACCAGCGCATCGATGACGATCTGCGGCTTCTGCGAGGTAGCGGCATTGTCAAAATAGATCAATGGCCGGCCCTTCACCTGCCGGTTCAGCACCGGGAACTGCTGCCGGATGGCATACACGTCCAGGCTTTCGGGTATGATTGCGGTTTCCATCATTTCATTGCTCCAGTTCTAAGCGTTCGGAGATCAGTTGGTCGGCCCAGCTGCGTACATCTTCCAGTTTTATCTTTTCCAGGATATCCACGACAAAGCTGTGCAGCAGCAGCGATTTGGCGATCTTTTCCGGGATGCCGCGCGACTGCATGTAAAACAGTCCTTCCTCGTCCAGGCGGCCGATGGTACAGCCGTGCGAGCATTTCACATCGTCGGCAAAGATCTCCAGCTGCGGCTTGGTATTGATGCTGGCCGTTCCGGACAGCAATACGTTTTTGTTGGACTGGTAGGCGTTGGTCTTCTGCGCATCGGGCCGCACGAAGATCTTGCCGTTGAAGACGCCGCTGGCCTGGTCGTCCAGGATGCCTTTGTACAGCTCGTTGCTGTAGCAGTGCGGCTTCACATTGTCCACCACGGTATGATTGTCCACATGGCTGCTGCCTTTCTGGAAGTGCAGCCCGTACAGGTGCGCTTCGCAGTATTCGGCTTCCATCACCACGTTGGTATTGTTGCGTACCATGCCCCCGCCCAGCGAAAGCGTCACCGCATATACCAGGCTCTTGCCGGTTTGGCGGAAATGGGTGGTGCTCACCAGGCTGGTGGCCGCGCCGTCATTCTGTATTTTATAATAACCTACTTCTGCATCCTTCTCCACCACGATCTCCATCACCCCGTTGGTAAAGCTTTCCTGCGTGCCCAGCGTGGCAAAGGTCTCCACCAGCTGCAGCTGCGACCGCTCGCCTACATACACCAGGCTGCGCGGCTGCGCCAGGATGCTGCCGGTCCTTGCATCGGTGACGGTGTAGATATATACGGGATGCCCGATCGTCTTTCCTTTTTTCACATGCACCAGCACCCCGCCCTGCATAAAGGCTGTGTTCAGCGCATTGATGCCATCCTGCAGGTAGGCGCTGCTATGCCCCAGGTGGGTGCTTACAATGTCTTTGTATTCTCCCTGCGCAGCTTCTTCCAGCGGCACCACGGCCAGGTCGGCCGAGCGGATGGAAGAGAGCGCGGCATTGAAGCGGCCGTTTACAAATACCAGCTCGTTGGCGGCCTCATAGCCGGGCAGGCGCAGCGGGTCGATATCGGTAGCGGTCAGCGAAGCAATCGCGCCGGCGGCCTGGAAATCCTTGTTGAAAAATCCGCCGACCCGGGTGTATTTCCATTCTTCATGCCGGGTAGTGGGAATGCCCATCTTGCTGAAACCTGCAAAAGCCCGTTGCCGGATGGGGGCCAGGCTATCGGTGGTATCCAGCTGGTCAAACTGTTCTTTGAAATATTCGATCGTATTCATGTTGCTTAACGTGTCTGTGGCCAGGCCAATTGTTTTTCTCGTCGTTCGTTCCGGGGATTAAGCCTGCTCCGTCACCGGGTTTTCGCTTTTGATGAAATCATATCCTCTTTCTTCCAGCTCCAGGGCCAGCTCTTTGGGTCCTGATTTCACGATGCGGCCGTTGTAGAGTACGTGCACGAAATCCGGCACGATATAGTCCAGCAGGCGCTGGTAGTGCGTCACCACCAGCACGGCATTGTCCTTATCGCGCAGCTTGTTCACCCCGTTGCTCACGATGCGGATGGCATCGATGTCCAGGCCGGAATCCGTTTCGTCCAGGATGGCCAGCCTGGGCTCCAGCATCGCCATCTGGAATACTTCGTTGCGTTTCTTTTCCCCGCCGGAAAAGCCTTCATTGAGCGGGCGGCTGAGGAGCGACTGGTCGATGTTCATCATCGCCATTTTTTCCTTCATCAGCTTCAGGAAGCCCACGGCATCCAGCGATTCCTGCCCGCGGTATTTGCGCACTTCGTTCACGGCTGTTTTGATAAAGTTGGTGGTGCTCAGGCCCGGTATCTCCACGGGGTACTGGAAGGCCAGGAAGAGGCCCTCCCCTGCTCTTGCTTCCGGCGACAGCTCCAGCAGGTCCTTGCCCAGGAACTCTACCGATCCATCCGTCACTTCATAGTTCGTCCGGCCGGCCAGCACCGAAGCCAGCGTGCTCTTGCCCGAGCCGTTGGGGCCCATGATGGCATGCACTTCGCCCGGCTTTATATCGAGGTTGATCCCTTTTAAAATTTGTTTCTCCTCTACTCTTGCATGTAAGTTCCGAATTGATAACATAGTCGTATTGTATGTAGGTTCTGTTGTTGTGAATGGTCAATAGTGAATGGTCAGTTGTCAGCGTGCTTCGATAACGATCGGGATGGTCAACAAGCGGGTCTGGCTTCGGACTTCCGGCTTCAAACTTCCGGGCTCCTAACCGACACTGCCTTCCAAACTAATCGCCAGCAGCTTCTGCGCTTCTACCGCAAATTCCATCGGCAGCTGGTTCATCACTTCCCGGGCAAAGCCGTTTACGATCAGCGCCACGGCTGTTTCCGTATCGATGCCGCGCTGGTTGCAGTAGAATATCTGGTCTTCCCCGATCTTGGACGTGGTGGCTTCGTGCTCCACGATGCCGGTATTGTTCCGCACCTCGATGTAGGGAAAGGTATGCGCCCCACATTTATCGCCCAGCAGCAGCGAATCGCACTGGGAAAAGTTGCGGGCATTGGCCGCGTTCTTGCCCACGTGCACCAGCCCGCGGTAGCTGTTCTGGCTCACGCCGGCGGAAATGCCTTTGGATACGATGCGGCTCCGCGTGTTTTTGCCCAGGTGCTGCATCTTGGTGCCGGTATCCGCCTGCTGGTGATTGTTGGTTACGGCCACGGAGTAAAACTCGCCGGTGCTGTGATCGCCTTTCAGGATCACGCTCGGGTATTTCCAGGTGATGGCCGAGCCGGTTTCCACCTGCGTCCAGGATATCTTGGAGTGATCGCCTTTGCAGATGCCGCGCTTGGTCACAAAGTTGTAGATGCCGCCCCTGCCTTCCTTATCGCCGGGATACCAGTTCTGCACGGTGGAGTACTTGATCTCCGCCCGCTCCATGGCTACCAGCTCCACCACGGCGGCATGCAGCTGGTTCTCGTCGCGCATCGGGGCGGTGCATCCTTCCAGGTAGCTCACATAGCTGCCTTCTTCGGCTACGATCAGGGTGCGCTCAAACTGGCCGGTATTCTCTGCGTTGATCCGGAAATAGGTGGAGAGCTCCATCGGGCAGCGCACCCCTTTGGGGATATAGCAGAAGGAGCCGTCGCTGAACACCGCGGCGTTCAGGGCGGCAAAATAGTTGTCGGTGATGGGCACTACGGAGCTCAGATGCTTCTGGATCAGCTCCGGGTGCTCCTGGATGGCCTCGCTCATGGAGCAGAAGATGATGCCCTGCTCAGCCAGCTGTTTTTTAAAGGTAGTGCCGATGGACACGCTGTCGATCACGGCATCCACGGCCACGCCGCTCAGGCGTTTTTGCTCTTCCAGGGAAATGCCCAGCTTTTCAAAGGTGCGGCGCAGCTCGGGGTCTATCTCGTCCAGGCTGCCGGGCGCTATTTTCTGCTTGGGTGCGGAGTAGTAGATAATGTCCTGGTAATCGATGGGCGGGTAGCTGATATTGGCCCATGCGGGCTCTTCCATTTTCAGCCAGTGGCGGTAGGCTTTCAGGCGCCAGTCCAGCATCCACTGCGGCTCGTTCTTCTTTTTCGAAATGAACCGGACCGTCTCCTCGCTCAGCCCCGGCGGCAGCGAGTCCGCCTCGATGTCCGTGACGAACC
>JBEVLT010000391.1:0-6091 GCA_040509055.1 Chitinophagaceae bacterium
AAAGGCCGGTCGAAACATGGTAACCTGTCAGTAACCTGGATTCTGAGTAAGCCTGGGGTTAGTCAGTAATTGCTGAATAGGGATTGGCCACAACGTGTCGGTTGCCTGCCAGTTGCTCCCTTTTACCACCGACAGTACAGGGTCGGCACGGCCGGTACGTTTCAGGTCGAACCAGCGGTGGCCCCACTCGCAAAACAGTTCATGCTTCCGTTCGGCCTCTACCGCTGCAATCGCCTGTGGTTGCGTTAACGATACGGCCAGACCGCTCAGACCGGCCCGCGCACGCACGACATTCAAATCCTGCACAGCACCAGACATATCATTCAGCTGCGCCTTTGCCTCGGCCCTGATCAGGTACTGCTCGGCAAGCCGGAGCACCACATTGTATTCAGTAGCCGGCGTGCCGGTTTTGACTTTGTATTTGTAGGGAAAATAGTGCGCAACGCTGTTCACTGTTTTTATCCCTATCCATTGGCTGCGCCGGTTGTCGCCTGTTTCAAAATCTGCATAGAAACTGTTGGCAATGGCATAGCCGGGAATGCTGGCATTGGTGAGGCTGGGAATGAAAAAGAACCCGTCATAGCAATTGCTTCCATCCACCTCGTTGGAGGAGGGATAGAGCTGGAAGATCGTCTCGGTGCTGTTCTTCAGGAACGTAGCAGACAGGGCTGGCAGCGGCAGGTAAGTGCCTGCCCCGATCACTTTTGTGGCTTCCGCATCAGCCCTGGCCCAGTTTCGTGTATACAGGTACGCTCTCGCCAGCAAGGCCGTCGCCGCCCATTTATTGGGCCGGCAGCGTTCAGGCGTAAGATAGCCGGTACTAAGACTTTCCTGTGCTTCGGTAAGGTCGGCAATGATCTGCTTATATACTTCTGCAACGGGTGTGCGCGGCATTGCCTCGTTGACGCGGTAATCGGTGGTTACGGTCAGTGGCACATCGCCCCAGTTGTTAACGAGGTAAAAGAAATAGAACGCACGCAGGAACTTTGCTTCGCCGGTCAGAATCTTTTTGGCCGAAGGGGATATCCCGGCTGAAGCGGTCACTCCTTCAATAATGCTGTTAGCCTGGTAAATATCCTGGTACAGTTCATTGTACAGCGTAGGCAGAAATGTGTTGTCGTTGCGGATATTGTTCATATAAAATTCCTGTATAGGAGGCGCAGAGCTGTTGGTCTTCAGGTCGTCGGCGGCAAAGCCGGCACAGCGTGTCTGCGTAGCCAGGAAATTGGGGATCACATCGGTCATATCGCTGTAAATACCTACGAGGGCCATAGATGCTGTGGCGCTGTCGGCAAATACACTGCTGGTTTCCAGCTTATCCTTGGGGTTGTCCACCGTAAGATATTTTTCACAGGAGGCCAGGTTGAGCGCCAGCAGCAAAAGGCATCCAGGTAAGATTGTTTTATATATCAGTTTCATGTTGAGCAGTTTTAAAATTGAACTTTGATCCCCAGCGCACCGATCCGCAACACCGGCAGGCGATGGCTGCCTGACTCCGGGTCCAGTCCTTTATAGCCGGTAATGGTAAACAGGTTTTCCGCCTGGAAATACAACCGTAATGATTGGGCGCCGATCGGTTTGATCCATTTTTGAGGCAGTACATATGCCAGCGATACATTCTTCAGCCGGATAAAGGAGGCATCGGTAATATACGCGTCGGAGTAAACCGCAAAATTATTATAGGCATTGTAGGCAGCTCCCGCCGAGGATGTAAATTTCTGGATATGGGTAATATCGCCGGGCTTTGTCCATCGCTCCAGCACTTCTACCGGCTGGTTGGAGGCAAACCCGGGAGCGAAGGTGCCAAAAGCATTGAGATAGTTTGGCCCGTTTTGCTTCACGAAATGGAAAAGAAAGCTCAGCTCAACAGCCTTGTACGTGATCGTATTCGACAGGCCTCCGTAAAATTTCGGGGTCATATCGCCGATGGCCGTTGCATTCGCAGGCCATGCGGTGCCGGCAAAGGAATACAATCCTGTAGCCGCATCCACACCGGTACCGGACAGCAGCCTCCGGATATTGAGTGGCTGGCCGATCATCAGGATCGTGACATAGCTCGAGCTTTCCAGCCCCGGAAACTCCAGCAACTTATTGCGGGCCAGCGTCAGGTTAAAAGAGCTTTTCCATGAAAAATCCTTTGCACGGACGTTGTCGGTTTTCAGATCGAACTCCCATCCCGTATTCTGCACCAGCGCTCCGAAATTGCGCAGGATGGACGGGAAACCGGTTTGATTGGGAAGCTTGTAGTCAATGAGCTGGTTATCGCTGCGGTTTCGAAACCAGTTCGTCACCAGCAGGATCCTGTTGTTCACCCAGCCCAGCTCCAACCCCACCTCCAGCTTCCGGTTCCGTTCCCAGGTATAATCACCGTTGTACAATCGCGAGGGCACATAACCGGATTGCCCCTGGTAGGCCATTACGGTAGCCCCATAGTTATCCAGGTAGCGGTAATCGCCGATCTGGTCGTTGCCGGTAATGCCATAGCTGCCCCTTAGTTTGCCATAGCTTAGCACCGGCAGATTGTTTTTCAGCCAGGCTTCTTCGGTAAAGATCCAGGCGGCCCCTGCTGCACCGAAATTGGCTACTTTCTTATCGGGGCCAAAGCGTGAGCTGCCATCCCTTCTTGCCGTCAGGTTCAGCAGGTATTTGTTGGCCAGGTTATAGGTCACACGGCCAAACACCGCCTGGTAGCGGTATTCGGTCAGTGAGCTGGTGGTCTTTACTTCTTTGGCAAACACAGTGGCTTCCAGCACTTCGTCGTTGGGGAAATCGGTGGCTGAAACGGTTTGCAGGTCTTTGTTATCATGCTGCATGCTGGCGCCTGCAAGCAGATCCAGCCGGTGCCTGCCGATGGATTTCGAATACTGCAGCTGCGGCTCTATGATCCAGCCTTTGGCCGTGGTGTATTCGAACGAAGAAGAGGAGATCAGGCTCACCGCGTTATTGGGGTCCAGCGATGCCACAGGCTGCAGGTATTTCTCGTTGAACTGGATATAGTTGTAACCGGCAGTAAGCCGCAGGCTCAGCCCGGCGGGCAGCTGGTAGCTCAGGTTCAGGTTGGCCCGGAAATTATCGGTAACGGCCGTGCTCCTGCGTAATACATTGGAAAGCGGATTTACAAAATCACCGCCGTTTTCCGTCCACACCAGTTTACCATCCGCGTCCTGCAGGGCCGGATTGTTCGGCGCCAGGTCGATACTGGAGGTCAGGTCTACCGGCAGCCGGTTGTTGTCGGTACTGTAGCTGCCTGAAAAGCTCAGCTGGAATTTTTTATTATCCGAACTATGGTTCATGTTGGCATGGACGGAGCCTCTCGTCTCCAGGAAATCGCCCGGGAACACGGTGGTCTGCCGGTTATAACTGGCTCCGAGCAGGAAATGCGTATTGGCATTACCGCCGGAGAGGGTCGCGTTGGCATTGGTAAACCGGGCCGTACCGCCGATGAAATAATCCTGCCAGTCCGTATACCGGGTCGTATCCCACAATACCAGGTCGGGTGCGGTAGCCGCCGTGATGGGTCTTGCATCGTTGCTAAACGCCTCCGTCCGCATGGCCACATACTGTGGCGTATTCAGCAGCTTCAGCCTGCGTGTAATGCTTCCGGCACCGGTATAGAATGCCGCATCCACTTTGGTGGTTTTGCTGCTGCCTTTTTTGGTCGTGATCAGGATCACGCCATTGGCGCCGCGGCTGCCGTAGATCGCGGTAGCATCGGCATCTTTCAGCACTTCGATGCTTTGAATGTCCTGCGGGTTGATATTGGCGAACGGACTCTGTCCGCCATTGCCCATTTCCAGATTGCCGGAACCCAGGTAAGTATTGGGATAGGGCACGCCATCGATCAGGAACAGCGGAGCGCTGCCCTGGGCGATGCTGTTTTGTCCCCTGATCAGAATATCGACCGATGCGCCCGGTACGCCGCTGGTTTGTGTGACCATCATACCCGGCACCAGCCCGGCCAGTGCAGCGAGGGGATTGGCAACAGGCTGTTTTTCTATATCCTCTGCTTTCACCGTCGTAACGGAGCCCGTATTCAACCGCCGGGTAGTCGTACCGTAAGCGATCACCACTGTTTCATCCAGCACTGAATTTTTGCGGCTGAGCCGGACCAGGAAAGGAGCACTGATGTTACCCGTTGTGATCGTGATCTCCCGGGCGGCATAGCCCACATAGGTGATCACCAGCACATCGCCGGCGCCGGCCTGCAGCGAAAACCGTCCTTCCGCATCTGTAACGACGGAGATATGGGTATGCCGCAGCGATACCGTGGCACCGGCCAACAGTACACCTTCGTCACTCTGCACGATACCGGATACCGTTTGTTTTTCAGGCATTGCCGCAGGATCATTTGTGCCGGTGGCCGCAGGCTTGGGTTTAAGGACAATGATCTTTCCTTCGAGTGAATAGGTAAATGGCTGCGTTTTAAAACAAGCCTCCAGTGCCGCCGCAAGCGACACATTTTTCAGCTCCAGGGTGACGGGACTGCCTTTTTCCAGCAGATCGGATTTGTAAAAAAACGTATAGCCCGTCTGTTTTTCGATCTGTGTAAAGACGTTTTGCAGGGGGACATTTCTGGCACTGATCGTTACGCCTTGTGAAATGCCTTTTGCACTGACATTTAAAAACGCAGCAGTAAGAAAAAGGAAGGTCAGCTTCATCACGAACAGGGTTTTGGCTGCGTACCGGCGCCACGGCCAGGCCGGCGGGGTACGCAAAGCAGTTTTCTGCATACTTTTGCATTGCCTGCCTAACCGGCAGGCTGGTTTTGGGTGAAAGAATAGCTGTCTTGAACGGACGTGTTTATTCCGGTTACTCAAAACCTGTCCCGGACCCAGGTCCGGAACGCAGCCGGTAATGTTCGCAGCATTGCCGGCTTTTTGTTTTGTGCAAGGCCGGGATGGTTTACTTCATGAGTGTGCTTTGGATGACGAAATATTTCCGGCAATCATATGGGGCAATCGGGCAGGCTGGCAAGGTTAGCAACGGCCTATGGCATGACGATGATCTTTTTTCCTTCGATGCGGAAATGTACCTGGGTTTGCTCCAGGGCCCGTAACACTTCTGAAAGACGTGCATCCCGCGGAAGCCGGCCCCCAAAACGGTCGCGGGGCATTTCTCCTTCATACACCACCTCCACATCATACCAGCGCGACAGCTGGCGCATGACTGTGCGGATATCGGTTCGGTCAAACTGGAAAAACCCGTTCTTCCACGCCACTACCTGGTCCACATCCACATCGTTCACTACGCGAATGGATGGTTGCTGCACCCGGGCCTGCTGGCCGGGTTTCAGCATGCTTTGGTGCGGCCCGTACGTAACACGTACACTGCCTTCGAGCAGCGTGGCAGCCATGGCGGGCTCGTCATCGTAGGAATTAATATTGAAATGAGTGCCCAGCACTTCCACCTCCGTTGCACCGGTCCTGACCAGGAATGGTTGTGAAGCATCTTTTGCCACTTCAAAATAGGCTTCCCCGGTGATGGTAACGAGCCGGCGGGCGCCTGAAAAAGCAGCAGGATACGTAATGGACGAAGCCGCATTCAGCCAGACGGCTGTTCCATCCGGAAGCAGGAGCTTATACTGCCCTCCTTTCGGCGTGGTCATGGTATTGAAGAGTGTTTCGGGTGCAGCCTCTCCTGCTGTTTTGTACAACAGCTGGCCGCCATCCAGTTTTACCACGCTTGCATTTCCCTGCTGCGCCACCAGACCATTGGCGGCACTGTCCAGAATAATCTTCCTGCCATCGGCAAGGGTAAGCACCGCCTGGTTGCGGCCGGGTACGATATCCTGCTGCTCACCGGTACCAGCGACAGCCGGCCGATGATCCTGTTCCCGGCCCAGCATCATCACCAGTGCGGCCCCCGCTGCCATGATCAGCAGCGCTGCTGCAGCATACCACCATTTTCGTATTGTCCTCACCCGGCCAGCCGGCCGTACTACAGACAGATTTCCTGGCTCTTCCTCACCGGCAGCCTGTCCATGCAGGATGGAAAGGAGCAGCGGCTCCCATTCTTCGGGGCGATAAGCGACCTGCTGCGGCGCCTCCTGGCTTAGATCCGCAATCAGTGTCTTCCAGCGTTCCGCATTTTC
>JBEVLT010000392.1:0-21152 GCA_040509055.1 Chitinophagaceae bacterium
ATCAGCCAACTTTAATCGCTTTTTCAGGATGCGCTTTTATCAACCCGGCACAGGCAGGAATGTTGCAGCATCTGGCTTATCTTAGATCCGGGTCAACCACATCATAACTATGCTTCGTCTTTTCCTGGTCACCGCTGTCATTATCATTGCTTCCATCCTGGCAGCACGCAGCTGCTTTTTCACCAACCAATCGTTCCGCCAGGACCAGCCGACCGTGTCGCTCCAGCCCGGCCGGCACGGGACCGACACGCAACCCCTACCGGCCCTGAAGCCGCTTGCACCCCCGGGAACCAGCTGGATAGATGAGCTGATGGTAACGTATATCAATACATCGGGCAATACGCTCATCCGGGCCACCCGGCAGGAAAACACCCGGATAGAATGGCTGCCCGACAGGGTGGAGGATACGGATACCGCCACGTTTCTCGTTTATCATATCGGGCACGACGTGACAGACGAGGGCGGGACCAACCCCCGCTTCGTTACCGATGGCTGGGTGTATATCGACACCCTGACACGGCAACTCTATGAGTACGATATCGCCGGCGACAGGCTGACCCCCTGGCAAGCCCGTCGATGATCCGGCTATCTTTGCCTGACCATTCTCCACCAGAAATAAAACAGCCGTGAAAAGACTCCTGATTTTTTTGGTCCTTCTCCCGCACATCGCCTTTGCGCAAACCCGCTACCATAAAGATTTTAACGAATGCTGGACCACCATCCGCGACAACTATGCCTACCTGGGCCAGCAGCAGATCGACTGGAACAAAGTAAAAGTCATCTACCAGCCACGGGCCGATACCGTCAGCAGCACCAACTCCTTTATCCGGCTGCTGGAAGACCTGCTGAATGAGCTGTATAACGGGCATTCCTCGCTGAATACGAACCTGCAAAGCTCCAACCGCCTGGTGCCGTCCGGGCTGGACCTGTTTGCAGAGCGCAGGGGTAGCCGGTATATCATTACCGACCTGCGCAGGGGCTTTGGCGCCGAACAGTGCGGGCTGCGGACAGGCATGGAAGTCGTACGCTTCAATGGAAAGGGTATCGACAGCCAGCTGTACCGGTTCCTTCCACGGTATACGAAGGACCACACCCCGGCGATGGTCCAATACGCCATCAGCATGCTCTTTGCCGGCACCCACGACCAGCCGAGAACGATCACCGTGCTGGAAAACGGTATGGAAAAAGATTATTTCCCCGACCGCCTAGCGGTTCCGGCGCCGCAGGGCCTGCTGGAGTATAAGCTGATCCGCCCCGGGACCGGCTATATCCGGATCAACAATTCGCTGGGCGATAACGGGCTGATCGCCGCCTTCGATGCCGCGCTGGACAGCCTGATGAATACCCGGAGCCTGGTGATCGACCTGACAGAAACCCCGGGCGGCGGCAATACCACCGTGGCCAGGGCCATCATGGGCCGGTTCATTACCGCCAGGCATCCCTACCAGCAGCATGAGTATGACGAGACCGGTTTTGATACCCGGCGCAACTGGCTCGAATATGTATTGCCCAGGAGAACCGCTTACAAAGGCAAAGTATACATCCTGGCCGGGCGCTGGACCGGGAGCATGGGAGAGGGCATGGCGATCGGGTTTGACGGCATGAAACAGGTCACCGTTATCGGTACGCCAATGGCCGGTCTGCTGGGCGCCATCAGCGGGTTCAGGCTGACCGAAACCGGGATCGGCTTCCAGGTACCTACCGAAAGATTGTATCATGCAGACGGCACGCCCCGCGAACAGTTTGTACCGCGCATCCGCACGGCCAACGGCGAAGAGACCTTCCGGGAAATGAGGAAGATCAAATAGCATGGATCTGCCCCGCTGCCGCTGTTGCGTTTTCCATCAACGGCAGCAGAAATACCCGCTCAACGCCGTACATTTATACTTGCCAGCCGGCCTGGCACAGCAGATCATACCAAACCCCGTAACCAAACAACCCGCCTGTTATGAGAACGCGTATTCTCCTCTTTATTTTTTTACTCGCCGGGCCGGCAGCCCGGGCGCAAAACCGCGTGCAGCAGATAGACAGCCTGCTGACGGCGCTGCATGCCGCTGGCAAATTCAACGGCAATGTGCTGGTGGCCGAGAAAGGAGAGGTGATCTACAGCCATAGCTTCGGGCTGGCCAACGAAACCACGAAGGCAAAGCTGGATGAAAACTCCGTTTTCGAGCTGGCTTCCTGCTCCAAGCAATTCACAGCCATGGGCATCCTGCTGCTGGCCCAAAGCGGCAAGCTGAAGCTGGATGACCCGGTAACGAAATATATTCCGGAACTATCGTATTACCCGGATATTACCATCCGGCACCTGCTCCACCATACCAGCGGGCTGCCCGACTATATGGACCTCATGGACAGCGTATACGACAAAAGCAGGATCGCGACCAACAAAGACATGATCGCCGTGTTTCAACAGCATGAACCGGAAACATCGTTTGCCGCGGATACCCGTTACGAATACAGCAACACCGGGTATGCATTGCTGGCCTCGGTGATCGAAAAAGCCTCCGGCATGTCGTACGGCGAATACCTGCAAACGGCCATCTTCAGGCCCCTGCAAATGAACCATACCTTCGTGTACACCCGCAGGCTGGCGCCCAAAGAAGTGCCCAACTATGCATTCGGCTATGTGTATGACGACAAGCTGAAGGCTTACAAGCTGCCTGATGATGTGAAAGAAACCAGGATGGTGGTCTGGCTGGACGGCATCGTGGGCGACGGCACCGTAAACTCCACGGTGACCGACCTGCTGAAATGGGACCGGGCCCTGTACACAACCCAGCTGCTTCCTGCCGAAGCGATGAAAGAAGTATTCGCCCCGGCCGTATTGAACGACGGCTCACGCACCAGGTATGGGTTTGGCTGGTCGGTGGACAGTACGGCCGATTTTGGCCGGGTCGCCAGCCACAGCGGCGGCTGGCCCGGCTACGTGACCTGGATCGAACGGCACCTGGACAACGATAAGACGATCATCATCCTGCAGAACCATGCGAATGTGACCATACCGGCCCGCTCCCTGCGCTATATCCTTTACAACAAGCCCGTGCCGGGGGCGCCGCAGGTACGAAAAGAGATAACATTAACCCCGGAGCAGCAGCAGGCTGTAACAGGCGTATACGAGATACAACCCGGCGTGGAGCTGGCCATTTCGCTGGACAAAGGGCAGGTGTATGCGCAGCTGACCGGGCAAAATGCTTTTCCCATTTTCGCAGAAAGCGAACTGTTTTTTTTCCTGAAAGTGGTGGACGCCCAGCTGCAGTTTGAAAAAAATGCGGCAGGCCAGGTAACGCAATTGTACCTGTTGCAAAACGGGAACCGGCTGCCTGCGAAACGGAAGTAACCGGGTATTGGGATTTCTCTCTTTGGATTGCTGGTGAGCGCCGGCAGCAACGGTACAGGACATTGCCGCAGCTGGTATTTCATTAACAGCATTTTTCATTTTACCTGTCTGCCGATGAATTAAATTGCCGGGCCTTGCAACATACCTGGCGCCATCCCCGTTACCATGATCAGCAACGTACAAATCACCGGCAGCAAGATACTTTCCGACCACTGGTACATGCTCCGGAAATTGACCTATGAATATGTAAAAAAGGACGGCACGCACCAGGTGCAGACCCGCGAAGTATATGACCGGGGCAACGGCGCCGTCATTTTGCTGTACAACCGGGAAAAGGGCACGGTGATCCTGACCCGGCAGTTCCGCCTGCCGACCTTTGTAAACGGCAATGCTGACGGCATGCTCATCGAAGCCTGTGCCGGCCTGCTGGACCAGGACAACCCGGAAGACGGTATCCGCCGCGAAACCGAAGAAGAGACCGGCTACCGCATCACGGACGTTCAAAAGCTGTTCGAGGCCTATATGTCGCCGGGATCGGTCACCGAATTGCTGCATTTCTTTATCGCCGGATACACACCGGTGATGAAGGTAAACGAAGGCGGCGGCGCCGAAGGAGAGGAAGAAAACATCGAAGTGCTGGAGCTGCCGGTTGCCCGGGCAATGGACATGCTGGAAGCCGGCGACATCAAAGATGCCAAAACCATCATACTGCTGCAATACATCAAACTGCACGCGATACTATGATCAGTCCCCGGGCAAAGCGCCGGCTTCGCCGCACACTTTATATCCTGCTGGCCATCCTGGTGGCCGGCTTTTTATTGCCCCAGCCGTTTCGCATGCCGGTAGCCGGCGCCGGCAACCGCAGCTATGCGCCCGATTCGTTCTGGTACTATCCCTGGGGCAAATCGGTAACCCATAAAGGCGTGGACATCTTTGCACGGAAAGGCACACCGGTGCACCCGGCTACCTATGGCATCGTATTGTACAAAGGAAAAATAGACCGGGGCGGCAACGTGGTGCTGGTACTGGGACCCAAATGGCGGCTTCATTACTATGCCCATCTCGACAGCATTTATACGCACCGGTTTGCGCTGGTATCGCAAAAAACGGTGATCGGGACCGTCGGCGCCACCGGCAATGCAGCCGGCAAACCACCGCACCTCCATTATACCATGCGCACCCTCATTCCTTACCCCTGGCGGATGGACAAGAGCCGGCAGGGATGGAAAAAAATGTTTTACCTGGACCCCACCACTTACCTGCAGCAAAGTACCATCAGGTAAAAATGATCCCGTCGTCGTTCAGCTCTTTTTTGAAAAAAGCCTGGTTGGGAAAAACGATCAGCAGCATGACCAGTTCAGCAAAAGCGAAATACAGGAAGAATGCTTTGGCGGTCAGCAGGTAGAGAAAGCAGGAGACGGCGCAGCTCAGCACATACCACCACATCCTTTTTGCATAAAACTTTTCATAAAAGGCCATCTTTTCATCGAAGCCGGCTATGGCATACAGTTTTTCTTTTTGCTTGTGCATGTAAAACGTAAAGAGAAGCGCCAGGCCGATCATGCCGAAAAGGAATACTTGCTTGACAAGCTCCGATGCAGCAGCATCCCACTGTAAGAACAGGCCATTCAGACCGAGCAGCAACGTGGCTGCTGCACCGGTGGCAGTTACCACCAGTACATTCAGGTATTGCTTTTTGTAAGGTTTTAAGCTAACCGTTTTGACCATCGGTTGTAATTTGATTATATGATTATTCCGGGAAATATACCTTGCTGATCCTGTCGTTCTCCACCACGTAGATGGCAATGCCGTAGATCGGCTTATTGCCCGTGCTCCAGATCTCTTCGTGATCGATCACGGTATTGCCCTGCACGATCCTGTTCAGCAACCGGCAATACAAACCCGGGGCATTGGTGATAAAGGTATAAGCCTGCCGCATCTTTTCCTTGCCCTTGATCAGTTGCTTGCCGGAAGGAAAGGCATACACTTCCACCTCTTCCGAATAAGGAGCCAGGAAGGCATCCAGGTCATGCGCATTGTAAGCATTCAGCTGTTGCTGCGCCAGCATGGCCGGCGTGGTCACGAGCAGCGAATCGGGGCGGAAGGCCACGCCTTTATTGATCACCCAATCGATGCGGCGCCAGTTGGCCAGGCTGTCGAGCGGGTTGGCCTCCAGCAGCACCATGTTGGCGATCTTGCCCTTCGCCAGCGAGCCCAGGCTGTCCTGCTGGCCCACAGCTTTGGCGCCGTTGAGCGTGGACGCCACCAGCAGGTCCCAGCCGCTCATGCCGGCAGCCTGCATGGACCGCAACTCGTCGAAATAAGAGCTGGCATGCTGGGTGCCGGTGTTGCCGGCATCCGTACCGGTAGCGATGGTCACACCGCCGTTATAAAGCTTTTGCAGGTTGATCCGCACGATGGAGTCGTCTGCAGCACGGCGCGCCTGGTAGCGCGGACCGGCGATATTGCGGACATAGATGCTGGCCAGCGCTGTATCAGGCCAGGGATAATCAAAGATGGATCCAATGGTAACCGGGTGGGCCAGGTCCAGCTCCTCCGTGGTAAAATGATAGGTATCACCCAGCACCTTGCCGTAATTGCCGGCTACCACGAGGGTGGGAGAGAGCACCACTTTATTTTTTGCCAGCAGGTTCACAAAATCGTTGCTCACCACTTCGTCCTCCACGTTGTGCACCAGGAAATCGGCGCCGGCTTCCACGGCCAGCTGCGCGGTAATGCGCTCGGTGGCATGTACCGCTACCCTCAGTTTGTTCTTATGCGCCTCGTCGATGGCCGCCTGCACCAGCGCATAATTTTTACGCGCGCCGTTTTCTATGTTCGTGTCCAGCACGATATACCAGATCTTGATGAAATCGGCTTTTTGGGCCAGCATGTCCCGTACCGATCTGCGTACGCCTTCTTCGCTCTTCATTTCGATAAACGGGCTATCGTCGCCCAGGTTTTTGTACGGCTCGGGAATATACGTGGTCAGCAGCGGCCCGGTCATGACGATGGAAGGGGCATAAGGCTTGAGGCGGAAACTGTCACGCTGCTTCAGGAAGTTTACCGTAGCGCCCACATCGACTACCGACGTGATGCCGGCCCGGCTGTAGCGCCGCAGGAAATCTTCCATATGATCGTGCACCCACTTCACTTCTTCGCTGTAAGGCCGGTATTTGCGCAGGTCGATGGCATCGGGGCGGGCATACAGGCCGGCGCTCTGGAAAAAATGCACGTGCGCATCGGTAAACCCGGGCACCAGGTATTTTCCCGTACCGTCGATCACCTGCGTGCCGTCCGGCAGCTTGTACATCCGGTCTTTGTCGATGGAAACGATGCGGCCGTCCAGCGCCACCACGTTGTAGCCGGCCAGCAGCTTTTTATTTTCCACGTCCAGCACATTCACGTTTTTGATAAGTACCTGGGCGGGGACAGAGCCGGCTGCCAGGAGGCAAAACAGGCCAAGTAAAGCACGGAAACACATGCGGATATTCTTTTGCCGAAAGATAATCGTTTTGCCGAATAATCGGGGGCCAATAAAATCAAAAACAGGACTGCTGTACCCATAAGGTATCATAACTTGCAGCCTGCTAAACACAGGATTTTAATCCGCTATGAAAAAAATGTACCCTGTTGTTGTAGCGCTGCTGCTGGCTGTTGCCTGCCGTACCGCTGCACAAACCCCGTCCGCCACCGAAAAACGCTTCCTGTTTTTCAAGCTCTGGAATTTTATTAAGTATTACCACCCGGCGCTTGCTGCCGGACCGGTCGATGCAGACTCCCTGTTTTTCCGCCACCTGCCGGCCGCTGAGCAGGCCAGCAATACCAATGCCTTTAATGCCTTCGTGGCGGCATTTCTCGACGGGTTGCCGGCGCCGCCGCCTGGTGGAGGAGGGAGCGATACGGCTCGCGTCATTTACCGCAACCTGGACCTGGACTGGTTCCGGCAAGGCCAGTTGATCAACCGGAGTAACAAAGACAAATTAAATCGCCTGTTCAGCAACCGGTATGGACAATCCAGCCACCGGTACATTCCGGCATTGCGATACCATACAGATATTCCTAACGAGCCCGGCTATGCTGCCGCCGATACGGTCAACCTGCCGTATGCCCTGCGAATGCTGGCCCTGGCCCGGATACAGGGCGCAGCCGACTACCTGTTTCCCCACAAATACCTGATGGATAAAAATTTCGACAGCGTGGTGCGGGCTTCCATTCCCCTGTTTGCCGCCTGCACCTCGCGGATGGTCTACGAGAAGCTGCTGTTACAGGTGATCTCCTGCTTCGACGACACGCATAGTTTTAAATTTGTGCGCCAGGTAAAGTACCGCACGGCCATTTTCCGGAATAGTTTTTTTCCTCCCTTTGCCTACCAGGTGCTGGAAAACGAGATCGTGGTAACGGATACCATCCTTCCCTTGCTCTGTCGCGAAGCAGGCCTGCAGCCCGGCGACCGGATCACAGCCATCAACAACCGGCCGGTACGTGCCGTGATAGCAGATGTGGCTGTATTGTTGTCCGCATCCAACCGGCCAACGCTCCTGTACCACTTGTCAGACTATGCGTCCAACCTGCTGTGGCGGTCGGACAGCAGCGCTTTTTTTCTCACCGTCAAACGCGGCGGCACTACCGCCATCCGAAAAACCCGGTTTGCTTTCAACAAGGACACCGCCAGCATTCGGATACTTAGCCGTTACCTGACCGCAAAGCAACCTGCCCCGAGAAGCGATAACCGGATCGACATCCTGCAGGATGATATCGCCTATATTAAGATCACTGAAACCGCACGCTTTTTCGAAAACGAGCCGGATAGCGCGGTTGACCGGGTGATGGACAGCCTGCTGGGCGTGGCCGGCCGGCAAAAAGGCATCATCTTCGACATGCGCGGGTATCCTGACTGGGGAGGGTTTGTGCATACCTATGTATACAAAAAATTTGGCCGGGCGCCCAACCGCTATGCCGATTATTACGAAGTGAACAAGGCGACTCCCGGAAGCTATGTGATCAACAGCGGGTCCGACACGTACTATGATCGGGATATCGTACCGGCCAATACACCGTATCCGGGCAAAGTCGTCATCATCGTAAACCCCGCTACGCTAAGCATGAGCGAGTGGAACACCATGAACCTGCAATATCTTTTTCCGAAAAGCATTACCATCGGCGAGAGCTCGGCCGGCGCAGACGGGGATGAAAAAACAATGGCCCTGCCCGGCGGCTACGAATTTTATTTCACCGGCAACGCGATCTTTTACCCCGATGGTACGGCCGCCCAGCGCAAAGGCGTCCGCATCGATCGCAGACACCCGCTGACAGCTGCGGATGTGGCAAACCCGGCAGACGAACTACTGGAACAGGCCATCCGCATTGTAAGGGAGCCCTGACTGCCCTGATGGAAGAATGACCGGTCTTCATGTTTATGTCCTAACTATCTTTATTGCATGAAATGTTTTTTTGTTTCCCTGTTTTGCCTGGCGGGCGTCCTTGCACACAGCCAGCTTATCACCGATTCCGTGCTGATCGAAGGCCATTACCGCAGCTTCCATTTCAACAAACCGGCCGGCGACATCACCGGCGGCAGCCTGCTGTTCCTGCTGCACGGCTCCGGCGGCGCCGGTAAGAACATCCTGCAACGCACTGCCGCGCTGGAAGCCCGGTCAGCTGCTGAAAAACTGCTGGTCGTATACCCCAACGGGTATAAAAACTACTGGAACGAATGCCGCAAATACGCCACTTCGGAAGCCAACCAGCAAAACATCAACGACAATGCTTTTTTCGAAGCCATGATCGGCTATTTCAAAACAAAATATCATATCGATGAGAACAGGGTAGCAGCAGCCGGCTTCTCTGGCGGCGGGCACATGGCTTACAAGCTGGCCATGACCATGCCCCACCGCATTCATGCCATTGCCGCCATCGTGGCCAACCTGCCCGATTCCGCCTCGAACGACTGCACGGCTGCAGGTAAAGCTGTACCGGTGCTGATCATCAACGGCACGCTCGATGCCACCAATCCCTACGAGGGAGGAGAAATGTTTGTGAACAATGCCAGCTATGGCGTGGTGCGCAGCAGCAAGAACACATTCCGCTACTGGGCGCAGCTGGCCGGCTACAATGGCCAGCCGGTCAAGCGGTCATTGCCCGACACCGATCCGGCCGACGGTAAGACCATCGAAAGCTATAGCTACAGCGCACCCGGCCAACCGGAGGTCAGGCTGCTGAAAGTAAACGGGGGCAAACACGACTACCCGGGCGACATCAACGTATACCTGTATGCCTGGGAATTTCTTAATGTACAGCTCAGCAGGGCTGCCATCAGCCGGCGCGATCCATCCCAGCCGGTACAGGTGGTGGAAACGGCCTGCGGCATGTGCCAGCTGGGCCTGACCGGCGCCGATTGTGCGCTGGCCGTACGCAGCGGCGGCAAAGCTTATTATGTGGACGGCACGGATATCGACGCGCATGGCGACGCGCATGCCAAAGACGGTTTTTGCAATGCCATCCGCAAGGCGGAAGTGCAGGGAAAGGTGGTGAATGGCCGGTTTGCCGTGACGTATTTCAAGCTTATGCAATAGTTATTCCCGCAGCATCATCCGGTATCTGTTATAAACCATACGCTCTATGCGCAAAATCAAATTCCTCCTGCTGGCATTCCTGTTTACAGCAGGCTCTGCCACTGCCACTACCTGGGACGAACCCTGGGCTGACAAGGTGATCCGTGAAGCCGCCTCCTTTGTACTGGCAAAAGTGACAGAGGTGGACCATGAAAAAGGTGTAACGATACGGGTGATCAGAACACTGGCCGGAAAGGAATTGAAGGATAGTCTTGTGATTACGGATTTTTACCTGCTGAATATCTGCAGCAGCTCAGGCCATGGACCGGAATTCCGGATGGCCAGGGCGGATAGCTGTTACTTTTTTATCAAACAAAATGAAACCGGTGCATACTGCATCGCCACGCCAACCACCGGATTTGGCTATGTAAAAGCCGGGCAGGTGATGGCAACCTACCGTCACAGTTATCACCAGGCCGCCGTGCCGGTAACGGTGTACGAAAAAACCATGACAGCCATCTTCCAGCACTACCATCACCTGGCGTATGACAAAACCTATATCGATCAATTTGTTAAGGAACAACTCTCACAAAAACCAGCCGGTTTTGCAGCAGAAGAAGTGAACATCTTTTTCCTCCAGCATGCTGCCCTGGAAACCGTATTTCATCTTGGCATGGCTATCGACGCAAAGCTGGCATTACCGTTCCTGAATGACAGCACCAACTTTCACAACCAGGTATCCGGGGCCCGGGCATTAGCTGCCAGCAAGGGCAAAGCAGCTACGGAAGCGTTGCTCCGCGTGATCGTTGATACCGGCTACCGCAATTTTGTAAAAGTGATCTGCATCCAAAGCCTGGAAAAACTGGATGCCCGGTATACCAGGCCGCAGCTGCTTGAAATAACGAAAACCGCTTCGGGTGAAGCAGATGGTTTTGGCGGCAACATCATGGACCCAAGGGTTTGCACCCATGTACCATCCCTGAAAGAAGCGCTGGATGAACTCCTGGCGAAATGGTAACCGGCCGTTATGTTATCAATTGTCCAATTGTCCCATTGTCCTTATCGCCTATTCGTAATACGTATACCGGTAAAAATAACCAGCAGGAGCCCCACCCATCAAAACATTGCAATAAGACACCTGCCCGTTAGCGTTCAGAAAAGGCTCATACGTGGCTGTGCTCGTAGAGGGACCGCTGCCCCCGGTACTGCTGGTCGTGCTGGTATATTTTGTAAATATATTTTTGCTCATGAACATCGCCCCGCCAATGACAATGGCTGAAATATTGGCAGGCTGAAAAGGATTGGCAACAGTTCCGTACTCCATAACCTCTTTGGTTGTCGTGACCGACGAAGTGGGGGAGTACATGATAAGGCTTTGTTCTGTGATATTTCCATTATTATCTGCAATAAGGGTATCAAAACCCCATATCCTGTCGGCCCGGCCCGGAAAATTGCGGATGATCTTTGTCGTTCTGTTCCCATTATAAGAAAAAGCAATACTGCTTCCGAGATTATTATAGGAAGTAGAAGGGAAGGCCGGCGTCACGCTCTTGCAGGAATCAAGGGATGGCCTGTTCTGCGCATCGTAATACAACAGGTGCAGAAACGAATATCCCTGTCTCAGTACCACGTAACCGGAAGGGAGGGTAGCGGAGCCGTCGTAGGTAAAATGAAAATCAGCTGTCGTATCCCGCAGTATAGGAGTGGCGTTGCTATCTATCGAGAAACGGGTAAGCCGGGTGGTGCGCCCCTGGTTGTCATAGACAAAGCCGTAGCAAAGCGAGTTCCTCCGGGTCTGCATGTTGTAGGTGCTGAACTCTTTCAGCAGTTTCGGCTCCGGCACCGGGGGTTCGGGCATATCAGGATCGGAAGTGCAGGAAAACAGGCCGGCAGCCAGCACCAGGCTGAAAAGTAACAAAAAGGTATTTTTCATCGTATCATTGTTGACCCGGTTCGTACAGGCTGTTCAAAGTTAACAAAAAGAAGCGGCAGGCAGCGCCGGGCAAGAAGCTGGCCTGTAAAAAGTATCTTTATACATTGACAGTATAAACCCGGACTACAGGAGAAGTGCTGTACATCCAACCTCAACTATTTAATCCTCATTCATGCAAACAGATTTACTGATCATCGGCTGCAACGGTTTTGTTTCGGCCATTCATACAGGCAGCGGGCAGGAGCTATGGCGCACGAGGCTCCGGGAAGGAATTTTGGGCGGATCACGCGGAGCAGACGTAAGCGTGCTCATCGATGGCAGCAGGATCTTTGCCGGCTGCTACGGACGCATTTATGCCCTGGAGGCATCCAATGGAAGCATTCTGTGGTCGAACGACCTGAAAGGACTGGGGTTTAACGAGGTAGCGCTGGCCAAACAAGGCACCAACACCCAGTTTATCACCCGGGTGGAGCACCACCATAATTCCGGCAATTCATAAACCGCTGCCCGGTAATGACCGGGTTATTTTAACCCGATACTAATTATGAACACCTACCAGCAAGAGGCGCTTTCAGGGTTAAGGGCCTGGCAAAAGCAAATGCTTCGCCGGCCCTCCCTGCTCAACAACCTGTCCAAAAAAGCGCAGGACAAGATCAACTCCTGGATACCGGAAAAAGTGCACCAGGCCGTGACCGTCGCGATTAAACAAATGGTGCGGGGCGTATTGTTTGGCGCCAAACATACTACTGCCAGGCCCCTGCAAAACCAGGACCTGCAGGCGCGGGAGCTGGTAGTGGCAGAAAAAATAAAGTTTTACCGTACCACCGCGGCCGTGGAAGGCGGCATTACCGGGGCCGGCGGCATCCTGCTCGGGCTGGCCGATTTTCCCATCCTGATGGCGCTGAAAATAAAGCTGCTCTTCGATATCGCCGCCGTGTATGGCATCGATCTGGATGACTACAAAGAACGGATCTACCTGCTGCATATTTTCGAGCTGGCTTTTTCCAGCCATGCCCACCGCAAAGCCGTGTACCTGAAAATGACGGACTGGGAGCAGAAAAGCAGGGAGCTGCCGTCAGACATCGACCAATTCGACTGGCGCAACTTCCAGCAGGAATACCGCGATTACATCGACCTGGCCAAGATGGCGCAGCTGATCCCGGTGATCGGCGCTCCGGTAGGCGTGATCGTCAATTACCGGCTGATCAAAAAGCTGGGGCATACTGCCATGAATGCTTACCGCATGCGCTGGTTTGATGATCCAAAGCAGCTGCCCGGCTGATAAACTGCGCGCTATATTGTATCTTCCGCCGCTCTTAGCGTTTGCGACTATGTTCCTCCTGTTTACACCCGTTCAGTGGCTGCTGATCATGCTCGGCGCATTCCTGCTCGGCCTGTCCAAAGCCGGCCTGAAAGGCATCGATATGATGAACGTGACGATCATGGCCCTTGTATTCGGGGGCAAAATGTCAACGGGCATTGTGCTGCCCCTGCTGTGCGCAGCCGACATACTGGCCGTATCATATTACCACCGGCATGCGCAATGGCATCACCTGCGCAGGCTCATGCCCTGGATCATTGCAGGCATCCTGATTGGCGTGTTTGTAGGAAAAGGCCTCGATGAGGCTCTGTTCCGCCGGATCATGGCCGTCATCATCCTGCTCACCGTTGTGATCGTGGTGGCCATGGAATTTCGTAAAACCACCCGCGTACCCTCGCACCCGCTCTTTGCCTCCGGGATGGGGCTGGTATCGGGTTTTACCACCATGCTGGGCAACCTGGCCGGTGCTTTTTCCAACATCTATTTCCTGGCCATGCGGATGCCGAAGCAAAATTTCATCGGCACGGCGGCCTGGCTGTTTTTGATCATCAACCTGTTCAAGCTGCCCTTCCAGGTGATCTACTGGAAAAACATCACGCCGGCCACGCTGCATATCGACCTCTTGCTGCTGCCGGCGCTGGTGGCCGGATTCTGGGCCGGCATCCGGATCGTGTCGGTAATAAAAGATGACAGTTACCGCAAAGTGATCATCGCGTTGACGCTGGTGGGAGCGTTGTTTATTTTTTTCAGGTAGGATTGGCTAACCAGGGCGGCATACCAAACAGCGGGTATTTGCGTTTATTGCAAAACCAATGGAATGATAAGCCGGCCATCTGCTACCACAGCCTGTACGTTTCTTATTGCTATTCTTTTCTCAGCCTGCAGTCCCGTAAAAGACGATGATAAGACCATGCAGGTGCTTAGCGAAGGACTGGATCAGGCATCTCTTACGATCAGCAGGGAAAGTGTACATACCTGCATGCAGCTTCAACAAAAATTAACCGACCCTGCCAGCCGGGAAAGAGCATCCATCTGGTTCCCGCTCGCCGAACGCATTCACCAGCTTTCCGACAAAACGGTGAGCTATATCGATTCTGTGAAATTCATGGTGAAAAAGACAGGACATCCTGAAAAAGAAAAATTGCAGGAGGTGTACCGGCGGCTGAAAAAATACAGATCCGATCTGTTCAGTATCGATCCGGTATTCAGCCAGACCTTTACAAAGACCCTTGTCCTTACAACACCAGGATTTGACTCGCTTGATCCCGGAACACAGGACTTTTCGCTGTATTTTTTTGATCACACGGCCCCTGCATCTACGCTTGCTCTGCTCAGCCGGTTTGTAAACAATATCCGGGTCGCCGAGCTCCGGCTGATCGCGTTTTGTAATGAGCAGGTAGGCAAAATCGTAGACTATTTCACCTTGATTTCTGCTATAGTCGGCCAGAACAGCAGGCAGCTTATCGCCGGTGAGAAGATCGAGATCCAAGCAGGAATTGGTTATTTTTCCGGGCGAAACGATCCGCAGATCATCATAAACGGTATAAAAACAGTCCTGAACAACGAGGGTATGGCGATATATAAACAGACTGTTCCATCCATCCCCGGCAAATATTCGATCCCCGTAACAATTCATTATACCGATGAAAACAGTAAGCGTCAATCCCTGTACACCCGCGTTAGCTATACGGTAGTTGACAACCTGCATTAAACTTTTGCCTGCCGGCCATGATCCGGGATGACAGTTGCTGCAAAGCGGTGATTGTACCGGGCTGCCGGTACCCAGGGCGGATGTGAAAAGAACGATGGCGGTCAAAATAGTGCCTATCTTTAGAAAAGGAGAATACCGCGATGGATTATAAAACGCTTTCACGCCTCGTTTATTTAGCAGCCGGCCTGTTTGTGGCTATCTGGTTTGTACACGAGGTCATCGATGTCTGTATTCTTTTATTTTTTGCCATCGTCATCACGATCGTGCTCAATGCGCCGGTGACCTGGCTGCAAAAAAAGAACGTATCGCGGACGGTAGCTTCGCTGCTGGTGTTTTTCGGCATGCTGCTCGTATTTGGGCTGATAGGATGGATGGTGATCCCCAAGATCGTCACCCAGGTACAGCTGCTGGTGACCAACCTGCCGCAGTATCTTGAAAACCTCAACCAGCATATAACCAGCTGGCTGAACGACCATGGCATGGATGGTGAAAAAGCCCCTTCCCTGTCTCCCACACCGGCACAGCTATCCCCGTTTATCAACCGTATCGGTCAATATTCGCTGGGGGTCATCAGCACGGTGCTCATGATCATTTTCTTTTTCTGCCTTGTCATTTACATGCTGATCAATCCCGGGCCGCTGCTGGCGCTCTATCTTTCCTGCTTCCGCGAAGACCGCAGGGAGAAAGCTGCAGAAGCCTTTTCCAATGCATCGAAAATGACAATCGGCTGGATGTGGTCCAATGTGATGGCCGGCGCCTTACGGGCTACCATCGTATGGTTCTTCCTGTACTTTATGGGAATACCAGGCGTATGGGTATGGGCCGGTGTTACTTTTTTTGCGGAGCTCATTCCCAAGATCGGCTTTTATATCATGTCCGTCCCCCCGATACTGATCGCCTTTTCCATTTCGCCGGCTACGGCATTATGGGTGGCCCTGTTCTATATCGCTCTCGATGAGATCATCGGCGATTTTGTCATTCCGCGCATACGATCCAAAACGATGAAGCTCCATCCTGTATCCATACTCGTGATGCTGCTGGCAATGTCGGCTGCATTCGGGGTGATGGGCGCCTTTATCGCTACACCGCTGGCAGCGTTTATCAAGGCGTATTACGAGGCTTTTTACCAGAAGGTGCAAAACGCTGATAAAACAGATAAATACATTGACAAGATGCTGTTCCGGAAATGAGCGGCCTTCCCGGCTTTTGCCGGCGTTTATCGCCCATCTCCCGCAAAAATATACGGTAGCTGCAAAACACCAAGCAAGCCTGTCATGCTTGGTTCACGCTACGGTTTACAGTATATTTAGTCAAACATCCTGTATGCCGGCGGCGCTAAACTTTCAACCTTTTCCCGAACTGCAAACCAACCGGCTGGTCCTGCGCCGGCTGACCGTTGATGATCGTGCCGCTATCTTCTTCCTGCGGTCCGATGAGACGGTATTGCGCTATGTGCACAAAGAACCGGCGGTCTCGGTGCAGGAGGCTGTTGATTTTATCCACCGCATCCATACCAATGCCGATACAGGCGAAGGGATCCTGTGGGGAATTGTACAACAGGATAACCCGGCCGTTGTGACAGGCACCATCTGCCTCTGGAATATGCAGCCGGAGAATTACCGCGCCGAAGTCGGTTTCGCTCTCCACCCCGATCACTGGCGCAAAGGCATTATGAAAGAAGCACTGCTGGCGGTCATCGGGTATGCATTTGCCACCCTGCAGCTCCATAGCCTCGAAGCCCGGATCGACCCCGACAACCTGGCCTCCGCTGCCTTGCTGGAATCGGCCGGTTTCGTCCGGGAAGGCTATTTCAGGGAAGATTTTTGTTTCCGCGGCCGGTTTATGGATACCGCTGTCTATTCGCTCCTGCACCGGTAATATCCCGTATTGCCCAACAATTCCTGCCCGGTTCTTGTTATAGGTTTCCGTTCGCCACAGGACGATCCATTTACAAGACAAAAATCAAATGTTATGAAGAAAGTATGGTTTATCACCGGCTGCTCTACCGGATTTGGCCGTGAGCTGGCCCGCCATGTGCTGGAGCTGGGCTACCAGGCCGTGGTCACTTCCCGCAACACCGACGACATCAAAGATATTACCTCGGCTTACCCCGACTCTTCCATTGCCGTACAACTGGATGTGACCAACCCGGATGAGATCAGCGCTGCGGTGGCGGCAGCACAGCAGCGATTCGGCCGCATCGATGTGCTGGTGAACAATGCCGGCATCGGCTATTTCGGCGCCATCGAAGAAAGCGAGGAAGAAGAAGTACGCCGGATGTTCGAGATCAATTTTTTTGGACTGGCCAATGTAACGAAAGAAGTATTGCCGGTCATGCGCGGCCAGCAGAGCGGACATATCATCAACATCGCTTCCATCGGCGGACTGGTGGCTTTCCCGGCTGTCGGCTTTTACAATGCCACCAAGTTTGCCGTGTTCGGCTATTCCGAAGCGCTGGCCAAGGAAACGGCGCATCTGGGTATCAAAGTCACCGTCATTGCGCCCAGCGGCTTCCGTACCGATTGGGCAGGCCGCTCGGCCAACAACAGCAAGACCGTGATCGAAGATTATGCAGCCTCGGCGCATGTGAACCGCGACTCTATCCGCGGCTACAGCGGCAACCAGCCCGGCGACCCCGTGCGGGCGGCCAAAGCGATCGTAAAAGCCGTGGAAGCCGAAAACCCGCCCCTGCGGCTGCTGCTGGGAGCTGCGGCCCTCAAAGGCGCCCGCAACAAGCTGAACGAACTGAAAGCCGATATCGACGCCTGGGAAGAAACCACTACCGGGGCCGATTTTCCAAAAGAATAGACCAGCACGTCAAGAACAGATAGCGGCCTGCCTGCCGGATCCCGGTCCGGGCAGGTCGCTGTTTATATCCATTCCTCCCTGATCTCTTCGTCCAGCGGTGCATAGTTAATGTACTGCACAAACCGCGGCAGTGATGAGGTGTTGGGACTGCTGCCATGCGGCAGCGCCTGGTGCCAGATGATGAAATCGCCGGCATTGGCTACCACCGGCCGGCTGCCCAGCGCATGAATATCCTGTGTGCGGGGATTGGCACCGGCAGGCAATCCGTTCAGCCAGGCTTCGATCCGGTTGTGAAAACCCGGTACCAGCGTAAAAGCGCCCTGGTTGGCCTGCGTATCCGCCAGGTACAGGATGCCCTGCAAACCAAAGGGAATTGGCAGCTGCAGGCTCACATCCCAATGGAGATCAGGCCCCGGAAACTGCCAGCCGCTTGTTTGCGGCGGATTGAATCCTGCCCGGTCCGCATTCACCCACAGATCCTGGCGGCCCCAGAGCTGCTCGTAAGCCATGCGTATCCGCGGCGACCGCCGGTTCTTTTCCAATGCCGCATGCTGGAACAGTTGTACCATGATGCCCTGGCGGGCAGGGTGGGGCTGGTACCAGGTGGCAGGATCGTCTGCCTTTACACCGATAAAATCACAGATGGCCGCCACCGTTTCCAGGCAGTCTTGTTTGGATATGGCTTCGCGGATGATCACATACCCGTTTTCGTTCCAGCTATCCAGGTCGGCATCACTCAGCACAGCTACATGGGCGGCTGGCTTTTCATAGTGTTTGCCCCGGCTGGTAACATAAGCATTGAACGCATCGATCTTTGCCTGGTCGGGCCAGCCGCCGTTTACCTCCATGATCCAGCTTTCAAATGCATCAAAATCTGGATGCGCATTGTACAGGTAGACCAGTGTTTGCTCCAGGCCCAGCCCCAGCACGCCCAGCAGGGTCGTGTCTATTTTCCACTCTTCGCCATAGGCCGTGGCCGAAAGTTGCCCGGCCCTTTTCAGCAGGGATTTGGACCAGATGCGTTTCAGGTGCAGCACACCCAGGCGGCCCAGTTCGGCCGATGCGGCCGGTTCGATGGTTTCGGTTGTCATGGTGTTGGGATGATGGTGTTATAATGGTACACCAAACTATGCATTTATCTTTTACGACAGCGTATCTTGTATCCTATTTTACAAGACCCAACCATGCAGCTGCGGCAGGCCATCCTGACAGACATCCCTCAACTGACCGTGTTACGCCTTTCGGTAACCGAAAACCAATTGTCCGATCCCGGGCTGGTGACCGAACAGGACTATATCACCTACCTGTCGCAGCGCGGCAGGGGATGGGTGTGCGAGACCGGTGGACTGGTAACAGGATTCGCCATCGTGGACAACACCGATCACAATGTATGGGCTCTGTTCGTGTTGCCCGGTTACGAAGGACAGGGCATCGGCCGCAGGCTGCACGATGCCATGCTGGACTGGTATTTCAGCCAGGGAGAGACGTTTATCTGGCTCGGTACGGCGCCCGGCACCAGGGCCGAGCGGTTTTACCGGAAAGCCGGCTGGCAGGACAGGGGTTTACGCCCCAATGGCGAGAAGCGGTTTGAGCTGACAGCAGCACAATGGCAGGCGGCCAGGCATCATGCAGACCATCCACAGGATAGTTGAACACGGAAAACACTTATCTTCCCTTCCGATACATCAACAACGGTACCGTCACTACGCTTGCACAAGCATAACCATCTATCGATGCAGCCAAAACGAAACAGTATCTTGTCCCTGCCCGTCATTGTCGGCGCGCTCGGGTTCTTTGTAGATATTTATGACCTGCTGCTCTTCAGCGTGGTCCGCAAAAAAAGTTTTGCCGAACTGGGCGTGGCCCCGGACCGGATGAAAGACATCGGTGAAAACATCATCAGCTGGCAAATGATCGGCCTGGTGGTCGGTGGTATTCTCTGGGGCATCCTGGGCGATAAGAAGGGAAGAAAAAGCGTGCTGTTCGGCTCCATCCTGCTGTACTCGGCCGCTACCATCGCTAATGGTTTTGTAAAAGACATTGACCAGTATACCTGGCTGCGGTTTATTGCCGGGCTCGGCATTGCCGGCGAGCTGGGCGCCAGCATCACCCTCACCAGCGAAACGCTGCCCAAAGAAAAACGCGGCATTGCGGCTACCATCATTGCCACCAGCGGGGTGCTGGGCATGATCGCTGCTTACTTCGTATACGATCTGAGCGGCGAAAACTGGCGGCTGTGCTATTTCATCGGCGGCGGCATGGGCATCGCCCTGCTGTTCCTGCGCGTGGGCGTACTGGAAAGCCGGATGTACGATTCGGTAAAACACGCCAATGTGCAGATGGGCGATTTCCTGATGATGTTCAACAACCGCGAACGCTTTGTCCGCTACATGCGCGCCATCTTTATCGGTCTGCCCGTGTGGTACGTGATCGGGGTACTCATCAGCTTTTCAGACGAGTTTGCCCGTGAGTTTAAAATAACGGGGTTCGATCAGCCCAAAGCCCTGATGCTCCAGTATGCGGCGCTGGCCTTTGGCGACCTGGGCGCCGGTATCTTCAGCAACGTGATCAGGAGCCGCAAAAAGACCCTGCTGATCTACTACGGCATCCTCGCCGTTTTCATCGTACTGTTCTTTGCCCTGCGGGGCGGCGGCAGCGCCACCAACATGTACCTGCTGTGCATGGGCCTGGGCTTTGGCTCCGGCATCTCCGTGATCTATATCACCATGAGCGCGGAGCAGTTTGGCACCAACCTGCGCGCCACGGCCGCCATCTCTATTCCCAACCTGGTCAGGGGCTTCCTGCCGCTCATCCTGCTGCTGTTCCAGTTCCTGCGCAGCAAAACGGTACTGAACGACTATGTCACCGCGGCCTGGATCACCGGGGCGGTGGTTGTGGTGATCGGGTTTGTTTCGGTGCTGTACACCAAAGAGACCTTCGGAAAAGAAATGGACTTCGTGGAAAAATAAATCTTAATGGCTTTAACTTTTGTGCCCTTCCGTCATCCGCCTGCCCCGTATATACCGGCAGGTCCCTGTATCCCGGCAGATCGTTTACTTTTACCGCAACAAAATCAACCATGCTCTTCCGGCGTGTCCATTGCTTATCGGGATTGATCGGTCTGGCCTGCCTGCTCTGCATGCCGCGGCAGGTCAATGCCATGGGCGCCGAAAAGGACACCATTTTGAACAAGGAGCTGTCCATTACATTCAATACCCTGGGGGATGGGGGCAACGATTCGGTATCCTGCGTGATCCCGTTCAGCAGGGCGGGTAACCTGATCCTGATCAAGGCCAAAGCCGACTCCACGGAAGGCAATTTTATCCTGGACACCGGCTCGCCCTGCCTGGTGCTGAACCTGACCTATTTCCGCGACTACCCGCATATGCAGCTGGCAGAGGAGGATGGAGGCATGGCGGGCACCAATGCGCGTGTATTGCGTACCACGGTCGGCCAGTTGTCGTTTGACGCCATCACGCACTACC
>JBEVLT010000393.1:0-3745 GCA_040509055.1 Chitinophagaceae bacterium
AAAAAATCGACTCAAGTCTCTCCGCACATCATAGCCGCGCAGCTTGTCGATCTGGCTGGCAGAGTCTGCTGACGAGATCAGACCGGCTTTCCGCCTGGCCAGGATTTCCACGGTCGGCGAGATCGATTGGTAAGGATTGGTGATACGTGCGTTAAAATAGCCCTTTGAATACAGAAACAGCTCCATGTCAATATAATCAGAGGTGTTAATCACAGGACGATAATACATATCAGGCGAGCTGCTTACAGTTACATTTGAATTGAATGAAACCTTAGGCTTCTGGTTGATTCTTCCGCTTTTTGTAGTAATTACAATCACACCATTTCCCGAACGAACCCCCCAGATCGATGCAGCCGCGGCATCTTTTAGCAGGGTAATGCTCTCCACATCGTTTGGATTAATATTGTTGATATCTCCATCATAGGGAAAGTTATCAATTACAATCAACGGATCAGGCTGTCCAAATATGGTACTTCTGCCCCTGATCGTAATCTGGGCTTCGTTGGCAGCCGCCTTTTTATTCCGGTTAAACAATAAACCGCTGGCCACTCCATCCAGCCTGTCGAGAACATTCATCGAGACCCGGCGGTTGAAAAGCTTATTATCGATGAACGTAAATGAACCTGTTGCCCGCTCTTTGGGTATTACCTGATACCCTGTCGATACCTGTATGTTAACATCTGCCAGGTCTCTCACATCAATTGAAAGCTTACATATGATATATGTTTCCCCGGACAGCCTGATCTCCCTGGCTCCATATCCGGTAAACTGGATCAGCAGCGTTGCAGTCTCTTCCACATCCTTCAGCTCAAAATTTCCCGCAGCATCTGAATACGTACCCCTGGTGGTGCCCTTGATCTGTATGGAAGCGCCTTCCAATGGCTTGCCGGCTTCATCTGTAACTACACCCTGAATGGTGGCAGGAGCAGGTACCGGGGATGAAAATAGCTTCTCCGCCTTTTGGGCATCCTCCTTGATCACGACCACTTTCTCTACGATACTATACACCAGCGGCTGACCGGCCAGGCAAATGTCCAGCGCCTTTTGCAGATCTGTGTTCTTTACATGTATGGTGACGGGGTGCGTCTTCTGCAGCACGGCATTGGTATACCAGAAAAGGTATCCTGATTGTTTTTCGATCTGGTCAAACACCTTCTTGATCGGCACATTTGTCTCAGATATGGTAATCTGGGCAAATCCCCTTGCGCCTGATTGTAAGCAGGCTGCCAGTACCAGTAAGACAGTCAATTTCATGATTCTCCCCGTTTGACGGATTGTCGTTCGTGAAAATTCCGGTTTAAAAAAGACAAAGGAATTACTACCTTTAAACCGTAAGGTTAAAAGTGACATTCTACGCAGTTTGTTATGATTGATCTTATACACCGTTCCGGTCTTCCTCACCGGAACGCTTTTTTTATGGACAGCTAAAGCAAGCAGATATCGATAAATACCCGTTCATGTCAGAATCTATAACGGTTATCCGTATTGTCAGGGTAAAATGGTCAGTTTCTTTCCTTGTATATGATACCTTATGCCCGTAAGCGAAAGGATCTTTAAAAGATTGTTCAAACTGATATTACGGGGTGCCTTGCCAGTGGTCAGTATGTCGGGAACGGGTCCTTCGTAACTGACGTCGATATCATACCAGCGTGACAACTGCCGCATGATGGTATGGATACCGGCATTTTCAAACTGAAACAGGCCCTGCTTCCAGGCGACTACGGCCCCGGTATCTACATGGTTGACCTTGCGCAGGGAGCCTGCTTTGTCAAGCTGTGCCTGCTGCCCGGGCTTCAGCAAAAGCATTTGATTGCCCGTTGACACTTTCACCGACCCTTCCAGCAACGTGGTTTGTGTCTGCATTTCATCGTCATACGAGTTGATGTTGAAATGCGTGCCTACTACTTCCACCTGCATATCCTTTCCTTCCACGTCCACCCTGAAGGGCATACCAGGGTTCTTCGCCACTTCAAAATAAACTTCCCCGGAGATAGTTACCCTCCGTTCCTGGCCGGTGAATACTGCAGGAAAACGGATGGAAGAGCCTGCATTCAACAACAGCCGTGTACCATCGGATAAGGTGAGAGGATAACTACCGCCCCGGGGTATCGTGACCATATTGAACAGCGCCTCAGCCTGCCCGGAGTCACGCAAAGTATATAGCAACTGCCCATTTTGTTTAATCACCTGGCTACCGCCCTGTGTAGCCAGCATACCCTCCCCCGCATTCTCGAGCAGGATCCGGGACCCATCTGCAAGGATCAGCGTTGCCTTCCCACCGCCGGGCGCTACATCCTGGGGCACCGCAGCAATACCGGGATTGGTTTTACCCGCATGCCTGGAAAAAAGCATGTAAACGGACAACCCGGCTATAATAAGGAGCGAGGCGGCTATTGTATAAGGCCATGTTTTCCGGCCACGGAGCCGGGTTTTACTGTCTGTAAACCGTAATTGTTTTTTCAGCTTTTTCAGCCTGTCGGGAGCATCGCTTTTATCGAGCCAGTCCAGCGTATGCTGTACTTTGATCTTATCCGTCAGCTCTTCGAAAAGCAACCTGTTTCGTTCGCTTGCCGCGACCCATTCCTCCAATTCATCCTGCTCCTGTACCGTCAGCGACTGGCTGACATACCCGGTAATAAGCCCGGTAATGCGCTGCGCCTCGTCCGACTGTAATATGTCTTTATGGGAGGGATAATGACTCATGCTCTTTTACTGACACGTAAAAAAGCAACAGGAGTACTAAAAAAAGAGTAAAATTTTTTATTCGTGCAGGAGAACGGGAAGCCAGGCCAGCAGGATATACAACTCAAAAGCGGTCTTTTTAAGGATGGTAAGCCCCCTGGCCCGCTGGTTCTTGATGGTATGAATGGAGAGTTGCATTTCTTCGGCTACCTGCTTCAGCGATTTGCCCTGGATATAAAGCAGCTTAAACACCTGGCGGCATTGCGGTGGCAGGTTTGTAATGGCTGCATGGATTTCCCGGATCACCTCGGCCCGGATCAGCTCATGAAGCACGCTGGCTTCCACCGCATCCTTCAGCCGGTCGGCCAGCCGCTGCTCATGCTCCGCAGCCGTTTGCCGCTGGCGCAGCCAGTCGATACACGAATGACGAACGGTGGTATACAGCCACGACCTGATGACGCGGACATGCTCGAAGGTCTCGTGGCGCTGCCAGATTTTTATGAAAGAATCACTCACGATCTCTTCGGCTGTTTGCCGGTCCTGGATGATGCGGAAAGCATAGTATGTCAAGGCCTTATAAAAGGAATTGAAAAAATAGGTAAACCCTGCTTCTTCACCCCGCCTGAAGGCCTGCACATAGTCCTGTATATCGTCTTTTACCGGAGACAGCACGATTAATTGATTTCTCTGTTTTAATGGAACAATCACCATTCACGTGGATAAGGTTGAATGATGAGGCTCCGACTCAATTAACTTCAATCTTCAACAGAGTCGCAGGGGAGAATCGTGCCTGAGCTAATGTAAAACACTTAGCTCACATCAGCAAAAACTCTTAGCAAAAAAGGCGTAAGCCCCCACTTACCGCTTCTGAGGCCGTCGGAGGCCCTGCCACGAATAAGGGAAGCCCACGCCTTAAGACGTGAGCCCTTCACTTATTGTTCTCGTGGCATGAAATTTCCGACGTTTCAGAACCGAGACTCTAAGCGAATTGCTTCAATTACTTTAGAAGAATCGCAATATTAATTATATCCACTTACCCTTCCGTGCAAAAGCACAGAAATCA
>JBEVLT010000394.1:0-3196 GCA_040509055.1 Chitinophagaceae bacterium
CCGATACCGCCCAGCAGCCCGGCGCCGAATATCATTTTCCGGTTCAACTCCTGTGGCAGCTTGCAAATACCCAGCGCAAGGGCCAGTACGGTAAAGAGAAAAATGCCCAGCGGCTTGCCGACCACCAGCCCGGCGGCAATACCCAGGCTGTACCTGGCGGTCAGCGCCTGGCCGATATCCCCGCTGAAGACGATACTGGTATTGGCCAGTGCAAATACGGGAAGAATGATAAAGGCAACAGGAATATGCAAAGCACGCTGCAGGATGTATGAGCCCGATTGTTCGTCTCCCCTGCCAAACGGAATGGCAAAGGCAAGCAATACTCCTGTGATCGTAGCATGCACGCCTGAATGCAGCATAAAATACCACATCGCCACTCCCCCGATGAGGTAAGGAACCAGGTTCCTGACCCTTAGCCGGTTAAAAACCAGCAACAGGGCAAAAACACCCAGCGACAGCAACAGGTTTGTCCAAAGAATGGCCTTGGTATAGAAAATCCCGATGACCAGGATGGCCCCCAGGTCATCGATCACTGCCAGCGCGGTCAGGAATACCTTGAGCGAAGCAGGTACGCGATTACCCAGCAAAGACAATACACCCAGGGCAAAAGCAATATCGGTGGCCATGGGAATACCTGCTCCGGGTTGGGTCGGCAACCCGATATTAAACAGCAGGTAGATGCCGGCCGGCACGATCATTCCGCCTGTAGCTGCAAAAACCGGTAGCAGCGCGTCCTTGGGGTTGGAAAGTTCACCTTTATATATCTCCCGCTCCAGCTCCAGGCCGATCATCAAAAAGAAGATGGTCATCAATCCGTCGTTGATCCAATGCGCAATGCTGTGGCCGGCCACAGAAACTTGCCAGAGATTGCGGTAGCCGGCTCCCCAGCCTGAATTGGCCAGCAGCAGCGACAGGGCTGTGCAGGCAATTAATATCAGTCCGCCGGCCTTCTCGCTGGCAAAAAAATCCTGGAATAATTTCGTTGGTCTCATCCCTTATTTTACTGTCTTACGGTAGCTGCCCGCGTTGCAAACTACTGGTAAATATTGATTTGAGATCGATTTTCCGGGCAGGCTGCTAAGCTCAACAATTAACCGGAACAAAAATGTCCGCCAGGGTTCCCAGCAGCAGGCCGAGCCCGATATTGCGTTTGGGATTTTTGAGCTCGCCGGCTGCAAAAGTTACATTGTTCCAGGCATGAGTGAATTGCCGGCTATCGGAATTTGATGCACAAGATTATCGGAATTTATTAGTCCGCCAAATTACAGACTAATTTTTACTGCCAGCCATTTATCATGCAGCTCCTGCGTTGGTAGTGAAACCATCAACTCCTTCCTGTTTCTTTTTCGTACTTTCCGGAACCAAACTACAGCCTTGAAAAAAATAACCGCCACCCTCCTGCTGCTGGCTTGCCTCACAGCAGCGCACTCACAACGCCAGGTCATCGACAGCCTCAACCGGATGCTTACCGCTGCCAAAGACGATACGACCCGGGCCAATATCCTGATCGATGTTGGCAGGTATTATTCCTTTTCAAAGCCTGACAGCGGCTTGCTGCTGGTACACCAGGGACTGGAGCTGTCCCGCAGGGCCGGCTATCTGAAAGGCCAGGCCAATGGACTGAACATGGAAGGGATCATTTATTACAAGACCGGTAATTACCCCAGGGCATTGAGCAGCTTACTGTCCGCATTACAGATCAATGAAAAAAGAAAGGATCAGCTCTCGATCGCCAAGAACCTGGGAAATATAGCCGGGATCTATGCCGACCAGGGCGACTACCGCCAGCATATCAACCTGCTGCTGCGGGTGCGGGCGATTGCGGAACAGATTGGTCATGACAGGGTGCTGCAAACAGCGCTTTCCAATCTGGGCACCGCGTACCTGACTACCAACAAGCTGGATTCTGCCCGTATTTACACACAGCAGGGATACGAGCTGGCCAGCAAGCTGAATGACCTGGATGCGCTGGGCAACAGTACCAGCAACCTGGGCTGGATCCAACTTAAAATGAACAATCCGGGGATCGCGCTGGAATATTACCGGCTTGCCATTCCCTATTACGAGCAGGTAGATGACAAGGAAGGTATTGCTCAGACTTCCCTGGCAATGGCCGAATTATTCAAAAAAGGCGGCCAGCCGGATTCCGCCCTGTATTATGCCCGCCGGTCGGTACTCACCAGCGACGAGGCGGGTTTTACGTCTAAGTTGCTCGATGCGAGCGCCTTCCTGGCTGCTTATTTCAGGGAGAAAAAACAGATCGACAGCGCCTTTCATTACCAGGAGATCGTCCTGGTGGCAAAGGATAGCCTGTTCAGCCAGGAAAAGGTGCGGGAAGTGCAAAACCTGTCCTTTGCGGAAAGCATCCGCCAGCAGGAAATTGCCGAGCAAAAGCGGAAAGAGGATAAAGCCTACCAAAAGAACCTGCAGCTGGCCGGGATCGGTATATTCCTACCGGTCTTCTTTTTTGCACTGTTGTTCCTGAGCCGCCGCAGGGTAAAACCCAAAACCATCAATTTCCTCAGCATCCTGATGCTGCTGCTCACTTTTGAGTTCATCGTCATGCTGATGCGGCCCGCCATCATATACCTGGTACAGCTGGCCAGGGAAGCCCCGGCCGTGGTCATTTTCATTAATATCGGTATTGGCTCGGCGCTGGTGCCGCTGCACCGCTGGCTGGAAAAGTGGGTGAAAAGCAAATTGGCCGGCAGATCAAAAAAGGAAGCGCCGGCAGCCCCTGTTGAAAGCTAACCCGCACAAGATGACCCCAGTATGTAAGGAGTTGGAAAAAGCCTGAACTTTTCCCGGCTCATTGGGTTCAAACCCTTACTTTTGCACTCCCTATTTTGATCCGTCTGCAAAGACGGCAAAAAGAAGGATCGGGAAGTAGCGCAGGCCGGTAGCGCACCTGGTTTGGGACCAGGGGGTCGCAGGTTCGAATCCTGTCTTCCCGACGAAACAAACAAAGCCCTTGGCGATAGCCAGGGGCTTTGTTGTTTTGGAGCAGGCAAGCTTGCTTGCACTGCGCAGAAATAACAAGGCCCCGGACGAGCGAAGCGAGGAAAGGCTTTGATTGTTTCAGTACCCCTCATTGAGGATCATGAAATAATCTGTCTTCCCGACGAAACAAACAAAGCCCTTGGCGATAGCCAGGGGCTTTTTTATTGCGAAGCCGGCAAGCTTACTTGCCAGGCGA
>JBEVLT010000395.1:0-4924 GCA_040509055.1 Chitinophagaceae bacterium
CGAACCCCGTCTTGTCATAATACAGGGCGCCGATGATGCCCTGCACCGTATCTCCTACGAAGGTATAGTCGCGGCTGGTAGTGCCTTCGCCATACATGGTGACCGGCCCGCCCTTCAGGATGGCTTTGGTGAATTTATGAATGGCCAGGTCGGGCCGTTGTGCCGGGCCGTATACGGTGAAAAAACGGAGTGCAATAAACCGTATCCCGAACAAATGATGGTACACATGCCCCAGCATCTCGCCGGAGAGCTTGGTGCTGGCATAAGGGCTGATCGGCATCAGCTGCTCTTCTTCCTTCCAGGGATAATGATCGTTTACGCCATACACGCTGCTGCTGGACGCAAACACGAACTGGCTGACTTTTTTCTGAACGGCAAAATCGAGCAGGTGCTGCAGCCCCATCACGTTGGCCTGCTGGTATGCCGACGAGTGATGAATACTGGGCCGTACTCCTGCCTTGGCAGCGAGGTGGATAATTGCATCTACGGGTTCGGGAACAGCGCCGGCCAGCTCATCTGCTGACGTGGCGCCCAGGTCATACGTTAATAACCGGAAAACGGGGTGGGTGCTGAAATCCTTTATGTTGAGCTGCTTGATAGCCGGATCGTAAAAAGGATCGAAGTCGTCGATGCAGGTGATGGACACAGCCGGGTCGGCAGCAATCAGCGTACGAATAAGATGATTGCCGATAAAACCAGCACCGCCTGTGATTACATAATGTGCCATAGCATAAACCCGGTGCAAATTACACGATAATCAGCTACCGGGCAGTCAGGTCCGATCGTGTGCAGGAAGATCGTAAAGAATCAGCGCAGCTTGTCCAGGCTCCTCACCAGTTTTTGGTCCCTGTGGATGCCGCGTGCCGCCATAAGGTAACCAATGAGGATCAGCAACACCCCGATGCAGGACAAAGCAAAATTGCCGCTAATAAATTTTTGCATTTCCAGGAAATAAAGTACCAGCAGAAGCGCAGACAGGGCAATGCCCCCAATTGCCATCCGGAACTGTGTCTTCCTGTTTTTATACAGGAAGATCGTAATGAGAGCCAGCAGGATGGACAATCCCGTCAGCAGCAGCAGTGGCATGGTGCTGCCTGCTTCCAGTTCGGCAAAGAGCGTACTGTTATTCTCAATTTTATTGCCGGTATAAAACGGATACTGGAAGCTGAAAAAAGAAGCCACCGCGGCTAACAATAACCAAAGACTTTGCTGGCGCTGGATCATGGCGGATGTTTTTAATGGTCTAAATATCGGAACTTTTTACTGCTTATGCCAATTCAGGATAGAGCGGGAAGCGTTGCATGAACTCTTTTACCTCCGCTTTTACATCCTGAATGGACTTTTCATCATCACTGTTCATCAGCACCCTGTCAATCATATCTACCACCGTATCCATATCCGCTTCCTTCATGCCGCGGGTGGTAACGGCAGGTACGCCGACGCGGATACCGGAGGTTACAAACGGCGACTTATCGTCGAACGGTACTGCATTTTTATTCAGTGTGATATGCGCTTTATCCAGCGTTTCCTGAGCTTTTTTACCGGTCAGGTTCTTATTGCGCAGGTCGATCAGCATCAGGTGATTGTCCGTACCGCCGCTGATCAGGTCGTACCCGCGGCCCACGAGGGCTTTGGCCATGGCCTGTGCATTGGCAATGATCTGCTTACCATAAGCCTTGAAATCGTCGGCCAGTATCTCGCCGAAAGCCACGGCTTTGGCGGCGATCACATGCTCCAGCGGGCCGCCCTGCGTACCGGGAAATACCGCCAGGTCGAGCAGCTGGCTCATGGTGCGGGTATTTCCTTTCGGGTCTTTGATGCCCCAGGGATTCTCAAAATCATGGCGCAGCATGATGATACCGCCCCGCGGCCCCCGCAGCGTCTTGTGCGTGGTAGAAGATACGATATGGCAATGTTCGAACGGATCATTGAGCAGACCGGTAGCGATCAGCCCGGCCGGGTGCGCGATATCGGCAAACAGGATGGCACCAACCTGGTCGGCAACTTCACGGATGCGCTTGTAATCCCAGTCGCGGCTGTAGGCAGAGGCGCCGCAGATGATCATTTTCGGCTTTTCCTTCAGTGCCGTAGCTTCCAGCTGGTCATAATCTACCAGCCCGGTTTCTTTCTTCACCCCGTAAAACAAAGCCTGGTAGTTTTTACCGCTGAAATTGGCCGGGCTGCCGTGCGTCAGGTGCCCGCCCATGCTCAGGTCCAGGCCCAGCACTTTTTCGCCGGGTTTCACACAGGCCAGGAACACGGCCGCATTGGCCTGCGCCCCGCTGTGCGGCTGCACATTGGCCCAGCTGGCATTAAATACTTTTTTCAGCCTTTCGATCGCCAGGGTTTCGATCTGGTCCACGATCTCGCAACCGCCGTAATAGCGTTTGCCGGGATAGCCTTCCGCATACTTATTGGTCGGGCAGGTACCCATGGCCTGGATCACCTGCAGGGAGGTAAAGTTTTCCGAAGCGATCAGCTCAATACCATTGCGCTGACGTTGTAGTTCCTGGTCGATCAGGTCGAAGACCTGTGTATCTTTTTGCATGCCGAAAATTTCAAAGGTTAAAAAGCCGGAGAGGCGGAGGGTTTTTATAGGCCGGTCAGCGCTCCCGGGCTGCTAAGGACGCAAATGTACGTGTGCAACAGCTTGAAAATGCGGCGCTGCGCAGAACTTTTTTGTTTGCGGCAAAAATCATTACTTTCGTTTGCTTTAAAATTCCTTACAAAAGATCCTACAGGGTAATGAAGGCGATCATACCAGTAGCGGGCGCAGGCACCAAGCTGCGTCCCCACAGCTACACGCAACCAAAGGCGCTTATTCCACTGGCAGGAAAAACGGTGCTGAGCATCATTATCGACCAGATGCGGGAAGCCGGCATCAACGAATTTATCTTTATCGTAGGCTACCTCGGCGATAAGATCCGCGATTACGTTCAGGCACAATACCCCGATATAGAGGCGCACTATGTGCAGCAGGTGGACCGGCAGGGTATCGGCCATGCCATCAAGCTGGCCAAAGCAGCCGTGAACAACGACGAAGTGATGGTGGTGCTGGGCGATACCATCTGCGAATACGACGTGCAGGAAGTGGTAAAAAGTCCGGGGTCATTGCTCGGCGTACGCAAAGTGGACGATCCCCGCGAGTTCGGCGTAGCCGAGATCGATGAAAACGGCTATATCGACCACGTGGTGGAGAAACCGCATATCCCCAAGTCCAACCTGGCGCTGGTCGGCATTTACAAGATCAGTGAAAGCGGCCAGCTGTTCGACTGCCTGGAAAGCAATTTCCTGCAGGGGCTGCGCACGCACGGTGAATACAACCTGACCGATGCGCTGGACTGCATGCTCCGCCAGGGCATCAAGTTCAAGCCTTTCAAGGTAGACAACTGGTTCGACTGCGGCCGCAAGGAAACCCTGCTCGAGTCCAACGCCATTTTGCTGAAAAAATTCAACCTCCCGGAAGGCAAAAAATACGAGTTTGAGAACACGGTGATCATCCCGCCTGTCAGCATCGGCGAAGGCTGCGATATCAAAAACTCCATCATCGGCCCCGATGTGACCATCGGCGATCATACCCGGATGAATTATTCCATCGTGCGCAATTCGATCATCGGCTCGTTTTCCAACCTGTACGACATCGTGCTGGAATCGTCCATCATCGGCAGCGATACCGGTTTGCGCGGCGAAGCCCGTACGCTGAATATCGGCGACAATACTACCATTGACCTGGGTTGAGCAGTCTTGTCAGCCGCAGCTTAAAGTTCAGCGCCTGCAATCTACAGCCCGAACCCGCCGATGACGAAGATAGACCTCCCGGCTGCAGACTAAAACTAAAGACTACGTTATCTTTATCCTCCTTATGGCTCCTTTCTCCAACCGCATTACGCGGCTTTTCGGTATCGGCTACCCCATTATCCAGGCGGGCATGATCTGGGCCAGCGGGTGGAAACTCGCCAGCGCGGTCAGCAACGCAGGCGGATTGGGCATGCTGGGCAGCGGAAGCATGTACCCCGATGTCTTACAGGAACATATCCGCCGGTGCCGGGCGGCTACCAGCCGGCCTTTCGCCGTCAACGTACCCCTGCTGTACCCGGATATCGACCGGCATATACAGGTGATCATTGAAGAAGGGGTAAAAATCGTTTTTACCAGTGCCGGTAACCCGAAAACCTGGACCGGCGTCTTAAAAGAAAAGGGTATTACCGTGGTGCACGTGGTCAGCAGCAGCCGGTTTGCCCGCAAGGCGGAGGAAGCAGGCTGCGATGCCGTGGTGGCGGAAGGGTTTGAAGCAGGCGGGCACAATGGCCGTGAAGAAACGACGACCCTGGTGCTGCTACCAGCTGTGACCGGTGCGGTAAAGATCCCGGTCATCGCAGCAGGCGGCATTGCCACCGGCAGGCAGATGCTGGCCACGATGGTGCTGGGCGCCGAAGGCGTACAAATGGGCAGCCGGTTCGTGGCCAGTGAGGAGGCCTCCTCTCATGCCGCGTTCAAACAGGCCGTAATCGATACGCAGGAAGGTGATACACAACTGATTATGAAACAACTTACCCCGGTGCGGCTGATCCGGAATAAATTTTTCCGCGAGGTACAGGACGCCGAGTACCGGGGCGCCACGGTAGAAGAACTGCGGAACCTGCTGGGACGGGCCAGGGCTAAAAAAGGAATGTTCGAAGGCGACCTGGAAGAAGGAGAACTGGAGATCGGCCAGGCAGGCGCCCTGCTCAACGACATATTGCCGGCGGCGGCCATTGTCAAAAATGTATGGGAAGAGTTTGAAGAAGGTTTGTCCAATCCGGTTAAAATAATATAACTTTATATCGCATACTGTGTAAGAACGGTTCGTGGCGATTCATCACTTAAAAAAACGGTCACATGAAAGCTAAGTTTTTTTTGCTGGCGCTTTTTGCGGTAAGCTTTG
>JBEVLT010000396.1:0-5158 GCA_040509055.1 Chitinophagaceae bacterium
ATCTGGCCGATTGATTTATAATTGTTGATTTGAAGTTGCTGTATGGCTCCCATATCATCTTTTTTAGGTCAATAGCTTGCACTTTTCTTATTTCACATACAATTTACTGGAATTTTTGCAGGGATCGGTTGATGCACCTATTTTTCCGGCATATATATGTAAAAAGAAAAAGGCCACTTATGTGACCTTTTTTTGCTCCCCCTTCTGGACTTGAACCAGAGACCCTCTGATTAACAGTCAGATGCTCTAACCAACTGAGCTAAGGAGGAATATGTTTCCCCAAAATTTTATCGCCAATGTCTTGCGACCAGAATTTGGGAGGGCAAAAATAAGGGATTTTAAGTTTTCTGAAGCGTTGAATTGATATTTTTAAAATCTCTTTGAAAGCGTTAATCTTTCCGGAAATGCTAAATAAATTAGTATTTTTATGCTGTGAGCGACCGTACCCTCGAAAAACTGTCTATCCTGGCGGATGCAGCCAAATACGATGTATCCTGCGCCAGCAGCGGCAGCAACCGCAAAAATGAGAACAAAGGCCTGGGCAATGCTTCCGGCGGCATCTGCCATGCCTATACCGAAGACGGGCGCTGCGTATCCTTGCTGAAGATACTGCTGACCAACCACTGCATCTTCGACTGCGCCTATTGCATCAACCGGCGGAGCAACGATATCAAGCGCGCCGCCTTTGCCGTGCAGGAAGTGGTGGACCTGGTGATCAACTTTTACCGGCGCAACTACATCGAAGGGCTGTTTCTTAGCTCCGGCATCTTTAAAAATGCCGACTATACCATGGAACGGCTGGTACTGATCGCTAAAAAGCTTCGGACCGAACACAATTTCCACGGGTATATCCACCTGAAAGCGATTCCCGGCTCCAGCGACGAGCTGTTGCACGAAGCCGGCCTCTGGGCCGACCGCCTCAGTGCCAATATCGAAATGCCCACCGAGCACAGCCTGAAGCTGCTGGCCCCCGAAAAAAAGCAGGCCGACGTGCTGAAACCCATGCAGTACCTGGACGGGCAGATGATCCGCTACCGGGACGAGAAAAAAACGATCAAAAAAGCGCCCTTGTTCGCTCCTGCCGGCCAGAGCACACAGATGGTGATCGGCGCCACACCGGAAACCGACCTGCAGATACTCGGCATGGCCAACTTTTTTTATAACCGGATGCACCTGAAGCGGGTATACTATTCAGGTTATGTTCCTATCAGCACCGACAACCGCCTGCCTGCCATCGGTACTCCCGTACCCATCGTGCGCGAGCACCGGCTATACCAGGCCGACTGGCTGATGCGTTCCTATGGTTTTGACGTGGATGAGATCGTATCGCCCGATCACCCGCACCTGGACCTTGACCTTGATCCCAAAATAAGCTGGGCGCTCCGCCACTACCATTTGTTCCCGCTTGATATCCAGACCGCGGACCTGCACCTGCTCAGGCGGGTACCGGGTATTGGCATACAGTCTGCCGGCAGGATCGTCAGCGCCCGCCGGTTCAGCCGCCTCACCTGGGACCACCTGAAAAAGATCGGTATTTCGCCTGGCCGCGCCCGTTATTTTATTCGATGTAAGGGCAACGAAGGCCTGCGCAAAGACCTGGAGCCAAAGTAAGTTTCAACCCAATTTCTCACCCCAGCTGACCCTTTTCTGATGCATACGGTGATCTATGACGGAAGTTTTGCAGGTCTGCTGTCGGCGGTGTTTGATGTATATGAATACAAAATGCAGGACGTAAGACTGGTGCCACCCGGGCAACCGGTTTCCAGCTTATTCGGCAGCATACATACCGCGCCTGCGGATATCGTAAAAGCAGGACGGGTATGGAAAGGCCTGGAGCAATACAGTTCCCTGCAGGCGCTGCGCAACCTGCGGGCAGCTTTTTTTGCCGGCACCCGCGGCAATGAAGATGTCTTGCTGGCTTATATCCGTTATGTATTTACCGCCAAAAAAGCGGTGGAAAGAGATTACAGTCACGCTGCCGTGATCGCTGTGTCCCAAACCGCTCATAAAGTGCGGCGTGAAAAGCACCGGATGGAGGCCTTTGTCCGTTTCCAGCTCACCAAAGACCAGCTATACTATGCCATCATACAGCCCGACTACAATGTGCTGCCCCTCATCAGCGATCATTTTGAAAAACGCTATGCCGACCAGCGCTGGCTGATCTACGATGCATTGCGGCGCTATGGCATTTATTATGATCTGCATTCCGTGGAAGAGGTAAGCATGGATTTTGACCTGGCTCCGCACGATGCAGCTATAGCCACTATCCACGATGAAAAAGAAGCGCTATACCAGGCGCTGTGGAAACAATATTTCGACAGCGTGAACATTGCCTCAAGAAAAAACACCAAACTGCATATCCGGCATATGCCCAGGCGATACTGGAAATACCTGCCGGAGAAACAACCTCGAACCGCCCACCGATAAACAAAACAATTGTATGTTTTACATAGCCGATCTTCATACTCACTCCCGCTACGCACAGGCTACCAGTAAATTTTTGAACCTGGAAACCATGTACCAATGGGCGCAGGTAAAAGGTATCAACGTCGTAGGCACCGGCGACTTTACGCATCCCGCCTGGTTTGCTGAACTGCAGGAAAAACTGCAGCCGGATGGCAATGGTTTTTTCAAGTTGAAGCAACCTCCATCTGCGCCCGCCCTGCCAGGACTGAAAGTAAAAGACACCGATGTCCGGTTTTGCCTGTCTGCCGAGATATCTTCGGTATACGTTTATAATAACCGGGTGCGCAAAAATCATAACCTCGTGTATGCACCGGATTTTGATACTGCCGCCCGCATCAGTCAAAAGCTGTCGCACTACACCGACCTGGCGGCAGACGGCCGGCCTACCATCGCTCTTTCTTCACGCGACCTGCTGGAGCTGCTGCTGAGCATTTCGGAACAAGCCTGGCTGGTGCCCGCACATGCATGGACACCCTGGTTTTCCACCCTGGGTTCGCGTGGCGGGTACGACAGCGTGGAAGAGTGTTTCCGTGATCTGACGCCATACATCTTTGCTTTGGAAACCGGCCTTTCCTCCGACCCGGCCATGAACCGGCGCTGGAGCCAGCTGGACCGCTTCACCATGCTATCCAGTTCGGATGCACATTCGCCGCAGAAGCTGGGACGGGAGGCTAATTTGTTCGACACAGCGCTCAGCTATGACGGGATGTTCGCGGCCGTGAAAACAAGAACCGGGTTTCGCGGCACCTACGAGTTCTTCCCGGAAGAAGGTAAATATTCCTGGGACGGCCACCGCAAATGCGGCATCTCCCTGGCACCGGCCGAAACACTGCTCCTCCACAACAAGTGCCCCGTTTGCGGCAAACCGCTGACCATCGGTGTTTTTCACAGGGTGGAGCTATTGGCGGATCGCAAAGAGCCGTCCCTGCCGGAAGGCGATGCGGGGTTTCATTACATCGTTCCCCTGCCGGAAATACTGGCCGAACTGCACGGTGCGGGCACGGAGAGTAAAAAAGTGACCGCAGCTTTTACCGAAGCTATTTCAGTATTTGGCAATGAATTTACCCTGCTGAAGGACGCGCCGCTGGATGATATTGCCCGCTATGATGCCCGGCTGGCCGAAGGCATCCGCCGGATGCGCGAAGGCCATGTTACACGCATAGCCGGGTATGACGGGGTATATGGAACCATTAAGCTTTTTGAGGGCGAAACACCGCCATCACGGGCACAAACCCAGCTGAGCATGTTTTAGCTTCATGCCTACCCGAACAGCCAGTTTCGCTCCATACCCACATACACGCCATCGTCCCTGGTCTCCACCGGCCAATGCTTCAGGTAATAGCCTTCGCCGCTGGTATTGCGGCCATTCCTGAGGTCGAATTTGTAGCGGTGCAGCGGGCACACCACGTTGCCCAGCGCATCGATATAACCATCGGCCATGATGCCGCCGGCATGCGGGCATTTGTAGGCAAAAGCGAACAACTGATCATTGTACCGGGCCAGGCATAATTTCTTCCCGTTGGCCTGCACAATTGCAATGCTGTTGGCCGAAAACACAAGGTCACCGGGATGATCCGCTATCTTGTACCAGTTGTATTTCGCCTCCGGCATCAGTACAGGAATTCTGTTTTGTAAGGATATCTTATCCTGTACATTTCACGTACTTTCTGCAGTATCGTTTGCCGCAGCAGGTCCAGGTTCCTTCGTTCGATGGCGGAAACAAACACGGCATTGCCGCCTGTTTCTCCCTGCCAGCGTTCATACAGGTCCTCGAGTATCTCCTTCTTCGTGCTTTCTTCCAGCCACTCGTCGAAAGTGCGCTGCTCGTACAGGTCCATTTTATTGAAGATGGTCAGGATGGGTTTGTCGAAGGCGTTGAGCTCCTGCAGGGTCTTGTTCACCACCCCGATCTGTTCTTCGTAATTCGCATGGGAAATGTCCACCACGTGCAGCAGGATATCGGCTTCACGCACTTCATCCAGCGTGCTTTTGAAGCTCTCTACCAGATGGTGCGGCAGCTTGCGGATAAAACCGACCGTGTCGCTTAAAAGAAAGGGCGTGTTCTCGTATACCACTTTGCTGGTCGTGGTATCCAGCGTAGCAAAGAGTTTGTTTTCGGCAAACACATCGCGCTTGCTCAGCAGGTTCATGATGGTGGACTTGCCCACGTTGGTATAGCCTACCAGCGCTACGCGGATGAACTCGCCGCGGTCCTTGCGCTGGGTAAAAGCCTGCTTATCGATCTCGGCCAGCCGCTTGCGCAGCAGCGAAATTTTATCGCGTACGATCCGCCGGTCTGTTTCTATTTCGCTCTCACCCGGTCCCCGGGTACCGATACCGCCGCCCAGCCGTTCCAGGTGCTTCCACATACCACGCAGCCGCGGCAGGATGTACTGGTACTGTGCCAGCTCCACCTGTGCCCTGGCCTGCGCCGTCTTGGCGCGCCGCGCAAAAATGTCGAGGATCAGGTCAGAGCGGTCGATGGTTTTTATCTCTAGGGCTTTCTCGATATTATTGATCTGCGCACCGCTGAGCTCGTCGTCGAAGATGGCAATGCGGATATCCTTGTCGAGCACATATTCACGGATCTCTTCCAGCTTGCCCTTGCCGATAAACGTGCGGCTGTCCGGGTGCTGCAGTTTTTGCGTAAACCGTTTGACGGCCACAGCCCCTGCTGTTTCTGCCAGGAAGG
>JBEVLT010000397.1:0-11896 GCA_040509055.1 Chitinophagaceae bacterium
AAATACCGTTTGGAAACAGCTTTTACAAACAGAAAGGTGCACAGCGCATACAGGACCTGCGAGAAATTGAGCAGGTGAAACACATGGGCCTCATCAATGCTCTGGCGAAACTTGATGACATTGATAAGGTCAAGGCCCCATACCATCATAAAGATAACGATGCTGTAAACGATGATGCGTTGCTGCCGTGTCATGCTGCTAAAGTAAGCGATGGAGAAAGAATATGCCCGGTATGTCTGCCAACCATTAATTTTTATCTGCGAACGCATGTGATGACCGGGCTGCGGATTGGCAGACAAATTAGCACCGCTGGCAGATCGGGTTTTCAGAACATGCCTGCCCGCTGCATTTTCGCTGAAAATAATCTATATGAGAAAAGTACTGATTCTTCCGGCACTGCTGCTGATCGTTGGTTCGCTGGCTGCCCAGCAGGTAAACTGGAAAAAACTGGACGAACTGCGGTCCGATCGCATCCTTCTTGCCGATCGCAAACCCACACAGGTGCTGTTGCTGGGCACATTTCATTTCGGGTATCCCAACCTGGACGGTCATAAAACAGACTCTTCGAAGTTTATCGATGTACTATCGCCGCAGCGGCAACGGGAGATACAGGAACTGGCTGATGTGATCAAAAAGTTTAAACCGACGCGGGTATATATAGAAGCATGGAACCCTTCTTTTCACGATTCCCTGTACAAAGAATACACAGAAGGCCGCTACAAGCCCGGCAGGAACGAAACCTACCAGCTCGGGTACCGCGTAGCAAAACAAATGGGTTTGCCGCAGGTATACCCGGTGGATGCCAGCAATTTCGTATCGGAAAACTATAAGAAATACACCTGGATCGACAGCCTGTGGAAGCTAGCAGAACCAATCGACAGCCTGCGCGATCAATACTGGGATAAGCAGTACAGTAAATTATACACGGTCAGCGACTCTGTCGAAACCACGCTGACGATGCTGGAAAACTTCCTGCTGATGGCGGAGCCGGCTAACCTGTACCGCATGCATGGGCATTACCTGGCTGGCGGGTTCAATACCGCCGGCAACCAGGGACCGGATGGATTGGTCATGTGGTGGTACGACCGGAACCTGCGGATCTTCAATAATATCCTGAAGACAAAGCCCGGGCCTGATGACCGGATCATGATCCTGTTTGGCAACGGGCATATGCCGATTTTGAAGCATTGCTTCCAATCCTCGCCGGAGTTTGAAGTAGTGGAGCTGAAGACGCTGGTGAAGGGAAAATAACAGGAAGGAAATAAACCAGGGCTTGTGTGATGGCACACCGGCCCTGGTTATGAATATCAGTTGTTGAAATCGACAAAAAGCGTATTGTCCGGCTTCAGGCGTACAAAAATGATAAAATAGGCATTAACTGGTCTGCCGCTTTGCAATGGCGGCAGCCAGGGGCCTGATCTTTTCAGCTCCTCCATGATCACCCGGGCAAACCCGGAGTAATCGCCATCCGTAAGCTGGATCGCTTTGAGACAGCTGTCTTTACGGGACAACATCACTTTGAAGAAAAGCGCAGAGTCGCCCGGCATCTGCTTCAATACCGCCGGGTTTTGCCGGACTGCGTTGTCGAGCAGCAGGCGAAGCGCGGGCTTTCCGCCGGTATAGCGGGTCCCTGTTTCTACCTTTAGAAAATATTTTTCAGTTGTATCCGAAGGACAATTGTAGACCAGGCGGAAGACAATCGTGTCGTTACGGGCCATACCCCGCAGATTGAAATACAAGCCGCAGGTCCGGCTTTGCAGGGCAGCGATCGCTTTTTCAGGGAGCGGTATAGCGCCCCATCTTTTGTGCAGCAGGTATTTGTCTCCTTCAAAATTCAGGTTATACCGTTCCGGGGAAGGGAAGTTATTGTCGTATTCCGGCGACTTCCACATCTTCTTCGAATAAACTTCCAGGAACCTGCCACCCGGTTCTACGGAAAGTTTGATGCTATCCAGTACCGGGTGATCCAAGAAGATGCGCCCGAGTGCAGCATCAGCCACCAGTGTATCCATCTGTTTTTGCCCGAATGCGATCCAGGGCAACAGCATAAAAAGACACCATATGGCTTTGCGGATATGCATGGTATCCGTTATTCTAAAATGGGTCGCAGCCACCGTTCCATATCATCAGCAGGCATTCCCTTGCGCTGTACATAGTCATCAAACTGGTCCCTTTGTATCTTGCCTACGCCGAAATACTGGCTTTGCGGGTGGCTGAAATACCAGCCGCACACCGATGATGCCGGGTACATGGCCAGCGATTCGGTCAGGTGAATGCCGGTCGTTTCCTCGCCGCCCAACAGGTCAAACAGCTTGTATTTTTCCGTATGATCCGGGCAGGCCGGATAGCCTGGCGCCGGGCGGATGCCGCTATAGACTTCTTTGATCAGCTCTTCATTGCTGAACTGTTCGTCTTTGGCGTAGCCCCAGTATTCTTTCCGCACTTTTTTGTGCAGCAACTCGGCAAAGGCCTCGGCCAGCCGGTCGGCCAGCGCCTGCAGCATGATCTTGTTGTAATCATCAAGCGCAGCTTCGAACTTTTTGATATGTTCCTCGATACCTGTGATGGTTACGCTGAACATACCGATATGATCGCCTTCATTGGGCGATACAAAATCGGCGAGCGACAGGTTGGGCTGGTCAGCTGCTTTTTTGATCTGCTGCCGCAGGAACTCAAGATGAACCGGTGCGCCGGTGCTGTCGCTGGTCTCAATAGTGTCCGGGGCAATTGCTTTTGCCGGGCGGAAACCGATCACGCCATGGGCTGTCAGCCATTTTTCTGCCACCACTTTATCCAGCAGGGCATTGGCATCATTGAACAGTTTGGTGGCTTCCGCGCCGATCTTGGCGTCGCTGAGCAGCTGCGGATACTTGCCGTGCATTTCCCAGGCGATGAAGAAAGGCGTCCAGTCGATAAAATCCCTGATCGCCGCCAGGTCGTATGCTTCAAACACTTTGTTACCCGTAAAAGAAGGTGTTGGTGGCGTATAATTCTTCCAGTCGATCTTTACCCTGTTCTGCTGCGCTTCATTCAGCGACAGGTATTGCTTGACGGATTTCCGGTTGCCAAAATCTTCGGCCAGTTTATGGTATTCCTTCTGAATGCCGGCCAGGAAATCCGGTTTCTGCTCCTTGCTCAGCAGCGAACCGGCCACGGTCACGCTCCGGGACGCATCCAGCACGTGCACCACGCCATTGTCGTATTGCGGGGCGATCTTAACGGCCGTGTGCATGCGCGAGGTAGTGGCGCCGCCGATCAGCAGCGGCTGCTTCATGCCGCGGCGCTTCATTTCATGGGCCACGTGCACCATCTCGTCCAGCGAAGGGGTGATGAGCCCGCTCAGGCCGATGATATCGGCTTTCTCTTTTTCTGCCGCATCCAGTATTTTATCCGTGGGCACCATGACGCCCATGTCCACGATGTCATAGCCGTTGCAGCCCAGTACCACGCCCACGATGTTTTTACCGATATCGTGCACATCGCCTTTTACGGTGGCCAGCAATATTTTAGCAGCGCCGGCCCCTTCTTCATTGGTTGTCCCGGCAGCCAGGTGCGCCTGGCGGCGTTCTTCTTTTTCCTGCTCGATATAGGGTGTCAGCACCGCTACACTTTTTTTCATTACTCGTGCACTCTTCACCACCTGGGGCAGGAACATTTTGCCGGCGCCAAACAGGTCACCCACTACATTCATCCCGGCCATCAGCGGGCCCTCGATCACGTCAAGCGGTTTGGGGTATTTCTGCCTTGCTTCTTCCGTATCAGCATCGATATAGTCGGTGATCCCGTTGACCAATGAATGTTTCAGCCGTTCCTCCACGGAAGTATTTCTCCAGGCTTCATCTTTCACAGTTTCCTTTCCTTTCGCCTTTACGGTTTCGGCAAAGGCGATCAGCTTTTCCGTCGCCCCGTTATCGTCATTATTCCGGTTCAGGATCACGTCCTCGCATAGTTGCCGCAGCCCGGGTTCGATCTCATCGTATACCACCAGCTGGCCTGCATTCACAATGCCCATATCCATACCGGCCTGGATGGTATAATAGAGAAAAACAGAGTGCATGGCTTCGCGTACATGATCGTTGCCCCGGAAGGAGAACGAAAGATTGCTCACACCGCCGCTTACCTTGGTCAGCGGCATCAGTTGTTTGATCTCCCGCGTGGCTTCGATAAAATCGACGCCATAGTTATTGTGTTCTTCCAGGCCGGTGGCTACGGCAAAGATGTTGGGATCGAAAATGATGTCCTGCGGATCGTAGCCTACCTGTTCGGTCAGTATTTTATAAGCGCGGTGACAGATCTCTACTTTGCGGTCCTTCGTATCGGCCTGTCCTTTTTCATCAAAGGCCATCACGATTACCGAAGCACCATAGCTCTGGCAGATGATCGCCTGTTCGATGAACTTCTGCTCGCCTTCCTTCATGGAGATGGAGTTCACGATGCACTTGCCCTGCACACATTTCAGGCCCGCTTCGATGATCTCGAACTTCGATGAGTCGATCATGATCGGGATTTTGGCGATATCGGGTTCGCTTTGCAGCAGGTTCAGGAAGTCGGTCATGGCCTGCACGCCGTCCAGCAGCGCATCATCCATGTTCACGTCCAGTACCTGGGCGCCGTTTTCCACCTGCTGGCGGGCCACGCTCAGGGCCTCTTCATACTTGTTTTCGCGGATCAGGCGGGCAAATTTTTTCGAACCGGTTACGTTGGTCCGCTCGCCTACGTTGACGAAGTTGGTTTCCGGCCGCATTACCAGCGGCTCCAGGCCTGAGAGACGTAAATAGGGCTTTATAATCGACATGTCTTGGTTTTAAACCACTAAGGCACTTAAGGCACAAAGAGGCACAAATTTTTTAAAGTATTAATCTTTTTATTCCATCCTTTATGAGGGATACATGAAAGTTTATCAGAAAGCCTAATCTTTTACCAGTCAATTTTAAATAGCTTAGTATCTGTGCTTCCCAAACGGGGTGGTAGTTTTCCTGTGCTTTGAATTCGACGATGATTAGATCTTCTACCAGTAAGTCAAGACGGAGACCATCATCAATATGCAGGGACTGATAGATGATGGGAACTTCCTGCTGTCTTACGAAGCTGATTTCTCTTTTTGTCAATTCGTAATAGAAACACTTGGCATATACGCTTTCCAGCAAGCCTGGTCCGAGTTCTTTGTGGATACTGTAAGCTATATCTACAATTTGTCTGGCTAAATATTCTTCTCTTTCAGAAAGCTTCTTGTACATAATACTTTGTGCTTCTTCGTGTTCATCGTGTCTTCGTGGTTAAAGCACGGTTTCGATCACCGGCAGTTTCCTCGGTTGTATCCCTTTCACATGTTCCGCAATATGCCGGATATGATCCGGTGTAGTGCCGCAGCAGCCACCCACGATATTCACAAACCCTTCCTGCGCCCACTCTTCCAGGTAATGACCGGTATCCTCAGGACGCTCGTCGTATTCACCCATGGCATTGGGCAGCCCGGCGTTGGGATAGGCCGATACATAGCAGCCGGCGATCTGCGACAGCTCTTCGATATGCGGCCGCATTTCTTTGGCGCCCAGTGCGCAGTTCAGCCCCACGCTCAGGGGCCGGGCGTGCATGATGGAGGTATAGAAGGCTTCCAGTGTCTGCCCGCTCAGTGTGCGTCCCGAAGCATCGGTGATGGTACCGCTGATCATGATGGGCAGTGGCGCTGCCTGGGTATCGCGGAAATATTTTTTGATAGCGAAAATGGCGCCTTTGGCATTCAGCGTGTCGAAGATGGTTTCGATCAGCAGGATGTCCACGCCGCCGTCCACCAGTCCCTTTATCTGCTCGTAATAGGCTTCTACTACTTCGTCAAAGGTCACGGCCCGGTATCCCGGGTTGTTTACGTCGGGCGAGAGCGACAGGGTTTTGTTCAGCGGGCCGATAGCGCCGGCCACCCAGGCGGTCCTGCCTGATGCGACAATGGCTTCCCTGGCGCATTTTGCCGCTGCCACGTTCAGCTCGTAGGCCAGCTCCTGCATGTTGTAATCGGCCTGCGCTATGGAGGTGCTGCTGAAAGTATTGGTCTCCAGGATATCGGCGCCGGCATCGAGGTATTGCTTATGAATGGCCGTAATGATCTGCGGCTGAGTCAGGCAGAGCAGGTCGTTGTTGCCTTTCAGGTCGGAAGGCCAGTCTTTGAACCGCTCGCCGCGGTAATCGGCCTCGGTCAGTTTATAGCGCTGCACCATGGTGCCCATGGCCCCGTCGATCACAAGGATGCGCTCGTTCAAACAATCCTGGATTGTTTTCATACATCAATGATTTTGCGAACTATAAACGTTGGAAAACTCTTGGGAGAAGTTTTTTGGCGTTTATTAGTTCTGTTTTTAAGACCAGGCCGAACAATAAACAAATCCGCCTGTAAGAATATAAGGCAAAGCTACTATATCTATTTGTTCCGGCAAAGTGTTTATGCTTACCGGCTGGCCACATAGCTTTCCACCGGCAGCCGGTTCTGCAGGCTGCGCGCCAGCGTCATTTCATCGGCATATTCCAGCTCACCGCCAAAAGCGATACCGCGGGCAATGGTAGTGATGCGGAGTGCGCCGGGTGGCAGCTTTTTCTGGATATAATAGATGGTGGTATCGCCCTGGATGGTAGGGTTGAGGGCAAAGATGAGCTCTTCGGTTTTTTCCTTGTCTATACGGGCTACCAGCGGGTCGATGTTCAGCTGGTCCGGGCCGATGCCGTCCAGCGGGGAGATGACACCGCCCAGCACATGGTAGGTGCCGCTGTATTGCTGCGTGCTTTCGATGGCGATCACATCGCGGATGCTCTCCACCACGCAGATGATCTCCTGCCTGCGCATCGAATTGGCGCAGATGGAGCAGATATCGCCATCGGCTATATTGCAGCAGCGCTGGCAAAACCGTATTTCGCTGCGCATCCGCGCAATGGTTTCACTGAAGCGGGCTACATCGTTGTTCTCCTGTTTCACCAGGTGCAGTACCAGCCGCAGGGCTGTTTTTTTGCCGATGCCCGGCAGTTTGGCAAACTCACTGACAGCACTTTCCAGCAGGGAAGACGAAAATTGCATCCCGTAAAGGTAGCAAAGCCCCGGAAGTAAATTGTATATATTTAGCCTGAATATCTGCTCACAAAAAAGTGCATTGCCACCCCGGTTGATCTGTGCCCGGTACCGTTTTTTTAAGTGGAGGTATATGCTGTTTACAGGGCCAGCTCAAACAGGTTGTCCCAGTTAGGCCGCACGGTCAGTTTCCGCCCCACGGGGTGCACCAGTTCGGGTTGACGGCGTGTGCCGAAAAACCGGCCCGGGTCCCATTTGCCGTTCTGGTTGGCATCGTCCAGAATGCGCAGGCTGTATTCGCCGGGTTCAAACAATTCTTCTGCAAACTGGCTGCCGGTGAGCGGGTACGAAGCAACCACCTGTTCGGATTGTACAAACAGCAATACCGGGTGGCGCGACAGATCGAGGTTGCGGAAGCGGATGGATATCTTGCCATAGTCTGTCCGCGCTTTGGTAGTAAAGCTCAGGGTGTCCGCCTTGAGCAGTTGCTGGCCCAGCGTATCGGTGGCAAAATCTTTTTCCAGTACCAGGTGATAGGGTTTGTTCTCCTGCCAGGCATGGCGAAGCGTCAGGTTCTTGCCGGCACTGTCCAGGCTCCAGCTATAGGCGCCTGCCACCGGCGTGAACGTGCTGTCGGTAGAAAAATGCACTTTGGAAGAGTCGAAATTTTTCAGCGGTGTTTCAAATGTAAAAATGAGCCGCTGCGTCAGCCCCTGGCGGCCGGCATTAAGATTGGTGGCAAACCGAAGCCGCTTTTCTACAGTAGCAGTAGCCCGGTTATTATTGTTCCTCGTGCCGCCTGTGGGCGATGAAGAGCCCGGTGCGCCTGGTTTTGTCGCATAGGCATACAGGGTTACCGGTGTGGTTTGCCCGGCTACGATGGCTGAATCGGCAAAGGCAAACAATTTGGTCGTGTCGGTGTAGCGGTAGCCACCGCCGCTGCTTTGCAGGGCATACAGGTAAAAAGTGCCGGGTGGCAGGTGCCGGAAAACGAAGCTGCCTTTGCTGTCTGTTTTGGCAATGTAGCGGGGCCGCTGGCTGATGTCCGTCAGTGCTGAATCTTCGCCGGTACGGTACAGCATGATCGTCAGCGTGGAGTCGATCCCGCCGGTTTCGGCCAGGATCACCCGCCCGCCAACCTCCAGCGAATCGATCTGCCGGCCGGTGGAAAAGATATAAGTGAAGTCTTTCATCAGGTTGCCTTCGTTCAGGTCCTTGATGGACTCGCCGAAGTCGAAGGTATAGGTGGTATTGGGCTCCAGGCTGTCGCGCATCTTGATGGTGATGGTGTTCAGCTTGCGGGTAACCGATGGCGGGTTGGCCGGCAGGGGCGATACGATCAGGTTTTGCTGGTAGTTGTTCAGCTCCACGTATTCATCGAAAGACAGCACGATCCGGTCTGTACCGAAATTGCGGGTGCCGTTTTCCGGTGCAGACCGCAGCAATACCGGCGGCAGGCTATCCCTGGAGCCGCCTTCCGGGGGGATGATGTTGGCGCATCCCGTTTGCAGCAGGAGCAGCCCCATCAAAAAGGCGGAAAACAAAAGGGAAAAAAACAGTCTTGTCCGGGCTGATCGCTTCATAAAGTCCGCAAACTTAAGCCGTTTATGGCCAACCATTCCCTGAAAATCCGTTAAATTCAGGAGCCGCCGGCAGGCTGTTACCCGTTCTCCTCTTCTTCTTCCACGGAGTGCAGGGCCACCGCCAGGTTGTTGGTCCTCACGAACTGGCACCAGTGGCAGTCCGGTTTGCCGCAGCCGGTATAAAAATCGCGGTCCTGTATTTTCTGCCAGGTATCGGATATCTGCTGCGTCACGGTGGTGATGTCGGCCGGGGTGATCACCACTTTTTCCTTCCGGTAATGCTTCTTTTTGTCCGGTTCGATGAAGTCGAACTCGGTGCTCGCCGCCCTCCAGTCTTTTTGCCCGTAGTTGTCCACGAGTATTTTGTAAAAGACGGCCTGCCGCCAGTAGTCGCCGCCGTTGGGGTCTTTTTCGCCGGGCGGCTGCAGCTTGGGCCGTGCCTTATCGGGATCGCCGGTTTTGTAGTCCACCACGTTCACCGTCTTGCCGTCAAATTCCAGCTTGTCCAGCTTGCCTTTCAGCGGCACGCCCTTGATCACTACGTTGCGGATATTGCGTTCGATGGCCACGATCCGGTTGAACTGGCCGATGTATTTGTCGTAATAATGGCCCAGCACTTCCTGGCCGTATTCCAGCCGGCGGGCAAACTGCTCCCGGGTAAAGCTTTCGCGGTGGCGGTGCATGTACCATTCGAAGTCGGCGATAAATTCTTCCCGTGGCGGGAATTGGTCCCTGCCGCTGTCCTGCATTTTGCGAAACAACTTTTCCAGCGCATAGTGCACGGATGAGCCGAACTCGGTGGCTTCGTTTCTCGGCGAGGGAATGCGGACCAGGTTTTTGAAATAGAATTCCAGCGGGCATTTCAGAAAATTGTTCAGCGCCGTTACGGTCATTACAAACCGGTCCAGCAGGCGGCTGACAAATTCTTCTTCGATCTTACCGATCTCGGGTGCTTCGGTCTCGCCGAAATGCAGGACGGCAAATTCCGATTGGGTAGCGGCATCGATCACCGTTTTTTCCACCGGCAGCGCATGCTGGTCGAGTATCTCGGCCAGGAACATGGAGGGTTCCAGTTCCTTACCGTCGTTTTTAAAACGGCTGTACGAGATGGTGAGATGCTGCTCGGCGCGCGTAAGCGCCACATAAAACAGGCGGCGCAGTTCCTCATCGTCGGTCTTTTCGCGCCCGCCGGCGGCCGTGGAGGCCAGCATGGTATCCGGCAGCTTGTATCCGCCACCTGGTTTGCGCTTTTTCTCCCAGAACGAGGCATTGCAGCCAGCCAGGAACACATATTCGAACTCCAGGCCCTTGGAGCCATGCGCCGTCAGCAGGTTTACACCTTTGTCGCTGCCGCTCACCTGCACCAGGGGCAGGGCGATCTCTTCGGTTTCCATCAGGTCCACCAGGCTCACCAGCTGCTGCAGGTCCAGGAAGGGGTTGCGGTGCGTTTCTTCTTTTACAAACTCAAACAGGCCGGTGAGCACCTGCAGCTGCCAGTGTTTGTCCGGGCTTTGCATGATGCGGCTAAGTACGCCGGCTTCGCGAATGATGGTTTCAAACAGCTGCTGCAGCGTCAGGTTCGGCACATCGCCGATCAGCTTTTCGATTAGTGTGGCTGCTTTTTGCAGACCGGGATGCAGGTGGGTGCTGAAGAGGTCGCGGGGTGGGGCAGCCGCTTTTTCCACCAGCAGGCGGCGGAGAGACTGCCTGAACTCATCCGATCTCTTTTCAGCGGCTTCAATGCTCAGTTTCGCAATTTCGATGGGCGGCACCTGGAACCAGTCGAAGTGCAGGAGCTCGAACAGCATTTCGTCACCGGCGTAGGGTACATCGTGCTCGGCCGCCAGGTAGCGCAGCAGCAGGATGATCTTTTGCGCCAGCGGCAGCTCAAGCAGGTTCAGGTGGCGCTTGCTGTATACCGGTACCTTCAGCAGCTTGAAGTATTGTGCCAGCTCTTCGCCGTATTTGTTCTCTTTGTAAATGATGCCGATGCGGCCCGGGTCGGTGCCCTGCTGCACCAGCAGCTGTACGGCTTTGGCAATGCCGGTCATTTCGCTGCGCTGCGTTTCGTATTCTTTCAGTACCGGCAGGTGCGTGAGCCTGCCGGTGACAGGGTGAGAAGCTACCAGGTCCTTGCTGAGACCGGGGAGTTGCTTCACCAGCCGTTCGGCATTGCGCCCGATCAGCGCTTTGGATACATCGAGTATCGGCTGCGTGGAGCGGTAGTTGCTGGTAAGCACCACGGTAAGCAGGTCGTTTTGATAGCTGCCGGCAAAACGCAGCATGTTCTCCACGTTGGCGCCCTGGAAGCGGTAGATGCTCTGGTCGTCGTCGCCTACTACAAATACATTGGGCTTGTTCCAGTAGCTGATCAGCAGCTCCACCAGCCGGTTCTGCGTACCGCTGGTATCCTGGTATTCGTCTACCAGGATGTAGTGATACCGTTCCTGGTAGTTGGCCAGCAGGTTCTTGTTTTCTTCCAGCGCTGCGATCACCCAGTTGATCATGTCGTCGAAGTCGTACCGGTTGCGTTTGCGCATCAGCTGCTGGAAGCGGTCGAACTCGTTCACGGCCGCCCGCAGTTTTTCCATCTTTTCTTTTTCTTCTTCGATCTTGTCCTGCTTCAGGTCGCCGGCATTGAACTCGCGGTATTTGCGTTTGTAGATGAATTCATCCCGGGTAGACAGGCTGTGGATGTACTCGTCGATCTTCTGGTTGATGAACAGCGGCGCCCATCCTTCGCGTTTCATGGCGCTGAAGAGCGACTGCAGGTTCCTGATCTCGAAGTACACATCGCCGCGGTAGCGCTTCAGCGGGTGATTTTTGGGGAAGGCGTCGATCAGCTCTTTGAACAGCTGGATCTTTTCCAGTTCCGACACGGGGTCCAGCGCGGTTTTTTCAAACAGCGACAGGTTTTCCTGGATCACATCGTTGCAGAAGGCATGGAAGGTGCTGATGTTTACTTTGTAGGCATCGGGGCCGATAAAGCGAAGCAGCCGTTTGCGCATGGCTACTACGCCGGCATCGGTGTAGGTGAGGCACAGGATGTTGTCCGGCGCGGCATCCGTTTCCAGTAGTATTTTGCCGATGCGGCTGGCCAGGATCTGGGTTTTGCCGGTACCGGGGCCGGCAATCACCATCACCGGTCCTTCGATGGTATCCACGGCGCGGCGCTGCTGTTCGTTCAGCTGCTCGTACTCTTCCTTGAATTTTTTTTCCAGTCTTTCTTTGATAAATGACATGGGGGCTCAACTTTTCTGGT
>JBEVLT010000398.1:0-4920 GCA_040509055.1 Chitinophagaceae bacterium
CTGAAGATCTCGACCGGTCATGAAAAGAGCAAGTTCGGTATACCCATCGAACAACTGGAGCAGCTAAAAAAGATCGTGAGCGAGCATGGCATCGTGATCAAAACCCTGCACATCCATACCGGCAGCGATATCAAAGATGCCGATGTGTTTGTCAGCGGCATCAGGGTGCTGTCGGACCTGGTTCATCATTTTCCTGATCTGCAGGTGATCGATCTTGGCGGCGGCTTCAAAGTGCCGTACGAGCCGGGCGGTGAAGAAACGGATATTCGCTCGATCGCGCAAAAGCTGCAGGCCTTTATGGACATGCACCTGGCCGGGAAAAAATACCAGCTTTGGTTTGAACCGGGCAAATACCTGGTCAGCGAAAGTGGTTACCTTGTCACCGAGGTGAACGTGATCAAGAACTCGGGATCGGTGGTATTTGCCGGCGTGAACAGCGGACTGAATCACCTGATCCGCCCCATGTTTTACGATGCCTATCATCATATCGAAAACATCTCCAACCCGGCAGGCGAAGAAAAGATCTATACAGTGACCGGGTATATCTGCGAAACTGATACGTTTGCAGCCGACCGCAAGCTGCACGAAGTACGCGAAGGCGATTACCTGGTCTTTTACAATGCCGGTGCCTATGGTTTTGAAATGTCGTCCAATTATAATTCACGCTACAAACCTGCCGAGGTATTGTTCAAAAACGATCGGCCTGTACTGATCCGCCGGCGCGATACATGGGAAGACCTGCTGCGAAACCAGGTACAGTAATTCAATCCTGCGTTACCCGCATGGTGATCGTGGTCTTGCCTGTAAGTGGCAGGGTAGTGCCCATTACTTCGGTGTTGCCGTTGGTATCAGTCACGCTGGTCCTTTCGCGGATGATACCGGTTTTTTTATCCAGGATGATCTGACCGGTGGTAGTGTTGGTCAGACTGGTTTTGGTTTCCATTCCCATCATTTCTGCTTTAATATTCACCACGGAGCTGGTTTTGAAATCTATCACGATGGTGGAATCGGTGATGGCCGACAGGTTGCTGACTGTTGTGGCTTTTTCCGTATCGGTGTTTACGGTTTCCGTCCAGCTGTCTCCGACGCCTGTTTCCCCGGCTGGCAATATGCTGAAGAAGCTCGGGCTTCCCTTTGCGGGCGGATACACCACACCGGTCAGGTCTTTCAGCATATTGGTGATGATCATCATACGTTCGTCCTGTTTGGCCAGCTCGATCTTTTCCGGTATGGCCCGCAGCGTTTTACCCGCCGGGTCGATGATCATATCGTATTTTTTACCCAGCAATTCATCAAACTGCTGGCTGAGCGGTCCCTTCTTTTTATGGTCTGTATCATAATTTACTTTCTGGCCCATGCCGTCGAAGGAAAAGCCGATGCGCTGCACCTCATGGTGCAGGGTCGTATTGTCGTCTGTGGTATTGGTAACCCTAAAGGAATGGGTGGCCGAACCGGTAGTGGAAAAATCGATAGCCTGGCCGCCGGCCTGCTGTGCCATGGTGTTTTTCAGGTCTACTGTAACGGTGAGTGTTTTGCCCTGGTCAAACTGCAGGCGTCCGCCGGTTTTCTGGGCAGCAAGTGACAGGGATGCGAAGACGGGGAACAGGAGCAGCAGAACGGATTTTTGCATAGCGGGACAGTATTGTTCAAAATTGACGATTCTTTTCTGAAAAAGGTACCGCCTGTTGAAAAAAGAATCAGGGCCTGTAAAAAGTAAACAATCGGGTGGCTTGCCTGTTACTCCAAAGCAGTGCAGTATATGCGCCGAACTTCCTACTTTTAAGCATAAAAAGCAATCGATGAAAAAAGCCAGTCTACTGATCGCGCTCCTTTTTGCCGCCGGGTTTGCCTTTTCGCAGGACATGTCCAAATTCAACCTGTACCACCCGGAAGAAGATGCCGAAGCAAAAATCGTCGAAGCCGTAAAGAAAGCCAAAGCAGAAAATAAGAATGTTTTTATCCAGGCGGGCGGCAACTGGTGCATCTGGTGCGCCCGGTTCAACGACCTGGCTACCACCGACAGCGGCATCGACTCGTTGGTAAAGGCCAACTATGTGGTATACCACCTGAACTACAGCAAGGAAAACAAGAACGAAAAGATACTGGCCCGTTACGGTTACCCGCAGCGGTTCGGCTTTCCAGTATTCATTATTCTAGACGGCAGCGGTAATCGCCTGCACACCCAGAATACCAGCTACCTCGAAGAAGGGAAAGGGTATAGCCGGAAAGCGGTCATGGACTTTCTGAAGGACTGGTCGCCTGCGGCGCTGGATGCCAAACAGTATCAATAATCCCGTTGCCATGAGTGGTATTGCTGCCTTTGCCAGGATGGTAAAACATCCGCTGAAATTCAGATTGTTTTTGCTCAGCCGCCTGCCCAGCGCTTTTTTTGCCGGGGTGCGTGTGCGGCATATGGACGAGCAATCCTGCGAAGTGACCGTGCCCTACAAATGGTTTTCACAAAATCCTTTCCGGTCCACCTATTTTGCCTGCCTGGCGATGGCAGCGGAGATGAGCACCGGTACGCTTGCCATGGCTTATACATACAAACGGCGCCCTGCCGTTTCCATGCTGGTGGTGAATATCTACGGCGAATATTATAAAAAAGCTACCGGCCGTACCCGGTTTGTATGCCAGGATGGCGAACTGTTTCGTGCTGCCATCGAAGAGGCGGTCACCTCCGGTGAAGCCCGCACGGTAAAAGCCAGGTCTGCCGGGCGCAATGAAGCCGGCGAAACAGTAGCCGAATTTTTTATTACCTGGTCGTTCAAAGCCAGGAAAACCTAATCCCCGTTATGAAGATTGCTTTCCATGGCGCTGCCCGCACCGTTACCGGTTCCAAGCACCTGCTCACGCTGAAAAATGGCAAAAAGCTGCTGCTGGACTGCGGCATGTTCCAGGGTATGGGCGCCGATACAGATGATCTGAACCGGCATTTCGGGTTCGATCCGAAGGAGGTGGACGTCATGATCCTTTCGCACGCCCATATCGATCATTCCGGGCTGATTCCCCGCCTGGCCGCCGAAGGCTTTACCGGCCGTATCTTCTGTACGCCGGCCACGCGCATGCTTACTGGCATCCTGCTGGAGGACTCGGCAGAGATTCAGGAAGACGATGCCAGGCATTCCAATAAGCGGCGCATTGCGCAGGGCCTGCCCTATGTGCGGCCGCTGTACACGCTTGAGGATGCACAGCGGTGCATGGACCAGTTTGTGGAAAAGGAATACAATGACTGGTTCGCGGTGACGGAGGGCGTGGAAGCCTGCTTCACCGATGCCGGCCATATCATCGGCAGCGCCTGTGTGCACCTGGCAGTGACGGAAGGCGGCAAAACCACCCGTATCAGCTTCAGCGGCGATGTGGGCCGCTACCGGGATATCATCCTGCGCTCGCCGGACACTTTCCCACAGGCCGATTACATCATCCTGGAATCTACCTACGGCAACAGCCTGCATGAACCGGCCGACAGTACGCCGGACCTGCTGCTGAAGTGGATAGAAGAGACTTGCCTGCGTAAAAAAGGCAAGCTGGTGCTGCCGGCTTTCAGCGTGGGCCGCACGCAGGAGATCCTGTTTGCCCTGAACCAGCTGGAACTGGAAAACAGGCTGCCGGAGCTGGAATATTACGTGGACAGCCCGCTGAGCATCGAGGCCACCGAAGTGGTCAAAAGCTATACGCAGTATTTCAACCGCCGTATCCAGAAGATCATGCAGACGGACAGCGATCCCTTTGCCTTCAACGGCCTGAAGTATATCAAGACCGTGGAACAGTCCAAGCTGATCAACTACCGCGATCATCCCATGGTGATCATCTCGGCCAGCGGCATGGCCGATGCGGGCCGGGTGAAGCACCATATCAGCAATACCATCGAGAGCAGCCGCAACAGCATCGTGCTTACGGGCTATTGCGAGCCGCGTTCGCTCGGCGGACGCCTGCTGGCCGGTGCGGCAGAAGTCAGCATTTTTGGGCTCAGGCACCAGGTGCATGCCGAGATTGGCTCTATCCGCAGCATGAGCGCCCATGGCGACTACGAAGACCTGTCCCAATGGCTGTCCAGCCAGGACCCGCAGCAGGTGAAACAGCTGTTCCTGGTACATGGCGAGTACGAAGTGCAGCAGGAGTTCAGCCGGCGGCTGGTGCGGAAAGGATTTGCCAATGTGCTCATCCCCGAGCAGCATTCCGAGATCGGACTTTCCTGATTGTTAATGTTTTGTGAGCGTCGGATTTTCACATCTCCTTAATATTCCCGGCATGTTTTTTTCCGTTTATAGGGCGTGGGCTGATAATGGCTCATGATCAAAAAAAAGGAGATACCCTATGAATAAGTACCGGAGTGTATGGAGCGGATGTGTAGCGTTCATATTCCTGCTTGCCAGCTGCGCACCTGCAGCCCATATCGAAAAAGACGACGCAACAGATTTCAGCAGTTACAAAACATTTGCCTGGATCGAGAAGGAGAAGAATAGCAAAAACGACATGACAGAACAGAAGATCCGCCAGGCTGTCAGCCAGGAGCTGCAAAAAACAGCAGGCTGGAAGGAGAATAAGCGGAACCCGGATGTGTTGTTAAGCTATGATGTGCTGGTAGAAAGATCGGTACGTTCCTCGTCTGATCCCGTGTATTCACAGCCCTTTACCCGTACGTTTTACAATCCCTATTCCCGCCGGTTTTTTAATGTGTACTATCCATCCCAGTTCATGGGATACGATAACCGCAATATCCCGACCCGGGAAGGAACGGTCACCATCACCATGACGGATGCGCGTACCGAGAAAACGGTTTGGCAGGGATGGACGACTGATGAGGTAGACAGCCGGCACCTGTCATCCAAAGAGATCCAGAGCAGCGTAAAAGCCATTTTCCGCAAGTTCGACGTGGCTAAGAACTAAGCTGATCACTGATGTATTGCAAAAGCCTTC
>JBEVLT010000399.1:0-10264 GCA_040509055.1 Chitinophagaceae bacterium
AGCTCAGGGCCGCACATGACAAAGAAGTGAACGAGCGCAATCGCAAGCTTGGCGAGGGAGAAAACCGCATGCGCCAGAAAGAGCAGTCCATCAGCCAGAAGGAAAGCAGCCTGGAAAAGCAGATCCGGGAGAACGAGGCGATCAAGGACAACCTGAACCGCCAGATCGACCTGGTAAACATCAAACGGACCGAACTGGAGAAACACCAGGAGGAGCATATCCGCCGCCTGGAAAAAATTGCCGGCCTCTCGGCCGAAGAAGCCAAGTCCCAACTGGTGGAAAGCCTGAAAAACGAAGCGCATACACAGGCCGTGGCCCTGCAGCAGGAGATCATTGACGAAGCCAAACAAAAGGCGAATAAGGAAGCCAGGAAAATCATCATCCAGACCATACAGCGTACCGCGGCGGAGCAGGCGATCGAAAACTCGATCACCGTGTTCAACCTCGAAAGCGATGAAATAAAAGGCCAGATCATCGGTCGCGAAGGCCGGAATATCCGTGCCATCGAAGCAGCTACCGGTGTGGACCTGATCGTGGACGATACGCCCGAGGCCATCCTGCTGTCCAGCTTTGACCCGCTGCGCCGCGAAATAGCCCGCCTGAGCCTGCAGCGCCTGGTAGCCGATGGCCGTATCCACCCCGCCCGCATCGAGGAAGTGGTGGAAAAAACACGCAAACAGATCGAAGACCAGGTAATGGAGATCGGCGAACGCACCGTGATCGAACTGGGCATTCACGGCCTGCACAAAGAACTGGTGCGGATGGTAGGCCGGATGCGCTTCCGCTCCTCCTACGGACAGAACCTGCTGATGCACAGCCGGGAAACAGCCAATCTCTGCGCCACCATGGCTGCCGAGCTGGGGCTGAACCCCAAACTGGCCAAAAGGGCCGGCCTGCTGCACGACATTGGTAAAGTGCCGGACGAGGAAAGCGAGCTGAGCCATGCCCTGCTGGGCGCCAAGCTGGCCGAGAAATACGGTGAGAACCCCGCAGTGGTCAATGCCATCGGCGCTCACCACGATGAAATGGAAATGCAATACGTGATCTCGCCGATCGTTCAGGCCTGCGATGCCATCAGCGGCGCCCGCCCCGGCGCCAGGCGCGAGATCATGCAGCAATACCTGCAGCGCATCAAGGACCTGGAAAACCTGGCCATGGCCTATACCGGCGTGGAAAAAGCCTATGCCATCCAGGCCGGCCGCGAACTCCGGGTGATCGTGGAAGCCGACAAGGTAACCGACCAGGATTCCGAAAAGCTGTCGTTTGAAATTGCCCAGAAGATCCAGACCGAAATGACCTTCCCCGGCCAGATCAAAGTAACCGTGATCCGGGAAAAAAGGGCAGTGAATGTAGCCAGGTAAAAGTGTTTAACCATTTAAGGTTGAATGGGTTAAAGTTCCCATAGACAGAAATAGGCTGTACTCATTAGAGGCTGCCTGCTTAGAGCCAGCTTTAAACCTTAAACTTTTAAACTTAAAACCTCCAACTTTCCAAACTTTCCCCTACCTTTGCCTCCCGAAATTCCGGTAGGTATCGGAATGGGATTAAAAATCAGAGTCATGAACGCCATCGCATTTGTACACGAACAGCTGAGCGCCAAAAAGGAATTCCCGAGTTTCAAACCGGGCGATAACGTTACTGTTAACTACAAGATCATTGAAGGTAACAAAGAGCGTATCCAGTCATTCAAAGGCGATGTGATCAAAAGCCAGGGCTCCGGCTTTACTGCCAGCTTTACCGTTCGCAAGATTTCTGACGGTGTAGGCGTAGAAAGGGTTTTCCCCTACTACTCTCCCAATATCGAGTCAATCGTACTGAACAAAACCGGCCACGTACGCCGCGCCAAGCTGTTTTACCAGCGCAAACGCAGCGGCAAGAGCGCCCGGATCCGTGAAAAACGCATGGCCGTTTCTACCGGAGCTTAATAAAATACTGATTTCAACAGGAAGATCCGCCGGCGGCGGATTTTTTTGTGCCCGACCGGTAAAGTCATACCGCCACCCTGCATCGGTTTTACAAATACTAATTCCTATCTTTGACGTCTAATTTTCAATCTATGATACAGGCAACTTTATTGGGAGTGCTGGGAACAAATGAGATCATCATCATTCTCATCATCGTGCTGCTGTTGTTCGGAGGCCGCAAAATTCCCGAGCTGATGAGAGGGCTGGGCAAGGGCGTCCGCGAGTTCAACGATGCAAAGACCAATGTGAAAAAAGAGATCGAAGAGAGCACCAGCGAAGTCAGGAATTCCTGAGATCGTCCTCCTTTTTTTACCCGCTTACTTTTTTGCTTACAAAAAAGAAATCTTCCTTTTGTTTGAGTTCTCTTCTATTCAGCAATACCACCGGCAGCTGCAGGAAGGAAGCACCACCTGTGTGCAGGCCGTCGGGCATTACCTGCAGCGGATAACAGATGCGGTGCGGCTGAACGCCTTCCTGGAAGTACATGCTGAAGAAGCCCTGGCGCAGGCCCGCGAACTGGATGCCCGTCGTACAGCCGGCTCAGCGCCCGGCGCCCTGCATGGTGTAGTCATTGCTATCAAGGATGTGATCTGTCACAAAGACCACCGGCTTTCCGCGGCTTCGCTGATCCTAAAGGATTTTGTATCGGTTTATTCCGCTACTGCGGTAGAGCGGCTGCTGGCCGAAGAGGCCATCATCATCGGCAGGCTGAACTGTGATGAGTTTGCCATGGGCTCCACCAACGAAAACTCGGCTTACGGCAAGGTGCTGAATGCCCTGGACGAAACGCGTATACCCGGCGGCTCTTCCGGCGGATCGGCAGTGGCCATACAGGCAGGGCTCTGCATGTTATCACTGGGCAGCGACACCGGCGGTTCGGTACGGCAGCCCGCAGACCTCTGCGGCATCATCGGCCTGAAACCGACTTATGGGCGCATTTCCCGCTACGGCCTGATCGCTTACGCCTCTTCGTTTGACCAGATCGGTATTTTCGGCTCCGCCGTGGCAGACGTGGCCCTGGCGCTACAGGTGATGTCCGGACCGGATGAGTATGACAGCACCGCTTCCCTGCAGCCTACAGAAGATTATACCACCACACTTACCGGCAGGCAACCATACCGGGTAGCGTATTTTCCGGAGGCGCTGGAACACCCCAGCCTGGACCCGGAAATAGCATCCGCCATCCGGCAAACGCTCTCACAACTTCGTGAAAAAGGGCACCAGGTGGCACCAGTAAAATTTGACCTGCTGGATTACATCGTACCGGCCTATTACGTACTTACCACGGCCGAAGCTTCCTCTAATTTGTCCAGGTACGACGGCGTGAAATACGGCCACCGGGCAGCCGGTCCGTATACCGACCTGAATGATTTTTACAAGCAAACGCGATCAGCCGGTTTCGGCAAAGAAGTAAGGCGTCGCATCATGCTGGGCACCTTTGTGCTGAGTGCAGGTTATTATGACGCCTATTTTACCCGGGCGCAAAAAGTAAGAAAATTATTATCAGACCAGATTAGGCTGATTTTCAGCAACTTCGATTTTATCCTGCTGCCGACTACCCCTGCAGTGGCTTTTCGCATCGGTGAGAAAACGGAAGATCCTATCTCTATGTATCTTGCTGATATATATACTGTTATGGCTAATCTGGCAGGTATTCCCGCCATTTCTCTTCCCCTTTACCGCCACAGCACACAAATGCCTTTCGGCCTGCAGGTGATGGCAAACCGCCTGAATGAGTTATCTTTGCTCCGTTTTTCAGATGAGCTGATGGCCGACCACCGGCAGCAATCTTAAGACTTCCTGCGACTAAACAGAACAAATCCAATTGATCTCCTGCACCTGCGGGACAACTGTGTACTAAACAATTAACTGTGATGTCAAAGAAATTACTGTTTTTCTCTTCCATCGTAAGCCTGCTGTCTGCGCATGCCTTCGCCAATACGGAACCTGCGGCTGACGTAACCCGCTTTCTCTTTTCCGATACCACGGGTCAGCAATCCGACTCGTTCAGCAAACCTGCACCAACACTTACCGATCCCAAAGAAGGTTTTAAAAATCTCTTTATTTCTTCAGATGAGCCCGATGGCATCAGCATGGAGCAATTAAATCCCCAGGCTGTCGGTTTCATCGCGGATTATATTACCCGGTACGGTAAGACCATGGAGGGATTGAAGGTCAGCGGCAAGCCTTATTTCGATATGATGGATGAAGTGCTCACCCTTCACGGCCTGCCCACACAGCTAAAATACCTCGCGGTCATAGAATCTTATCTCAACATAAATGCCAGATCCTGGGCAGGCGCCGTAGGCCCCTGGCAATTCATGCCGGCCACAGCCCGCAACATGGGGCTGAAAGTAACCCGGAAAGTAGACGAGCGGAAGGATGTGTTCAAAAGCACTCATGCCGCATCGCGCTACCTGAGCACCCTGTTTGACATGTACGGCGACTGGCTGCTGGTGATTGCGGCCTACAACGGGGGACCCGGCAGGGTGAACAGCGCCATCCAGCGCAGCGGCAGCCGCGATTTCTGGCAGCTGCAAAATTACCTGCCTGCCGAATCGAGAAACCATGTAAAAAAATTCATTGCCACCCATTATATCATGGAAGGAGAAGGCGGCATTACCACGCTGACCAAAACAGAGGCAGGCATCCTGCTGCCGGCGAATAGTGTTGCGGTAACAGCTCCTGCACCGGCCGATGCCGCTTCTTCGCTGCAGATCAGCGGCCGCTACAATGCCTCGGTCATCGCCCGCCACCTGTCGATGGACCTGCTGGCCTTTTACAGGATCAATCCCGATTTCGATAAGATGATTGCCAACAACGGGCAGTATGAACTGCGGCTTCCCACTGCCAAAATGGATACATTCAGGGCTAAGAAAAACGAAATACTGAGCGAATCCGTCGAGCTGCTGCTGAACCCATCCGCCGCTGTCAGCAAAAAACCGGCAGGACAGAACCTCTGATCGTTTCCCTTCCCGGATAAAGCTGCTTACAGACCGGAAAGCACGTTCCGGATGGCTTCCGCCTTTACCATACACTCTTCCCATTCGCTTTCGGCCTCGCTGTAGAAGGTGAGGCCCGAGCCGGCCAGGAAAGAAAGATACCCGGCAGCGGCATTGTAAAGAATACTGCGGATCACCACGTTGAAATCAAAGTCTCCTTCCGGGGAAATATACCCGATAGCGCCGGAGAAAAGTCCGCGCTTCGTGTGTTCGTATTGTGCGATCAGCTCCATCACTCTTTTTTTGGGTGCACCGGTCATAGAACCCATGGGAAAGGTGGCCCGGATAATGTCGGCAAACGACACGTCATCACGCAGGGTACCGCTGACGGTGGAGATCATCTGGTGCACCTGCGGAAAGGAATAGATGCCGTACAGCTCATCCACCTTTACCGATCCTTCCCGGCATATCCTTGCCAGATCGTTGCGCACCAGGTCTACGACCATCACGTTTTCCGATCTGTCTTTGCTGCTGATGAAAAGGGCGGTCTTTTCCTGTTCGTCTTCTATGGTGCTCCCGGCTATCCTTTTTGCCGTGCCCTTGATGGGTTGCGATACAATGCGATCGCCCTGCCGCTGCAAAAAACGTTCAGGGCTGGCACAAAGCAGCCATCGCTGGCCGAGCCGGTAAAAAGCAGAAAAAGGGTTGGGCGAAACGGCGCTCAGCTGCCGGTATACCTCCAGCGGGTCGATCACCGCATGGTCAGAAAAAAATTCCTGGCAAAAATTGATCTCGTAACAATCGCCCCGCCGGATATGCTCCTTCAGCCGGTTGACGATGGCGATGTATTCGTCGCGCTGCAGCCGGCTGTAGATCGGCACAGCAGCGCCTGCCCGTCCTGGGGGCGAACCGGGCAAGCCAACGCCAATCAGGTCGCTATGCACCTTATCCGGGTCATCCGCTTCGATAACGAGGGCGGTATCATTGAGCCGGATCAAAACAGCCGGCTCGAAAAAGAAAAGATCCGGAAAGCCTACCCGGTCGGGATGAGCGGGGTGCCGCGGTGTATCGCCTGTTTGCAAACCATACCCCAGGTGGCCGAAGAGCCAGGTTTTGCCGGTATCGATAAATGCCTGGAAGTTCTCCAGGCCAGGCTGGCCGCCCAGGGTGAATTGGCGGCGTACCCCCGCCGCCAGCAGGCATTCCTGCGTGTGCGGCGCTATCTGGTAGCCATGGTTGTCCAGAAAACAAAAGGTGTCGAACTGTTGCGTCCAGTTCAACACCTTTTCCTTTATCTGCCGGAAATCAGTTACCGGGAATGATTTATTGCTCAGGTTCGTTCAGCTTGATGGAATTGAGTGTGCTATCAATAATCGTCTTCTTCGTCAAAGTCATCCCTGTCGTTAAACATATCTTTGAACTCGTCGTCTATCTTGAATTCGTCGTCGTCGTCCGATGCCTTTTTACCGCTGGCCGGGCCTTTCTTTCCCTTCGATTTCGGAATGTCGAATTCGTCGAAATCAGGATCCCAGTTTTCGTCTTCCTCTACCTTATCCCAGTCGTCTACTTCATCGTCACCCACGTCGTCGTCATCATCTTCTTCGTCTTTCTTCTTTTTGGAAGATGCAGCAGCTTTGCCCTTTTTGGGCGCGGGTGCTTCATCCAGCTCAGTATCCAGCTCTTCGTCCTCGCTTTCCTCCTCAGGATCCTTCTTTGGCCTGGAAGATTCTTTCTTTGAAGAAGCCTTGCCGGAACCCGTATCTTTTCCGGTTATCTTTTTTTCGTTATCAGACTTTGGCGCCATACGCTGGTAGGGTTATAGCTGTAAAATTTCAGCGAACTTTTTAATTAGCCAAATTTTCAACTGGATTTTTTTGGCCGGTTTCAGGAGAGCGAAATGATCTGATCCCGCTCTGGTCCATTCGAAATATATTGAATATTTACGCCCAGGTATTCGTTGATGAATGCAACGTAACTATCCATTTTTTCAGGCAGTTCATCCTTTGATTTAGCCGTACTGCTGTTCGTGTTCCACCCGGCAAATTTCTGGTACAGGGGTTCCACCGCCTGGCGGTCAAGCCGGAACGGTATTTCCCTGCTTTCCACGCCGTTGATCTTATAGCTGGTGCAAACTTCCAGCTCCGCAAAAGCATCCAGCACATCGGCCTTGGTCATCACGATGCTCGTCACCCCGTTGATCATACAGGCAAACTTCAGGGCTACCAGGTCGATCCAGCCGCAGCGGCGTGGCCGGCCGGTCGTGGCGCCGAATTCGTTGCCGATCTTTCGCAGTTCTTCGCCGATCGCGTTTTCCAGCTCGGTGGGAAACGGTCCGCCGCCGACACGCGTGCAATAAGCCTTGGTTACCCCGATCACTTCCCTGATCTTTTGGGGCGCCACGCCCAGCCCGTTGCAGACAGCGGCGGATATCGTGTTGGAAGAGGTGACGAAAGGGAAAGTACCGAAATCGATGTCGAGCATGCTGCCCTGTGCGCCCTCGGCCAGCACCTTTTTGCCCGCCTGCAGCTGCTGGTTGATAAAATATTCGCCGTTTACGATATTCAGCTGTTTCAGGAACTCTAACGCTTCGAAAAATTCTTCCTCCCAGGCGCTGATATCATCCGTAAAGGCATAGTTATCGAGCAGCTTCTGGTGTTTTAACCGCAGCTTGATATATGTAGTGGTAAAGTTCTTGTCGAGCAGGTCGCCGACCCTTATCCCGTTCCGGCCGGTTTTGTCCATGTAGGTAGGGCCGATGCCTTTGAGCGTGGAGCCGATCTTCTGGTTGCCTTTGGACTGTTCGGCCGCTTTGTCCAGCGCCCGGTGGGTAGGCAGGATCAGGTGTGCACGCTCTGCAATAAAGAGCGTTTTTTTCAGGTCTACGCCAAACGAAGCCACCGTATCGCATTCCCTTTTGAGCGTTACCGGGTCCAGCACCACGCCATTGCCGATGAAATTCAGCTTGTTGGCATGAAATACGCCCGAAGGTATCTGGTGCAGAACGATCTTTTTATCACCTACGTACAGCGTATGCCCGGCATTGGGCCCGCCCTGGAAGCGGGCTACTACATCATAATTTTTTGCAAAGTAGTCAACGATCTTGCCTTTGCCTTCGTCGCCCCATTGAAGGCCGAGTATTACATCTATCATAATCAGGTCAGTTGTATTGAAACCGGCGGTGTTTAATACAGGAATACCCCCTGCATCCGGCGGCAGCAAAAATACGCTGTCAGCAAAAAAAGCCACCGAATAATTTTCGGTGGCTTGTAAACATATTCAGTAACCGTAAATTCCACAGTTGTGCGCGTCCTAACGGATCAGCGTGACCGTACCTTTTTTGGTAATGACCGCCCCGGCATCCGTAACGCCCTCTACCATCCATACGTACACGCCGGATGCCTGTTCCAGTCCGCCGATCTTTCCATCCCACCCTTTATTGAGCGTAGTGGTGCTAAAGACAAGTTTTCCCCAGCGGTCGTATACCCTGAAGTAATTCAGTTGCTTAATGCCGACCGGGATCGGGATAAATACATCGTTCCGGCCGTCGTTGTTGGGCGTGAAAGCCGTCACCACATAAATATCCGGGCCCTCGTACACGCGAACCCTGGCCATGCCTTCACCCTGGCAACCGGCAGCCGTACTGGCGGTGACCGTGTAGACCAATTCGGCGCCTACAAGCAGGGGAGCTGTTACTACCGGGTTGGCAATAAAAGGATTGCTCAGGCCTGTCGCCGGCGACCAGGTATAATTTGTTCCGATCGATGTAGCCTGCAGCTGGAATTGTACGCCTGCATACACCACGGTATCGGCCGGTATCACTTTTACCTTGATGGGCGGGATAACGGTGACCGTAACAGTACCGGGCGTGAGCGAAGCACAGTTGTTGGCATCGGTCACGCTCAGCGAATACGTGATTGTTTTAGGCGGTTTGATCACCTGCGGGCTGGCAGCAGCAGGATCATCCAGGTCAGTGGCCGGTGTCCAGCTGTAGGTTATCCCGCCGGAACCCTGCAGCCGGGCATTTTGCCCATAGCAGATCTCGATATCGGCGCCCGCATCTGCTACAGGGGCAGGCAGTACGGTGACCGTTACGCTTTCATTTGCCGTACAAACACCCAGGGTGGCAGCGACCGTATAGGTGGTCGTGCTGCGGGGAGAAGCCATAGGAGTGGCGCTTGCTGCGCCTGACAGGGTACTGCTGCCGGACGGAGAGGTCCAGCTATAGCCCGTAGCATTGCCGGTCGCTTCCAGCTGCACGCTGCTGCCTTCGCAGATCGGCGCGGGATTGGTAACCGATACCGTAAGGTTATCGGTAAGACCGACCACTACGCCGGAAGGAATAACAAAGGTGCAGCCGTTCGCATCCTTTATCGTTACGTTGTTATAAGTGCCGGCCATTACGTTCAGCAGGTTGGAAGGCTGGAAGCTGGTGCCGTCAGCCGCATACTGGTAAGGCGCCGTGCCGCCACCGGCCGTTACTTCAATCACACCGTCGCTGCCGCCATCACAGGTGGCATTGGAGGTACCGGCCACTGAAGCAGTCAGCGCAGCAGGCTCGGTGACTACCACCGCACCCGTATACCTGTCGGTACACCCCATTGCATCCTTTACATAGAATGTATAGCTGCCGCGCGGAACGGTAAACACATCGGAAGATTGATACGTAACATTATCCAGCGAGTAAGAGTAAGGCGTTGTGCCGCCCGTAGCTGCTGCTGTAATCACCCCATTGGTTCCGCCGAAACACGTTACGTTTTGCACTGAAGGGACCAGTGCCTGCACCGCAGCAGGCTGGCTCACCGTAACCGGTATGCCTGCAGAGGTACAGCCAAATGCATCCTGGATCGTGACGGTATACGTATTGGCTCCCAGGCCGCTGAATACATTGGACGACTGGAAGGCCCCACCGTTCAGGGCATACTGATAAGGGGCCGTACCGTTAGCGGGCGTTACCGTAATAGTACCGTTGCTGATCCCGTTGCAGGTGGCGGAGGTGGATGTAGCTCCCCCGGTAACTGCCGCACCGGCAGCCACCGTTACCGGAATATCTGCGGATACACAGCCGCCGGTGTTCCGGATATTCACCGTGTAATTATTGGCTGCAAGGCCACTGAAGGTATTGGATGATTGGTACGTGCCGCTGTTGAGCGCATATTCAAACGGACCGGTAAATCCTGTCGTGGGCGTAACAGTGATCGTACCATTGCTTACGCTGGCACAGGCCGTGGACGTGGAGGTGGCCGTGCCGGTCAGCACAGGGCCTGCGGTCACACTTGCATTGATAGCAGTGGATAAGCACCCAAAATTGTCCCTGACCACGATCGTATGCGGGCCGGCACCCAGGCCGGTAAACGTAGC
>JBEVLT010000400.1:0-3417 GCA_040509055.1 Chitinophagaceae bacterium
TAGAGAGCACACCTGATCTCATATCCGTTAATAGCGACAAATATTGTTCGCGTACATCAAAAAGTTCCAAAGCAGCTGTAGAATGCTTTTGTATAGTTTCACCCCAACTTTACTCTTTGAGAAAAGACATAAAAGCGAATTGAATCGTAGATAGAACTGTACTTACAATTAATACCCATTCTTTTCTTTGAAACAATCGCAATAAAAGCCCGGTCGTAATAAGAGCTGCGAGCAATATCTGAATGTTTTTTATCAGCTTATGGCATTGGCCGGAACCGCCGGATGATCCCCGGGCGATTCAGTGCTTTCAATATCGCGGCGCTGATCCGCTCACCGATACGGTCCGTATCCCTGCGAACAATAAGCCCGGCCTGAAAATAATGTACCGGGGAAATCCAAGGTTGTCGATATGCTCCTCCAGCTTGTCCTTCATCCGGGAATAAAATACCCCGCTTGCCGCAGGCGCGTCATAAGCAAACATCAGGCTCCTGGCATTTTCTGAAATAACAGCACCAATCAGGTATATTCGCCTAATATTTTTTCCATGAAATACAAGCTGCTTTTCCTCTTCCTTCTCATCACCCTGGTCTCTCATGCCCAGGCAGACAGTACCGACATCATTGTAGAACAGCTGATGAAAGATCAAAAAATAACAGGGCTGGGGCTTGCGATCGTAAAGGACGGGAAAACAATGGTGAACAAAGGCTATGGTCTTGCCAACGTAGAGCACCACGTGCCGATTACGGAACAAACCGTTATCCGCCTGGGTTCCATGAGCAAGCAGTTCTTTACCACTGCTATCTTAAAATTGATGGAAGAGGGAAAGCTGAGCATTGAAGACTCCGTTCACAAATTCTTTCCTGATGCACCCGAAACATGGCGGCCGATACAGGTAAAGCATTTGATGTCCCATACATCGGGGCTGAAGCGCGAAGGACCTGCCTATGATAATTCCACTATTCAGCCGGACCTGGTCATTATCCGGTCGGCCTACCCGCTGCCGCTGGATTTTAAAACGGGCGAAAAATACCAGTACTGCAACCTGGGCTATTTTATGCTGGCGCAGATCATCACCCAGGTAAGCGACCTGCCCTGGCAGGATTATATCCGCGACAATTTGTTTATCCCGGCAGGTATGAAGAACAGCGGCATGACAGATTTTTATCCCATTATCCCGCATCGCGCCAGCGGGTACATGCATAGAAACGGCGTGCTGGTCAATGCAGAAGCAATGTATGCTGTGCGGCCCAGCGGCGGATTTTTATCGACTACGTCTGACATGATCTTGTGGGAAAAAGCGCTGCGCGAAAAGAGGATCATTCTTAAAAAAGAGAACTGGGAATTGCTGTGGAAGCCGGTTGTAAAGACATCATCCAATACAGCCTCAAAAGAATACTATGCGCTGGGCTGGGCGGTAGATGAATATAATGGGCATACCCTGATCGGGCACGGCGGCGCCAACACCGGCTTCAGGTCCTACTACCTGCGGTTTGTGGATGATGGATTATCCATCATCATCCTGACCAATACCGATGAGGCCAACCCGGGATTGATCGGAAAGAAGCTGGCGGATTATTATTTCAGGAAATGAATGATGGAATCAAGAGCACTTGCACCGGACTAATGATTTGACATTATTTACTGTCTGAAGGTTGATTACTACCTTTCCGGGCAGGATTAAATGTCCGGATAAGCAAAGCCATCACAACTGAGGTATACGCTGCTTTGGTCTCATTTGTGGTTGTCCTGCCTTTTCCCCGCATCGGGGCTTCCCTCACCTTTGGCAGCTTCTGCCGGACCGTACGTTGGGACGGCTCCAGGTCCTGGTCCTGGTCCTGCCCGGCTTAAGTCAGTTAGGCGCGGATTTCGGGTTAGGCTACATCCGCACTGGTTTACGGGAAGTAAGACATGGACACTTACCGTTAAGATCCCAACAGTACTTACGCCAATTATCAGGAATATTGGTAGGAAAATCCGTAATTTATATACAAGTCCAACCCCGGAATACGGGAACTTAGTGAAAAATAGCGGGTTCTCCATCTATCAGCTGCCCAGTTTAGTCATCGGAAAAGTAACTTTTATGAAACCATCATTTCGTAACCCCGGCAGGCGTCGTTTTCTCAAATCTTCTATGCTGGCGGGAGGAGGGCTGCTCATTAGCTTCAGCTGGCCAGGCAGCAGGGTGTTCGCACAGGGAGGCAATGTCGCTGACTTGCCGGCGGATTGGAGCGAGCTCACCGGCTATATCAAAATCAGCCCTGACAATCTGATTAAAATACTCAATCCAAACCCTGAATTTGGACAAAATGTAATGACTTCGCTACCGATGATCGTAGCAGAAGAGCTCGACGCCGACTGGAAAACGGTCATTGTCGAAATGGCGCCGCATGACGCTTCGAAGCTAGGCCCCCAGTTTACCGGGGGAAGTAATTCCGTCCGTATGTACTGGAAACCGTTGCGCGAAGCGGGTGCTGCTGCCAGGCAGATGCTGCGGGAAGCGGCTGCTCAAAATTGGGGCGTACCCGTGATCGAGGTGACAACCGGGGAGAGCATGCTCTACCACAAAGCCACCGGGAGGTCTGCCACCTATGGCAGCGTAGCCAGCAAAGCGGCCACACTGCCGATTCCCAAAAATGTTCCCTTAAAAAATATAAAAGACTTCAACATTGTCCGAAAGCCGACCAGGAATGTGGAAGGCGCAAAGGTTGTTGCCGGAACCGCATTATTCGGGCTCGACTATCAACATACAGGAATGCTGATAGCAATGATAGAGCACCCTCCGGCATTTGGATTGAAGGTAAAAAGCTTCGACGCAACTGCAGCTCTTACTATGCCCGGCATTACCAACGTATTTCAACAGCAGCTATACGAGGACGGATTTGAACAGGGAGGATTTGATACCCGAACCTTCAACGAATTGCTGGTGATCGTTGGCAAGACTACCTGGGAAGTGATGCAGGCACGTAAGAAACTAAAAGTTACCTGGGAGCCGGTTGGCGACACAAAGGATTTAATGGGTGGACGTGGTCAAAAGCGGGAGGTCATTATACCCGGAGCGCTGGAAAGTACCGAAGTGCAGCTGGAAAAGATGCGGGCCCTTGCCAGCCAGCCTGCACAACAGCTCCGGAAAGACGGTGACCCGGAAGCTGGTTTCCGGAATGCTGCACAGGTTATCGAGCGCACCTATTATGCACCTTTCCTGGCGCACAATTGTATGGAGCCGATGAATTTCTTTGCCCATGTCACGGACGAAAAGGCCCTGTTTGCAGGGCCACTGCAGGCGCCGGGATGGGCTGAACCAACACTTGCGAAAGTTTTGAAGTTGCCTGCTGAAAAAATCGAAATACAAATGACCCGGATGGGGGGCGGCTTTGGCCGCCGTGCTTATGCACACTACCTGGTAGAAGCGGGATTGAT
>JBEVLT010000401.1:0-3346 GCA_040509055.1 Chitinophagaceae bacterium
CGGAAGGTCCAGAATATCTTCTCGGCAAAAAACCCTTTTTTGTAAACGATCTGCTGCATGCGCTCCGTCATGAATGGCGATACGGTTACTTCATAGCCATTTTTTTCCCAATGCGCGAAGTATTGCTCATACTTCAGCCGCTGGCCGGGCACATAGCCGACCGGGTGGGGACAAATGACAAGGATCTTTTTTTTATCGGGATGCGGCATCAGTTAAAAAGTATAGCCCGGTAAATGTTGTTGTATTTTTCCACGCCTTCCTGCAAAGAAAAATACCCGGATGCACCGGCGCGTATATTGTCCGGCTGAAAATCAAATTCCTGCAGTTGTGCGACCGCTTTTTTATACGCTCCCGGCGTAAAGCTGTCGATCACGATCCCGCTTTTGTATTGCCCGATGACGGCAGCCGTGTCTCCCACGCCGTCATTGGTGACCACGGGAATGCCCATGCCCATCAGTTCGGCCTGCTTGGTGGGGCTGCTGCTGATCTTGCTGTAAGTGGGACGGATAAAAAAAACAGCATGTGTGCTGAGGGCAATAGAAGCCGGCACTTCATTGCGCAGCGCCGGGCGGATGATAATCTTTTCCGGGCTGATATTCCGTTCAGCCGCTTTTTGCCTGATCAGGTCATGATGGTCGCCGGTAATGAAGAAAAACCGCGCAGAGGGGTACGCCTTGTTGTAAGCCAGGAAGAAATCGAGCATTTCCTCCAGCATGTACCACCCGCCGATGCTGCCCAGGTAGCTCAGGATCGTTTCGTTCTTACCGATCTTCAGCTCTTCCCGGATCGCTGCTTTTATTTTCTCCTCCACATGGGCCGGGTCAAACAGATCGAGGTCGGCACAGCAGGGGATTACATCCATCCGTACCGGGTTATTGACGATATGCTTCCAGGAACAGATCTCTGCTTTGGCTGCATGTGTCAGGCTGATAGTATAATCAGCCTGTTCCAGGAACTGCTTTTCTTTCTTTTTAAAATAATTGTACACGACCCTGAACACCGGGTTAGTCAATTTCCAGGTGCCGGCATCTACTTTCTCATTGGCCCAGAGCCCGCGCATATCGAAAAGAAAGCCTGTTCCGAACTTTCGCTTCATTTTCAGCCCGATCAGCGCAGGAATATATCCCCTGCAATGCACCATGTCGAAATGATGCTCGCGGTGCAGCGAAAATGCCTTTTTCCGGATGCTCCGTACATCTTTTATCGTAGACAGTACCGGCGGGGTCTTGGTGTAGGGCAGCGGGTGCCACTGAATGTTGTTTGCGGTACAGATGGTTTCAATGAGCCCCTTGTGCCGTTCGAACTTATCCGGCTTTTCACAGCTGATCAGGTGAAACCGGTACCCGTACTGCTGCAATGCACACAGGTACGGCAGCACCTGGCTCTGACCCAGCTGATCGGTCATGCCGTCGTAAGATATGTAAAGGATTTTTTTTTCCACGGTGGGTGGAGTAACCGCGAAGGACCGGATGGTTAGTTCAATGAATCGAGGATAGCCTGCCTGGACAGGTTGACATACGGCACATTCCTGTGAAAGTCGTAGAACTCGTCAGTGATCGTTTCTCCCGCAATGAGTTTGCCGATCAACTGGTGAAGATGAGTATGGGAAGGATGGTTGGCTTTTAGCTGTTGCAGGAACGGAACGTCATGAAACCCGGCCCGTTGCAATACATAAAATATGTTGGTCAGGAAATTTTCATTGGAGCCTGACTCGAAATTGATCCGGTTCTTCAGCACTTTGATCTTCCCGTTCTCCGGGTAGAAGTCAAAGTTCTCCACGGCGTTGACGCCTGCCTTATCCAGCAGCCCCAGCATCTTCAATCCTTTGCGGATCGGCTCTTTGAACCGGCGGATGATCGGGTTGCCTTTCAGCTTTTGGGTAGCCGTATTCACCGTGGCATAGGCCCACATGGCATAGGTGATGGAAGCATCTTCAGGAAAGAACACCACGTGCGGCTGGTCTTTGTCCACAAATTCGAGGTGGCCGGTCATGAACTTATAATGCTTTTCGATCTCCATTTTTGCCGTCTGGCTCTCTTTGTTGATCGTAAACCCTTTTTTGAACAGGATGGATTCATAGCCCGGGCCGAACGCCGCTACCGTGGTCAGCAGCAGCTTGCCATGGTGGTGAATGCTTTGAAAGCTGAGTTCGCCCGACCTGTCGGGCAAAGGCATAAAGCAGTTGCCGCTGATGCCTACGTTATCATCCTGGTAAATATCGAATGCCAGCGTAGGATAGTGCCGGGGTTTGTTGATGAACTCATCATTCAGCAGGTTCCTGCGAAAGATATCGTACAGCACTTCTTTATCGGCGCCCATTTCCTTCAGCACAGGAGTTGCCCTTTCATGCGCTTTGTACCGGTCTTTTTCTTCCCGGAATATGGTGGCTATTTGCGAGACGTAATGATCTAAATTCATGGTTAAGCGATTAGGTGTGCGTAACCGGAGATTTTACTGCGGTGAATTAACAGGTAGTTCCTGTCTTTTGCAACCGATGCTGCCGGGTGCAGCTTTTGGGCGGCCTGATCGTACTCAAAGATACTGTAACCCAGGGTTTGCTCAATATACTGCTGGAAAAATGACAATTCGATATTGAAGCTTTGCAGGAACAGCGGTACGATCTCGATCAGGATCACCGGGTGAAAGCGCTCCAGCGTTTTCTCCATGCCTTTCAGTGCAAAATACTCTGCCCCTTCGATATCGATCTTGACAAAAGTCAGGTTTTTCAATTGCGGGAGAAGGAAGGAGTCGATATCGACCACTTCGCAATCAAACTGCTCGTTTTGCTCGGACACATAATAGGCCGAGCCTTTTACCACCTCGTTGTTGCGGTCGGCCATATGCGCCTGGCCGGCGCTGATGGAGCCAAAACCCTGCTTCGGTACGCTGAAGCGCATGGTTTCGGTTTGCTGCCCCACTCCCTTTTTATACAGGCTTACGTTTTTCAGCCTGAACTTTTTTACCAGCATTCCGGCTACGTCGTACGTAAAAGGGATAGGCTCAAAAGCATATACGTGACCATCCGGTGCCAGGCGGGCCAGCCTTTCGGTATAGTAGGCATAGTTGGCGCCGATATCCAGCACCTCATCTGCTTTTTGCACCAGTTTGGGCAGCAGTTCCATCTCTATCTCTTCCACCAGCCGGTTCTCGATATCTTTCTTCTTCGCATAAAACTGGGCCCATTTATATCCCCTCTTGCCCAATAGTTTGAACAGGATGGGCTTTACAATGGTGCGAATCGGTGATTTTACAGATGCCATAAAGTAGATGCTATTGCTTTTGCCTGCCAACAGCAGGCATTAGTGCTCATTGTTGTTGATAAATTCCAGCTGCGCCATGGTGTCTA
>JBEVLT010000402.1:0-4751 GCA_040509055.1 Chitinophagaceae bacterium
CCTTCTATCGATACCAGGATCACGGCTAAAGTGCTGGATGTGTGTCCCAAAAAAGGATGCTGGCTGAAGCTGGCGGTGAACGACAGCACTACGGCCTTTGTAAAAATGAAGGACTATGCCTTCTTCCTGCCCATGGCGATCAAAGGCAAAACGATCGTGCTGGATGGCGAAGCAATGATGAAAACCACTTCTGTAGATGAACTGCGCCACTACGCACAGGATGCCAAAAAGTCCAAGGACGAAATCGCAGCGATCACCAAACCGCTGACCGAGATCCGTTTTACGGCCAAAGGCATTACGGTAGTAGAGTAACCATTCAATAATATTCTTCCAGAAGCGATTCCATCCGGGATCGCTTTTTTTATTACAAGTCCTACCGGACGGCCCCGGTTTTCAATTGAGATAATGCCAGTTTACTACTAAAGCCTGACCGGCGTAGCTGTCAGAGGAGCGTCAGTTTTCTGATTGCGTAAATCGTTTTCCTGATCCAGCGAAGCATTCCTTGCTGCTGCCGGTATTTTTGCGAGGCCGGAAATAGCCCGGCTATTTAGATACAGCATTTTCCAAAAAACGTTTCAAAGGCCATTCCCGGTTTTTCTTTTTACACTGTAATTAGTTTTTCGGGGGTGAGCCGCCAATCACCGGTAAACTATTGCCATGAAGTACAGGAGCCTCTTTCTTTGTTTGCTATGCCTTGCCGGCTTTTCCCGCATCTATGCCCACGCGCTGTGGATAGAAGCCTCACCACAGGGTGCGAAAGGAACGCCGCACGAGATCCGTGTGTATTTCGGTGAGTTTACCACGCAGGACATCACCCCGGTAGAAAAATGGTTTTCCGATACCCGGGAGTTTTCGCTGGTCGTTATCACACCGTCTGCAAAAACGATTACACTGACCGCTACCCCGGCGCAGGATTATTTTACTGCTTCCTTTGTGCCTGAAGAAGAAGGTGTGTATACCGTGGTAATGCATCACCTGGTAAAAGAATTGTACCGGGGCATGCGGCTGCATTATAATTCCAGCGCACTGGTAAAGGTGGGCAACGGACCGGCTGCTGCTCCGGCCGCCAATACAAACGAGATCGGCATTACACCGGATACACCAGCCATCTACAAAGTGAATGATCAGGTCTCCTTCCGCGCCTTCCTTCGCTCGCTCCCTGCCGGCAAAAAGGAGATAGAAGTGATCGACCCCGGGGGCTGGACCAAAAAACTCTATACCAATCCCCTGGATGAGACCAGCTTTGAGCCCACGCGGCCCGGCAAATACATGCTGGAAGTAACCAATAGCGCAAAGGCAAGCGGGGAACACAACGGGAAACCGGTGGAAACGGACTATTGGTGCGCTACGTATGTTATCGAAGTAACCGGTAAGTAAGCTGCATTGTCATAGAAGAGTCACTTTCCTCTTCCCGAAACTTCCTTTTCCCTGTTGCGTAACGATGGGTATCAGGGATTCAGTGAATTTCGCATCCCGTAACGCACTTGCCTGTTTTTCCCCGCCGTATGGATGTCATCTTTTTGTAAAAAAGATAGTTACCAGCTGCTGATTACAATTGCATGATAAAAAATAATTGATACTAAAAGACCTTTGCACCCGCAATCGAAAACTATGAGACAAGTATACACCATTCTGCTGCTGCTTTTTATAACAGGTGTTGCAGCTGCGCAGGACACGACCGCCGTATCTGATGCAAAACCCACTGAGCTGGGCGAAGTAGTGGTAACAGGCCAATACAGGCCGCAATCCATAAAAAACTCTGTTTACCAGGTAAGAGTGATCACTGCAGACAGGATTCAGAAACAAGGCGCCACCAGGCTGCAGGATGTTCTGAACAGTGAAATGAATATCCGTTTTTCACAGGACCCCGCCACCGGGGGGTCGGATATCTCGATGCTGGGCTTATCCGGTCAAAACGTAAAGATCCTCATAGATGGCTTGCCGATGATCGGCAGACAGGGTACATCCAACGAGATCAACATCAACCAGATTGATGTTAACGCCATTGAGCGGATCGAGATCATTGAAGGCCCGATGTCGGTGATATACGGCGCCGACGCACTTGCAGGTGTCATCAACATCATTACAAAGAGGGCCAGTACTGCCAAATTCTCGGTTACGGCAAGGGTGCAGGAAGAAACGGTAGGGAGGGAATACGACTGGGATACCAGGGGTATTCATAGCCAGTCGGTGAGTGCTTCGTTCCGTCACAAAGGATGGGATATCGGCGGCGGATTCAATTATTATTATTTCGGCGGATGGCAAGGGGACAGCACCGGCCGCGAACTGACCTGGCATTGGAAAGACCAGATTACCGGCAATGGCTATGTTGGCTATACCACACGCAAATTCAATGTCCGCTACCGGATCGAAGGCCTGGATGAGATCATTACCAACCCGGGCAACTTTACGCAAAAACAAAATGAATCGGGCGATTCGCTCGCCTTCGACCAGGAATACCTGACACGCCGGGTGATGCAGCAGCTGCAGGCCGGTTATTTTGCCAACAGTAATTTATCCTTCCAGGTGCAGGCATCTTATTCCAGGTTCAGCCGGCAGGTGTTTTCATCCGTGCTGAGTCAAAACACCGGAAACCTTAGCTTAAACCCAACCTCATCTACACAAAGCCTGGATAAATTTAACGGGCTTACCACCCGCGTACTGGCCTTATACCGCATTTCTCCCGTATTCAGTTTGCAGCCGGGAGTGGATATTAATATAGAGCACGGAAGCGGCCAGCGCTTAAAAACCGGTGTGAACCAGATCGAGGATTATGCTTTCTTCGTCACGTCGGAAATCACGCCGACCAGCAGGATCAATATCAGGCCAGGCTTGCGGTTTATCAATAACTCCATTTATGATGCCCCCCCCGTGATTCCTTCTCTGAACACAAAGTTTGCTTTGACAAGCAAGCTGGATCTGCGCCTGGCTTATGCAATGGGATTCCGTTCGCCTTCACTGCGGGAGCTGTATTATAATTTCTTCGATGCCAATCACCAGATCATGGGCAACCCGGATCTGAAAGCTGAAACATCTAACAGCTTTACCGGATCGCTGGCCTGGAGGACAAAGAAGAAGCAGGCCGGCATCACTGCCACGCTGAACTTTTTCTATAATGATATCAGGAACCTGATCGATTTTGCAGTTTCTCCCAGCGGCCCCTCGATATTTGAGTACCAGAATGTAGAGAACTTTAAGAGCGCCGGAGCCAACCTGGGAGGTACGCTCACTTATAATAACTGGAATATTTCCGCAGGTCTGGGATATACCGGCCGTTACAACCAGTTTACAGAGGAGGATAAATCACTCCCCGAGTTCAAGTGGTCGCCTGAAGTGACGTCAACCATTGGGTACGATTTCCGTAAGATCGGCCTCAACGCAAATCTCTTTTACAAGTTTACCGGTAAGCTGCCCTATTACCAGCTGGCAACTGTAAATGGCCAGGATGTGATCCAGCTGGCACATACCGAAGGTTATCATTGGGCTGATTTCACCCTGAACAAAAAACTTTTCAACTATTTCACGATCAATGCAGGCATCAAAAACATTTTTGACCTGGACGTGATCAACAGCGCTGCTTCCGGCGGTGCACACGGCAGCAGCGGCAGCAGCAGGCTGATCGCCTATGGCCGCTCCTATTTTGCCGGGCTGTTATTTAACTGGAATACCAAATAATTTATCATACACGAATAAAATCACGAACGATGTTAAGAGGACACCTTTCAAAACTGACTGTATTCACGCTCGCTGCCTTTATTCTTTTCGGCTCCTGCCGCAAAAGAGAAGGTTTTTCGCTGCCGGATAATTATATCGTATTTACTACTGATGCCCAGGGGATTTCTGAAACGGAAAATTCCATTGTTATCAAAGTAAAACTGACAAGAGGCACGGATAAAGATATTCCTGTAGTAGTGAAAATAGCTGAACAGGGCGCTCAATACGGAACGAAGTATACTACTACGCCAGCTGCTTCAAATGGCGAGATCAATCTTACGGTTCCTTCCGGTAATAATGAGGCTTCCTTCACTGTAAATAAAGTTGCCGGTGTCTTATTCGAAGGTACAGAGAAGCTGGTATTTGATCTTTATAGCTCAGGCTCCCCCATTTTGATCGGCAATACCAAACAGTTAACGTTGAGCTTTGCAGAACTGGTTTCTACCAACTCTACGCTTGTTCTTACCGGCGGCGGCCCTACGTATCCAAATAAGGTATTTGTTGACCTGAGCGCCAATCGCCAGACAGCAGTATTACGGACCAACTGGGACCTCGGCTTTTATACAGACGCTGCTGATTTTAAGGTCATCCTGAACAGCTCCACCGGAATGACAGCCAAGCAGATCAACAAAAACGATCTCACTCAGGTGACGATTGCCGACACGGTTGGCTTTTTGGCCGAGATGGGATCACTGGTTGGGTCACCGGCTCAACTGCCTTTGGTTGATTACCCCACTGGCGATCTCAGCAAAACCGCTTTAGGATTGATCGCTGCTACCGCGTCAGATAATAAAGTGTTTATTGTAAACCGCGGGGTAGGCGTAGGTTCGCCTCTTCCTGCCAGGGGCTGGAAAAAAATAAGAGTAATCCGCAATGCAAGCGGCGGGTACACCCTGCAGCATGCAGATATCGCCGCCACTACGTTCAGCTCGATTGATATTCCAAAAGATGATAAGTATTTCTTTAATTACGTTTCTTTTGAATCCGGCGCCGTATCGGTAGAACCTGAAAAAGCGAAATGGGATATTGCATGGACG
>JBEVLT010000403.1:0-14748 GCA_040509055.1 Chitinophagaceae bacterium
GGCATCGTTGCGCAGCAGCTCATACAGCTTTTGCCGGTGAGGTGAATAGCGGTAGTTAAACGTGACGGTCAGTTTTTTACCTGTTTTCTGCTCGGCATCAATGATGGTCTGGCATTTTTGCTCGTCGATGGTCATGGGCTTTTCGGAGATGATATCGGCGCCATACTCCATGCCTTTGGCAATGAACTCATGATGCACGCCGTCTACGGTCATCACCAGCAGGCGGTCGGGTTTGGTTTCCCGCATCATTTTGTCGAAGTCGGTAAACGTGGGACAGGAAAGTCCAAGCTTCTTCTTTGCCGTTTCCACCCGGCCGGGGTTGGCGTCGCACAGCCCGACAAACTCTACCAGGTCGCTGAACTCGCGGATAACCGGCGCCCCCCACATACCGATGCCACGCACGCCTGTGCCCACCATGGCGATCCGTTGTTTTGCAGGGGAAGAGAGGCCGGCGATGGCGGTCTGGCCGATCAGGGTACCGGCTACAGCCCCGCCTGACCGGAGCAGAAAGGTCTTACGATCCATATGACAGCATTTTGGTTACCGGAAAGTAATAAAAGTTTCGATCCGCCGGCTACCCGTTTGCCTATTGTTACCGGAATGTGGAAAAAGGCGCAAATCCGCACAGGTCAAGGGGTTGCGCTCTGTTAACAAATATATAAACGGTTATTCCGATTTACCCCCCTATCCCCTATCTTTGCCGTCCTTTTAAATTCTTATATCAAGAAGCTACTTTTATGGACAAATTGATCTACCTGGTGCCTGTCATGGGCGTCATTGGTCTTCTCTACACCTTACTGAAGTTTAACTGGGTATCAAAGCAGGATGCCGGTTCCGACCGGATGAAAGAGATCAGCAAATACATTGCTGACGGTGCCATGGCTTTTTTGAAAGCCGAATGGAAGATACTTGGCTACTTCGTGGTAATCGTGGGCATTTTGCTGGCCGTGATGGCGACCACCAACCCGCATTCGCACTGGCTGATCGCCGGGGCTTTTGTGGCCGGGGCCATCTTTAGCGCCGTAGCCGGTTATATCGGTATGCGCATCGCTACCAAGGCCAATGTGCGCACAGCGCAGGCAGCACGCACCAGCCTGAGCAAGGCCCTGAACGTGTCGTTTACCGGCGGTTCTGTAATGGGACTGGGCGTAGCCGGCCTGGCGGTGCTGGGACTGGGTGGTTTGTTCATTGTACTGAAACAAATATTTGCGCCCGATGCGCCGGTGAATAGCGACGAGATGATCCAAACCATCGAAGTGCTGACCGGTTTTTCGCTGGGTGCTGAATCCATTGCGCTGTTTGCCCGCGTAGGCGGTGGTATCTATACCAAAGCAGCCGACGTAGGCGCCGACCTGGTGGGTAAAGTGGAAGCCGGTATCCCGGAAGACGATCCGAGAAACCCCGCTACCATCGCCGACAACGTAGGTGACAATGTGGGCGACGTAGCCGGTATGGGCGCCGACCTGTTTGGCTCATATGTAGCTACGGTCCTGGCTACCATTGTACTGGGACAGCAAACGGAGACCTTCATGAGCGATACCGATATCCTGAACGGATTTGCACCGATCGTGCTGCCGATGCTGATCGCCGGCGTAGGTATCCTCTTTTCCATCGTAGGTACCTGGTTTGTCCGCATCAGCGATACGGCCGGTATCAATACCGGAACCGTACAGAGAGCCCTGAACATGGGCAACTGGGGCTCCATGGTGCTGACAGCCATTGCTTCTGCAGGACTGGTATACTGGCTGCTGCCGGAAGAAATGATCCTGCGCAACATCATCTTTACCAAATGGGGCGTGCTGGGCGCCATCGGCGTAGGCCTGCTGGTCGGCGCACTGATGAGCATCATCACCGAATATTATACCGCCATGGGCAAACGCCCGGTACTGACCATCGTTCGCCAGTCGGCTACGGGTCATGCCACCAACGTCATCGGTGGACTGGCAGTAGGTATGGAATCTACCCTGTTGCCGATCCTGGTGCTGGCCGGCGGTATCTGGGGCTCGTATGAATGCGCAGGGCTGTATGGTGTAGCCATTGCCGCTGCCGGTATGATGGCCACTACAGCCATGCAACTTGCCATCGACGCTTTCGGCCCTATCGCTGACAATGCCGGCGGTATCGCCGAAATGAGCGAGCTGCCCAAGGAAGTACGGGAAAAAACGGATGTGCTGGATGCTGTGGGCAATACCACGGCCGCTTCCGGTAAAGGTTTTGCCATCGCCTCTGCAGCTCTGACCGCGCTGGCGCTGTTTGCCGCCTTTGTAGGCGTAGCGCTGCCGGCCGAGAACCAGCATATCGATATTTACAAGGCCGATGTACTTGCCTCGCTGTTTGTGGGCGCCATGATCCCCTTTATCTTCTCTTCCCTCGCCATCCAGGCCGTGGGTAAGGCTGCCATGGCGATGGTGGAGGAAGTACGCCGCCAGTTCCGGACCATTCCCGGCATCATGGAAGGCACCGGCAAGCCCGAATACGACAAATGCGTAGCCATTTCCACGCAGGCTTCTATCAAAAAAATGCTGCTGCCCGGAGCCATTACGCTGATTTCCCCCCTGATCGTAGGCTTCCTGCTGGGACCTGAAGCGCTGGGCGGTTTCCTGGCCGGCGCTACTGTGAGCGGCGTGCTGATGGGTATGTTCCAGAACAACGCCGGCGGCGCCTGGGACAATGCCAAGAAATCATTTGAAAAAGGCGTGGAAATTAACGGAGAAACTTACTATAAGAAATCCGAACCACACAAAGCTTCCGTAACTGGTGATACGGTAGGTGATCCCTTCAAAGACACGTCCGGTCCGTCGATGAACATCCTTATCAAACTGATGTCGATCGTGTCGCTGGTGATCGCTCCTACCCTGGCCCAGCTGCAGGAAAAGAAAGCAGAAGAAAAACCGGTTGTAAACGAAAAGAAAACAGAAGTGAAGACCAAACAAATCACTATATTTGACGCATCGAATACAACGTACTATCTATAAACGCATTCGAAAAGACTAATCATAACCATTACTTTAAGTCCTGCTGTGTCTACAGTGGGACTTAGTTTTTTAGGACCTTTCTGCTTTGGCCATGCTTTATACGCTTAAGGTTCTTCAGGCTGAAACAATCCCTCAACCCGGCACAGTCCTTAAAAAAACCCTCCCCATAATCCTGTACCGATTTCATAAGGATGCTCCAACCAGCAAGGCAACTTTAAACCTTTAAACCCTTAAACCTGTTTAACTTCGCGTTATGGGTGAATTTTCCATCAGTGATGCAATACGCCAGTTCCTGGACCAAAGCCGGATCAAAGGCGATATACAGGCCATGCAGATCGAAGATGCCTGGGAGCAGATCATGGGAAAGACCGTTGCCCGCTACACCGATAAGCTGCAGGTATTCGGCGACAAGCTGATCATCACCACACACGTGGCGCCGCTGAAGAACGAACTGCTGTACCAGCGGGAAAAGATCAAACAACGCGTGAACGAAGCCCTGGGAAAACGGGTGATCAATGAGGTGGTGGTGCAGTAACGAAAGGTGGACGAAGTTTCAGAGGTTTAAAGCTTAAATTTTATTGCGGCAACCGTCCCTTTTACGAAATAACCTATTCGTTTTAAAGCTGCATCGGTTTAATAAGGGTACTCCAGCCGTCAAGGCAACTTTAAACCTTAAACATTAAACTCTACACACACTAACCTGCTTAAGCTTCATCAACCTGTTCAGCCTCCGAAGCTATTACCCTTATACTTTTTAAACTTTCACCCTCGGGTCCACTATCGCATACAGGATATCCGCCAGGATATTGATAAGGATAAAGAAGGCGGCCGCTACCAGTACCGAGCCCATGACCACCGGGTAGTCCAGCTTTTCGAGGGCATCCACCGTCACCTTGCCGATACCCTGCCATCCGAAAATATATTCCACGAAGAAGGCGCCGGCCAGCAGTTCGGCAAACCAACCCGTTACGGCAGTGATAACGGGGTTCAGCGCATTGCGGAGCGCATGTGTCCAGATCACCCTTCTCTCCGGCAGCCCTTTGGCATAAGCGGTACGGATATAATCCTGCTGCAGCACATCCAGCATGGCGCTGCGCGTGAGCTGGGTAATGATAGCCAGCGGGCGTATGCCAAGCGTAACGGCGGGCAGGATCAGGTTGTGCAGTGTCAGCCTTCGTTCGCCGGTCAGCTCGTCGATGTCGAACCAGCTGCCGGAAATATGCAGCCCTGTCCAGCCGGTGAGCACAAAACCGAATACATACGCGATGATAATGCCCATGAAGAACGAGGGTGCCGAAATACCCACGATACTGCCAAACACAGCCGAGGTATCCATCCAGGTATTTCGTTTTACCGCCGCAAGCACGCCAAGCGGAATGCCGATCACGATCGCGATGAACATGGCGGCCGCAGCAAGCATCAACGTGCCCGGCAGGGCCTTCAGCAGGATATCACCCACATCGCGCCGGCTTTGGTACGAGCGGCGCAGGTAGGGCAGCTTGAGCCCCAGCTTTGTATCGCCGCCGATAAAGAACCCCTTTAGTTGTTTGGCGGCGATCTCATCCCTGCCATGGATACCAACAGGCGACACATCGTTGAGGTAAAGCAGGAACTGCTTCCATTTGGGTTGGTCCAGGTACAATTCTTTGCGGATATTGGCCTGTGTGGCCGCATCGCCGGTTTGCCCCATCACCAGGCGCGAAGGATCGCCAAAACCCTGGAACAGGAAAAAAACCAGCATCACCACCCCGATCAGTACGAGGAGGCCGTAGCCAAGCTTCTTTATAATGGAGCGGAGCACTATTTGATTTTATTGTTCTCCAGCGGAGCGGGTATGCTGTCGGCCGGGATGACAGGCGGCAGTACCGGCTGCGGTACCACCAGGGTTCTTACCTGGCGGGTGGCTTTGCTTAGCCCGTGATGGCTCCATTTGCCCAGGATCGTTCCCTCCTTCAGCAGGTACACGCAGGGATTGGTGCGGGCTGCTGTCCGGATGGCCGTGTTATCGCTGGTAAAGACCGGGATGCCGGCAAGCGGTGTTCCGGCAAAATGAGCAATGGCCTGCTCCCGCTGCCGGGTGATCGCATATACCGGGATGCCTTTTTCGCGGGCCGCCGTATAAAGCGCTGCAAACTTATCTTTCCACTTCGATACCGGCACCGAAAAGTCTTCGCAATACAGCAGGATGGCGTAAGGCTGCGCCAGCACGATGCCAGCAGAATCCTGGTCGGTGGCGCCACGCAGGATAAACCCGGAAATGGGCGGCACATTGTTTTTGCCCTTGCGCACTACCTTATCGTAGCGGCTGACAAACTGGTACGTGGAGTCGAAATCGGCCGGGAACCGGTCGGAAGTAAACTCCAGCTGCCGGCCCTGCTTGCTGTACACAAACGTGATGACCGTGCTATCAGGTACGGCATTGGCCGGCTTTTTCATTTGCTCCGGGATATTGTTTCCTTTTTTATAAGGCAGGCAATCGAATACCGGCAGGTAGCTCAGGGTGTACCACTGGATGGCAAAGCTGACGATGGTAACCAATAACATGATCCGGGTATTGGCCCGGTAGCTGAGAACGGGGCGTATCCACCGGCGCTTCACAAACAGGAAAACGATCAGGATGGTGAGCGCCACGTCTTTCAGGAACGAGGTCAGCGGTGTGATGGGCAGGCAGTCGCCGAAGCAGCCGCAGTTGGTGAATTTGGGCGACCCGTCGGCATTCTTTGCCAGGAAGGCATAAGCCGTAAGGAAAGTAAAGAATACGATCAGCAGCAACAGCAGCCAGCTGAACAGCTTCATCCGCCACCCAAGTAACAAAGCGGCGCCCGCGATAATTTCGAAAGCGATCATCACCACCGACAGGAACAGGGAGTGATCGTGCAGGAAACTGAATAATCCGGTCAGCGCATTTTTCAGGAAAAAAGAACTCCCGGCCAGACCATTGTTCCAGATCTCGAAAAACTCTTCCATCTTATAAGCCAGCCCCAGCGGGTCGTTGGCCTTTACCAGCCCTGAGAAAATAAACAGAAGACCTACAACGATCCTGCAAATGGTAACCAATGTCTTCATACGCGTGTTTTACCGGGTTAATCTGGATTTTCGATCAGTATCAGGGCAAAGACCCCGTAATTGATGATATCATGGTAGTTGGCATCGATGCCTTCGCTGATCAGTGTTTTGCCTTCATTGGCCAGTATCTGACGGATGCGCTGCAGCTTCATCAGGATAAGGTCCACAAAGCTTTCCTGGCTCATGCTGCGCCAGGCTTCGCCGTAGTCGTGGTTCTTATCTTCCATCAGCTTTTTGGTAAGGGTCACGTGCTTACCGTACAGTGTTGCTACTTCGGGCAATTCCAGCTCTTCCGGTGCACCGCCCGGCAGCTCCAGCTGGATCAGCCCGATGACGGCATAGTTGACGATGCCCCTGAACTCGGCACTGATATCGTCGGCCACCCGTTGCTGCTTTTTTACCTGGATGGTGCGGATGCGCTGCGCCTTGATGAAAATCTGGTCCACGATCGAGATGGTCCGCAGTACCCGCCAGGCCGTTCCGTAGTCCTTTGCTTTCTTCAAAAATATATCCCTGCAGGAAGAGATCGCTTCATCGTATTGCCGGTCGGTTGCGGTCATAGCAGCTGTAATTGACTTCTTTCTATCTTTAGCTTCAAAAATAACGAAACAACGGGTAATGTTCACATTGAATTGCAACGGCAGGCTGCTTGCGATAGCGCATCCGCTGATCATGGGTATCATCAACGCTACGCCCGATTCTTTTTACAGCGGCAGCCGGTTTGCCGGCACGGATGCCGTGCTGGCGCAGTGTGAAAAAATGCTTGGCGAGGGCGCAACGATCATCGACATCGGCGGGCAAAGCACGCGGCCGGGCAGCACCCGCGTGAGCGCCGAGGAAGAGCTGCGGCGGATCGCCGGCCCGGTGGAGGCCATCCACCGGCATTTTCCCGAAGCCTTTATTTCGATAGACACCTACCATGCCCGCGTGGCCGGGGAGGCAGTAGCTGCCGGCGCTTCGCTGGTCAACGATATCAGCGCCGGCTCGATGGACAGCGGGCTGATACCCACCGTTGCGTCCATGGGCGTACCGTATATACTGATGCATATGCAGGGCACACCCGATACCATGCACCATGATCCGCACTATGAAAACATCACGCGTGACGTGCTGGATTTTTTTATCGCTAAAACAGGCGAATTGCGGCAGGCCGGCATCCGGGACATCATCATCGATCCCGGCTTTGGCTTTGGCAAAACCATCGCACATAATTTCGAACTGCTGCGCAACCTGGCCGCCCTGCAACTACTCCGCCTGCCGGTGCTGGCGGGGCTGTCGCGCAAATCCACCATTTACAAAACGCTGCAGGTAACTGCCGATGAAACACTGAACGGAACGACGGTGCTGAACACCATCGCCCTGATGAACGGCGCCGCCATCCTGCGGGTGCACGACGTAAAAGAAGCAAAAGAGGCGATCCGGCTCACCGAAGCCTGCAAAGGAGCGCTATAAAGAGAAAGGCACCCGCTGTGCGAATGCCTTTCTACTATACTTCTATGTAATTACTTTACGGTTCGGGTTGCACCTCCGCCGGTTTATCCGATACCTTGATCACTTCGATATCGAAGATCAGGGCTTCGTTGGGACCAAACGGCGAACCGGGCTGTGGTTGCTTGCCATAGGCAAGATAACCGGGAATGTACAGGGTACCTTTGCCTCCTTCCCTGAATTGCTGCACTCCCTCATCCAGGCCGGCGATCATACCGCCTACACCCACCTGGAACGGAGGCAGGGTACCGGATTCGAATGTACTGTCGGTCGACATTTTCCGGCCGGCGTACTTAACGGTTACATATTTTCCGGCCGAGGCTTGCGGGCCTGTGCCAGCCACAGCGATGGCATAGTAGGTACCAAGCCTTGTCTTTTCCGCCTTGATATTCTTAGCGGCCAGGTAGTCTTCCACCACCTTTCTCAGCTGGGGACCTTCGCCTGATTGATCTGCATCCTTCAATGTCTTTTCCCGTTGTTTGGCTACTTCTTCCATGCGCTGTTTTACCTGGCGCGGCCTGTCTTTTTCCGCCTCTTTGGTGTAATCGGCCATGGCATCGCTTTCCGAATTGAATACCTCGATGATGCGCAGCCTGGTGATCAGCCGCTCTCCTTTTTTGAGACCGGGTATCTGCAGCTGCTGCTTCATCAGCGTATCTGTGAGCTGGATGGTGATGGCGCTATCGCCTTTTTTCATCATCGTCAGTATCTCGAACAGGTTATAGGAAGGTTTGTCCAGGGGCTGCACCTTGGCAAATCCGGGTAATTTGTCGTGGCTGTCGTAGAGCACAGAATCGCCCAGCTTTGCTACGTAATGAAACTTAACGACCTGTCCTTCTTTGATCAGTGAATCTTTCCCTTTACCGGGAATGATTTTATACAGCAGGCCGCTTTTTGTTTTCTTGTAGCTTACCTGCCCGCACCCTGTTACTGAAACGATGGCAGCCAGGGCAATGATGAAGTAATTGATTCTTTTCATTGATTGGGATTATTGTAATAAAAGTTTGCTTTCTTCTACCGCCTGCTTGAACTTCTCCACGGTTGCTTCCAGCGAATCGCTGCTGCGGCCGCCTGCCGCATTGAAATGGCCCCCCCCCTCGAAATAAGTGCGGGCAAACGTGTTGCAGTCAAAATCGCCTTTGCTGCGGAAGCTCCATTTGCGTTCTTCATCGCGGTCTATCACCAGCCCCACCAGCTTGATGCCCTGGATGGTCTGCGGCAGGTTCACGAGCCCCTCGGTTTCGCCGGTCTTGATATTGTACTTCAGCAGGTCTTTTTTGGATATGGCCACCAGCGCGGTGTTGTACTCATAAAAAATTTCCATGCGGTGCAGCAGCACATGCCCGGTAAACCGCAGTTTGTTTTCCATGAAATTGTCAAACAGGTTTTCATGCACCTTTGAGTGCTGCAGCCCCCTTGATTTCAGGTCGGCCGCCAGCCGGTGCACCTCGGCTTTTGCCGCTGGGAAGCGGAACGAACCGGTATCGGCGATCACGCCGGCATAGATGCATTCGCTGACCGGCTGGTTGATCCGATCCTGGTGGCCGGCAGCCACGATCAGGTCATAGATCATTTCGCTGGTAGAGCTTTTGCCGGTATCGCTGATGCCGTAGTCGAAGGAAGGCGCATCGGGCTGCTGGTGATGGTCTATTAGTATTTTGGTACAGGTAAGCGCTTTGAGCTTGCCTGCCATGTGCTTGGTGCGGTGAAAAATGTTGAAGTCCAGGCAAAACAGCCATTCGGCAGTATCGAGCGCACTTTCTGCTTTGGACCGGTTGGCCTCGAAATCGATCACCTCGCTGCAGCCGGGCATCCAATCCAGCCACCGGGCCCAGTTGGTGGGCGAAATGACGGTGACCGTATGGCCAAGCTGCCTCAGGAACCCGGCCAGCGCCAGCGATGAGCCCATGGCATCTGCATCAGGCTTCTGGTGCATCGTGATCACAACGTTGCGCGGCTCGGACAACTGCGGGAATATATCCTGTATGGGCTTCATAAGCGGCTGCGAAGGTAGGGAAATCGGTGCAGAGTCGGCGGACGGGCTATGAATGTTAAAACCGTGCAGTTTCCCGCCTCCATACCGGATTTGTCTTACCTTTGCGCCCCAAAAGCAAAAATCAAACTATGAGCAACAGAACATTCACGATGATCAAGCCGGACGCTATGAAAAACGGGCATGCCGGCGCGATACTGGACAGGATCGGCAAGGAAGGATTTCGTATTGTAGCACTGAAAATGACGAAGTTATCAGCAGAAAAAGCAGGTGAGTTTTACGCCGTGCACAAAGAAAGGCCGTTTTACGGCGAACTGGTAGAGTTCATGAGCAGCGGCGTTATCATTGCTGCTATCCTGGAAAAAGAGAATGCAGTGGCTGCGTTCCGCGAACTGATCGGCGCTACCAACCCGGCACAGGCAGCAGAAGGTACCATCCGTAAATTATATGCTGCTTCCGTAGGCGAAAATGCCGTACACGGAAGCGACAGCGACGAGAATGCCGCTATCGAAGGCAGCTTCTTCTTCTCCGGCCTGGAAAAATTCTAAGGACCGGCCAGGCGGAACAGCCCGGTACGGCTTGCGGTAAGCAACCCGTGCCGGCTGTATCCTGCTCCCTTTCTAAATATCCCGGCTGGCTTCGCGGCCGTTGAGGATGGGCGTTACCGTATATCCCGCCGCACGCAGCAGGCTGATCACTCCTTTGTCGCCCGGCAGGTGGCCTGCTCCCACTGCAATCAGCAGTGATTTCTTCGGCATCAGGGTTTTCAGCTTGGTCACCCAGTTACTGTTCCTGCGGTAAAGCAGCAGGTCCGTATAATTGCTGATGCCGACATCGCTTTTCACCACCAGCTCTTCCAGCTTTTTCAGGTCCTGTGCGTTATATGCTTTCCACAGCAACGACAGCTCGTTATCGCTATTGGTACCCATATTGTCGATGTACTGTACCAGCTGCTGCGCCTGCAGCTTATAGGGTATGCTGTCGAGGATACCGGCCTGGTAGGCGATGGTCTCCAGCCCCTTGATGTTTTTGTCGTTTCCTTTCGCCTCTTCCATGATCACCTGCTCCATGGCAGCGGTCTTGTCGCAGGGCAGGGCCTGGCTTTCCAGCATAGAGGCGGCCAGGATCGGTTTGTATTTTTCCAGTATGCTGAACGGAAGCATCGAGCTCTTTGTTTCAAAGTAGGTCTTCACCTTTTCGTATTCTTCGGCGCTCAGCAGGTCCTGCAGGCTTGTATCGCCCTTCATTTTCATTTTGGCCATGGCCCCCATCAGGTCCACCAGGTTGTCCAGGTCCACTTCCAGGTACACCTCGTCTGCATTGCGGATGGCTTTTTGCATGTTGCCGCTCAGCACGGCATCATCGGCACAGAGCAGGTGAATGGTGCCAAACAGGTAAGAGGGTTTTTCGAGCCCGTTGCCGCTGATCATCCACAGCAGGGTGTTGTTGTTCGGGCTGATGTCGTTTTTTTCAAAGGTTGCCTTAGGCTTTGTTCCCTGCGCGCAGGAAAACATTGAAGCAGATATAGCCATGACTCCCAGGATCCAGCACTTCATATACGTATGGTTTTATGCAAGTTACTCCGATAAGCTATTGAAGAAAAATATATAGGACGGATGGACGAAGCATACCGTTGCCTGCGGCACTAACAGCGTATACGGGAAAAAGTTTATCCGGGATACCGGCGATAAGCGGTCAGCTCACTGCTGCTTCCCCGCCGTACACCTGCCCCTTGTACTTCAGCGAAGGAGACGGGATAAAAGTGCCCAGGCCCAGCTGGTCCCATTTTTCATCCACGGCCCGGATCGTATCGTCTGCCGCGATGATGATATTGGGCCAGTCGCGCCGGAAATCATCCAGCTCTTTGGTTTTGCGCGTGCCATCCAGCCCCATGCAGGCGGTGTAGCCGCCGGCTTCGCCTGCGGGGCGGCGTGCCAGCGCCTGGTCACGTTTGGGGTCGAGGTTGTTGCAGAAGCGCCAGAGCGCCACCGGCAGGTCCATCGGGTCTACGGTATGCTCCACGTACAGGATGAGCCGGATGCCTGCCGCTTCGGGCAGCGCCGCTATTTGCGCATGCAGCTCTTTCACCTGCTCCTTGCGGCTTTTTTCCACGGCTACGATCAGGCAGGGAATGTCTTTCAGCAGCAACCGGCTGTTTACCGCTTTTATTTCCGGGAAACCGGCTTGCAGGGCAGCGGCTATTACGGCCGGATCGGCGCCGGGCTTGCCGGGCAGGTACCCGTCTTCGGTTTCCTCATCGAATTTGGCTGTACCGTCGATGCACATCTTGCCGCCAAAACCCAGCTTGCTGCAGCTATGGTCCAGCACATCCATGGGGCCGGTAGAGAAATAAATATCCGTGGCCGGGTTCAGGTTGTTCAGTACATAGCGGGCCAGGTCTTCATACTGTTGTATCTGCACGCCTTCATCGGCCAGGACCAGTATTTTGTTGAACATCATTTGTCCGGCGCCCCACATGGCGTTCATCACCTTTTGCCCCTGGCCGGGATATTCCTTGCGGATCTTCGTGATCACGAGGTTGTGAAACACACCTTCCACCGGCATGTCCATGTCCACGATCTCTGGCACCATGGTCATTTTGATCGGCGCCAGGAAAATACGCTCGGTGGCCTTGCCCAGCCAGGCATCCTCCTGGGGCGGTATGCCTACGATGGTGGCCGGGTATACGGCGTTTCGTTTGTGCGTGATGCAGGTGATGTGAAAGCGGGGGTACCAGTCAGGCAGGGAATAATACCCGGTATGATCGCCGAAGGGCCCTTCCCAGATCAGTTCATCGCCGGGATCCACATATCCTTCGATGATGAAATCCGCATCGGCAGGCACTTCGATATCCGGCTGCGTGATGCATTTCACCAGCTCCACTTTCTTTTTGCGCAGGAAACCGGCCAGCATGTACTCGTCTACGTTCTCGGGCAGCGGGGCGGTAGCAGAATAGGCATAGGCCGGGTCGCCGCCAAGCGCTACCGCTACCGGCATGCGTTTGTTCAGCTTTTTGTATTCGGAAAAATGTTTGGCCGACACCTTGTGCCGGTGCCAGTGCATGCCGGTCAATGCCGGTCCGAACACCTGCATGCGGTACATGCCGACGTTGCGGGCGCCGGTATTGGGGTCCTTGGTATGAATGACAGGCAGCGTCACGAACGGGCCGCCGTCTTTGGGCCAGCAGGTGATTACCGGCAGCTTCGTGATGTCGGGTTCCTTCATCACCACTTCCTGGCACTCTCCCCTGCCGCTTTTTACTTTCGGCATCCAGGATGCAAACCGGCCCAGCTGCGGCAGCAGCTTCAGTTTGTCCAGTATGTTTTCTTTGGGGGCCGCCAGCAGCCTGAACAGACCTTCGATCTCCGCAGCGATATCGTCCAGCTGCGCCACGCCCAGGGCCATGCACATCCGTTTATCGCTGCCATAGGCATTCATCAGCACCGGAAACCCGTATCCCGTATTTTCGAAAAGCAGGGCTTTGCCGCCCCCGGGCTGCTTGCTCATGCGGTCGGTGATCTCGGCCATCTCCAGGCGGGGGTCTACATAGGTTTGAATGCGGACCAGTTCCCCGGCTTTTTCCAATGCGTCGATAAACTGCTGCTGATTTCTATAGGCCATGCGGTAATAATAAAAAGTACGCAAAGGTACAACACCGCCTGGCAGCGAAGGTTGAAATAAATGAAAGAAAACGTGTGGGAAGACTCAGCGGCCGTGGTAGGTAATGCCCAGGCCAGGCCCGCCGGAATAGCTCACGCGCCCTGCATCGAAACCGATACCGGTGGCCACATCTTCTTCCAGCAGCAGCGGCCCGTCCATATCCACGTGATCGATCAGCGGCAGCAGGTGCGCCACAGCCGCCGACCCCACCGTCGATTCGTTCATGCTCCCGATCATCACCTGCAGGTCCAGCTGCCGTGCTTCTTTGATCATCCGCAGGGCGGGCGTGATGCCGCTGCACTTGGTGAGCTTGATATTGATGCCGTGAAAATGATCTTTGCACTTCTTCACATCTGCCTCTCCCACACAGGATTCGTCGGCAAACAGCGGCAGCGGCGACTCCCGGTACAATACGTTCATTCCCTCCCAGTCGTCTTTGGCCAGCGGCTGCTCGATGAATTCCACCCCGAGCTCTTTCAGCGGGTGCACCAGCTGCAGCGCCGTTTCCAGGTCCCAGGCCGCATTGGCATCCACGCGCAGCACGGCATCGGTCTTTGCCCGCAGCGCTTTTACCATGGCGATATCGTCGGCAGTGCCTACTTTGATCTTGTAGATCGGCCAGGGCTTTTCTTCCAGCTTGCTGATCATTTTGTCTACCGTGTCGATGCCGATGGTATAGTCGGTCAGCGGGTTGCGGGAAAGATCGCCGTTCCACAGCTGGTACAGCGGCTTGCGTTGCAGGTTGCCGAAGAGGTCCCAGGCTGCGATATCCAGTGCGCAAACCAGGAAAGGATTTTGCGGAAAAAGGTGGTGCAGGTAATGCCAGTACCGCTCAGGCCCGGTAAAGGCAAATTTTTCAACGAACATCTTTTTCCGTTCCAGGTCTTCGATCATTTTTTCCACCGTGATGTCGTAATAAACAATGGCCGGCGCTTCGCCGTACCCTTTCACGCCGCGGTGCTCCAGCTCCACGATCAGCGTGGGCTGGTGGGTCTTGGTGCCCCTGGAAATGGTGAAGGGGTGACGGAATTTGAGACGATAGGGCCAGTACCGGACTTGCATTGCGCTTTTTGCGGGTGAATATAGCAACGGAAGACCATAATCGGCTATATTCGCAGGTATCTTTTCAACCACTGTTTATGACCGCCGCTTTCTGTATTCGCAAACACGTTTTATTCCTATTGGCCTTTTGCTGTGCCTCACTGGTGCTGCCGGCACAAAGCCGCAGTTCCAACTACATTAATGAATACGGTAAATACAATGCCGACAAGACCCTGCGCCTGGATTACATCGAGCAGGACGACGACTATACCATCCTGTATGTAGCCTATACAGGCACCAGCAAGAATGGCAGCTTTACCAGTTTATACCTCAATAATTTCCGGATCGAAGACCGCAGTACAGGCAAGGAGTATAAACCCGTCAATACAGGAATGCTGCCGACGACGACCGACGGAAAGTTTTTCCTGTACAATGACAACACCGAGATGATGCTGACCATCAGGTTCAACCGCCTGCCTTCTTCGGTCAAAAACATCGATGTGATAGAAGCAGAAGGCCTGTCTT
>JBEVLT010000404.1:0-3045 GCA_040509055.1 Chitinophagaceae bacterium
CGGGATAAATACCTTCCAGCTTGATCTTGCCATAACCGGCGCCCAGCGATTGGGCCAGCTGTTCGGTATTCGTAATATCCCTGCCGTTGACGGTAGTGATAATGAAACCTTCTTCCATACGCGTCTTGCTCAGCGGGCCGCCCGATTTTATTTTTTTGACCGCCACGCCGCCGTCCACATTGTAACGGGCCGCTTTCGTTTTATCCAGTGTTTCCAGCTCTACACCGAGGCGATCGCCGATCATGTCGGCTACCGATACGTCCACTTTGCTTATTTCTCCTTTCAGCACCACGTCGGTTGAGTATTCTTTGCCTTCGCGCAGGTAGGACACGCGTACTTTATCACCGGGTTTGAAGCTGGCGATCTGCCCGCTCATTTCCAGGCCGGTGCCCACACGCACGCCGTTTACTTTGGTGATCACATCGCCTTTTCTCAAACCGGCTTTGGCGGCTGCCCCGTCTGCGGGTACGGCCAGTGCATATACGCCCTGCCCGTCTTTGATGCCAGCCCTTTTTACCCAGCCGTCATTGTCCACCGTAGGATAGGAGATGCCCAGGTAGCCGCGTTTTACATCGCCAAACTCGATCAGGTCGTTCACGATCTTCTTTACAATGTTGACCGGAATGGCAAACGAATAGCCGGCATAGGTGCCGCTCGGCGCCAGGATGGCGGAGTTGATCCCGATCAGCTGGCCGTCCGGATTGATCAGCGCACCGCCGCTGTTGCCCTGGTTCACCGCGGCATCCGTCTGGATAAACGACTCGACAGGCGATTCGCTCTGGCGGCCGTTGATGCCGATGGTTCTGCCTTTAGCGCTTACGATACCTGCTGTCACGGTAGCCTCCAGCGTCAGGGGATAGCCGACTGCCAGCACCCATTGACCCAGGTTCACGTTGTCGGAGTTGCCGTAGATGATATAAGGCAGGCCGGTACCGTCTATTTTCAGTACGGCGATATCGCTGGCCGGGTCGCGGCCGATCACTTTTGCCTTGAATGTCTTTTTGTTTTCGTTGAGTGTGACGGTGATCTCTTCTGCCACGCCGGTGCCGCCGTCGGATATCACGTGGTTGTTGGTGACGATATAACCGTCGTCGCTGATGATCACGCCGCTGCCGGATGCGCGTTGTTCGGGCTGCACGCGGGGACCGAAATTGAAGAAATCGTCAAACAGGTCTTCCATGTTGTTGCTGCGGTTGCGGGGCAGGTCGTTGCTGATCCTGCGGGCCGGAATCTTGGTCTTGATGTGCACCACGGCCGGCACGGCTGCATTGGCCGCCTTGGTAAAATCGACAGGCTCGCCGGCCCCTGAAGCTACGTTATTGCCAAAAAATCCTGCATAGTTGGCAGGAACTTTATTGTCCGAAGACTGGGTAAAGGGGGTTGGTTGGGAAGCGAGTTTTCCATAGGTCCATACGCTGCCAACAGCTGATGCGGCGCTTACCACCACGACCAGCAAAAGTTGTTTCCATTTCATATTCGTTAACTGATTTTTTTTGATCCGAAAGATGGTTAATTCCAAGGGTGCTACGAGTCAAATTCTGTGCCCCTGCTCTACAAAATAACAAACTGTCACCCGGTAAATGCTGCCGCTGGTTGAGTTTAACAAATCGTTTACTAAGCTTTTCGTACTTGCTTACAAATTTATTGAAGAATTGTGAGAAAACAGCGCAGGTTTTCAGGCGAGCCGGCACAGGAAATCCAGGGTATCGGCTCCGTCGGCATAATCGGTGACGGAAGGAGCCTGCGCCTGGCCGAAAGGGGTAAAGCCCCTGCCGGTAATACATTGCACGTCTGCACTTTCCCTGAGCGCTGCCGCCGGATTCTCCGTGGGTGGGTAGTATTCGTAGTTCAACTGGCTGATGGGAGAGAAGACCGAAGGCTCTTCTATCAGCAGGATGGCCGGCGTGCTCATGTAAAACTTGTTATTGAGAAGATGAAGCGCCAGGTTATAGTCGTAGTTGTTTTTGTACTTGTGGTGATCGGCCTGGTAATCGTACTTTTTAAAAGCGGTGAGCAGCGGTACGAAGTCGTACCCCTGCGGTACATATAGTTTGGTCACGTTCCTGCAGCCCAGACCGAAGTACAGGTATACGTCATCGGCCAGCAGGGCCAGTTCCTCCTTTGTTTCATCGCCGGTAAGTATGGCCACGGAGGTCCTGTTTCGGCGGATGATATGCGGGTATTTACCAAAATAGTAGTTGAAGTAGCCGGCCGTGGTATTACTGCCGGTAGCGATATAAGCATCGCATCCTTTCAGCATGTCAGCAAAAGCAATCTTTTCGCTGACGCCGGTATCCCAGGCCGCCATTGTATCCACCAGATGACGTATCAGCACTGCATCTCTCGACGAAGGCTTGACCCTCGCGTTGTGCCCGCTGATGAAAACGCAGAGCAGGTCGTGAAAGCCGACCAGCGGAATATTGCCGGCCATGACGATCCCGATTGTTTTCGGATCAGGCTGTTCGGCAGGCAGGTCATAAGCCTCAGCCCAGGTTTGCAGGGTATGTTTCTTCAGGAAATAATGCGCGATGTTGACGGTGGACCGGTGAACGAACTCCGCAGTGAACCAGCCGTTTTCCCGGCCGGCCTTCTCCTTGGCCTGCTGCCAGGACGTATCGCCTGCTAAAATATATTCACCCAGCCGGCTCAATAAATCTATTCTCTGTTGTAAATTCATCAGCAAAGTTTAATTTTGTTTCACCAAATGCAAAAGTAGTTCAACCCATTAATTATAGAGTATGGCGATCAAAATCACGGATGAATGTATCAACTGCGGGGCTTGTGAACCGGAATGTCCCAACAACGCTATTTATGAAGGCGGGGTAGAGTGGGCTATGTCAGACGGTACTTCTGTCAAGGGATCCTTTACCCTGGTGGACGGGAGTGTGGTGGATGCTGATCAGAAAAATGCACCGCTGAGCGTAGATACGTACTATATCACTCCCAATAAATGCACGGAATGCCAGGGTTTTCACGAAGAACCGCAGTGCGCGGCGGTATGCCCGGTGGATTGCTGCGTGCCTGATGAAATGTACCAGGAAACGG
>JBEVLT010000405.1:0-4865 GCA_040509055.1 Chitinophagaceae bacterium
AAATTTCCCATCACAATATTAAATATATTTTTTACTATCCAAAAAAAATTTTAAAAGAATTTTATTCACATTTTGATTATTGCTGTGGATAAGCGTAACGATTAAATGATAATCTGGCCGCTTGTTTGTATTCATGATTGCTGCATCGCATCGTTATTTCATCATTCGTTTTTTTTTCAGTGCTGCAATCATCGCTGTTGTTCATACAAGAGAAGAAATAGTCTTTCTGCATCTTCAGTATGTTCTGCTTATTCTATTGCATGCAGTGAGCAGGGATCCTGTTTATCCAGGCGCGGGCATGCATGCACAGGGATATTGTGTCATGGTTTTAAATCCGGCCATCATACTGTTACCTTTGTACAAATTTCACAGCCATGCGCTTTGACCAACCTGTTCCGCTCACGGAGATCGCCGAACTGATCCATGCCGAACTGATCGGCAATACCACGGCATCGGCTACCGGTATCAACGAGATACACAAAGTAGAGGAGGGCGATCTTGTCTTTGTAGACCATCCCAAGTATTACGATACCTGCATTCGCTCTGCGGCCAGTTTTATCATCATCAATAAAAAAACAGATTTCCCGGAAGGGAAGGCCTTGCTGGTCACCGACGATCCGTTTGAAGCATACCAGACGATCGTCAGCCATTTCAGACCGTTTGCCCCGTCCATGCAGCTGGTCAGTGATTCATCGGCGACGGGTGAAGGCACCGTGGTAATGCCCAATGCGTATATCGGCAATCATGTCCGCATCGGGCGAAACTGCATTATTCATCCCAACGTGACCATCCTGGATCATTGCGTTATCGGCGATGACGTTGTTATCCAGGCCGGTTCGGTAATCGGCAGCGATGCATTTTATTACAACAAAAAGACGAACCGCGACATCCACTATAAGAAAATGCTCAGCGGTGGCCGCGTGGTGATCGGGGACGGGGTAGAGATCGGCGCCGGCTGTACCATCGACAGGGGCGTGAGCGGCGATACCGTTATCGGCGCCGGTACCAAGATGGATAACATGGTACACATCGGTCATGATACGGTAATAGGAAAGAACTGCCTGTTTGCCGCGCAGGTTGGCATTGCAGGTGCTACGACCATCGAAGACAACGTGATCCTCTGGGGCCAGGTAGGCGTAAGCAAAACGCTGACCATCGGTAAAGGCGCCGTGCTTTATGCACAAAGCGGGGTACCGGCTTCGCTGCCCGGCGGCAAAGTGTATTTCGGTTCACCGGCGATGGATGCCAAAGAAAAAATGAAGGAGCTGGTATGGATCAGGCGGATACCGGAACTGTGGGAAAAGGTGATGGGGAGGAAAGGGTAAAGAAGTTTAATAGTTTAAGGTCCTGACCGATGACGGCCTGGCAGGTACGATAGTTTCTTTGTTTGACGGTTTTTTAGTTAGGGCTGGTAATCGAAGGGTAGCAGGTCGGCCAGGTTTTTCCAGCTCCAGTAGCCCTGGTTGATCCAGCTTTGCTGATCGTAATAATACCCGTTTTGTTTGATGTAGACCGGCTGCAGGATATCGATATACGAAATTTGTACGCCCACGTCCATCGGCAACTGGTATTGCTTCAGGTAGGCATCCTCGGGCACGGCCTTGATATACGTGACGCTGATCTTCTGCGGGTAATACAGCTCCACTTCATCCAGCGAATCTGTCACAGCATAGTAGTTTGTTGAAAGCGGACTTCCCAATCGCAGGAACCTGGTCTTATCCGTTTCGTCCAGTATGTCGACGGTAAACCCATCCTGTTTGAGCGTACTGTCGTATACGGAGCGCATAAAGTGCATTCGTGATCCGGCATAGGCTTTTTCCCGGTTCTTTTTCCAATCCATGGCCTGGCTGACGGTACCCAGCTTTTCAGAAAAGAAACAGGTGCCGCGGTAAGAGCTCAGGTCGGTCTTATAATAATATACAAAAGAGTCCAGCTGGTAACGCAGGTCATACCCCAGGGCCTCGTTGCTGATCTGCAGTGGTTCGGTCGCCAGCACTTTCAGCTTGTCGCTGCGGCGGTAGTAATAGAATTTCAGCACCTCCGGGTTTTGCAGCGTACATTTTTCTGCAAAGGGCGTGGCGCCGATAAAATGGTCGATAAAAAAGTCGCCGTATTTTTCCCAGCCGTCCGCTACTTCATTGCTGCTCTGGATCACCACTTCGCCCAGTGTTTTGTCTTCCTTGATCATTTCCAGTTCCAGTTGCTGGCTCCGGTTATCCGTAATGCGTACCTGTTTATTCTGGTAGCCGGTAAAGCTGAATACCAGTTCATAACCTCCCGATTGAAGCTGGAGGGAGAACTCCCCGTCTTTATTGGTCACGGTACCGAGCGTGGTGTTCTGTGCGAATACACTGGCGCCCTGCAGGGGTTCGCGTGAAGCCGAGTCGATCACCTTTCCTGAAATGGTGATCTGTGCAGATGCTGTAAGACCGGTAAGGAGAAAAAGCAAACAGGTGATCAGTTTCATAGCGTAGTAGTAAGGAATAAAGATACGCCATCGGCTGTTAAGAGCGGGCTTCCCCGATAGCGGCCTGGTACTTTTGACAGGCATTGCGGATCGTTGTTTCCAGCGGCGTAAACGAAAAGCCCGGCAAGGCCTGCAGCAGTTTATCGTTTTCAAAATAGGTTTTGCTATGCGCTACCCGGGCACTCTCCCGCGTGAGCAGGGGTGGGTGACCGTTAAACAGCGACTTGATCTTTTCCATGCGCCAGGCAACGCTGATCAGGAAGGAGGTTGTTTCCCGCGCAGGCCTTTTTTTGCCAAAGCCATCCGCCATCGTGTGCAGCAGTTGTTTGAAAGACCAGTTATCCCCGTTTACGATATAACGTTCTTCGGTAATACCGCTCTCCATCAGCAGAACGGTTGCCCTGGCCACATCTTCCACATCCACGAAGCCGTTGAGCCCGGGGCTATACCAGGGAAACTCATTGTACATGCTCCTGAAGATAGCGCAGCTGCCCGTGTGCCAGTCGCCATACCCGAGGATGGTGCTGGGGTTCAGGATCACGGTACTCAATCCTTCGCCGGCGCCCCGCCATACTTCCATTTCTGCCAGGTATTTACTTTTGGCATAGTGGGTATTCACTTTGCTTTCTTCCCATTTCTTTTCTTCGTTCACGTGGCCGCCATGTGCTGTACGCCCGAGTGCCGCCACCGAACTGATGTGAATAAACCGGCGCACATTTTTATCCAGCGCCATGTTCACGGTATTGGCCGTCCCTTCCACGTTCACCTGGTACATTTGTTTCCTGTCCCTGGGGTGAAAAGAAACCACTGCTGCAGAATGGATGACGGTATCCACACCTTCCATGGCTTCTTCCAGCGACACTACGTCAAGGATATCGCCCTCCACCCATTCCACCTGGTCGAATACAGCAGCGGGAATATAAAACGGTAGCCTGGCCTGCGGGCGTTTTAACGCACGGACCGCATATCCTTTTTCGATCAATGCCCTGATAATATAAGAGCCAAGAAAGCCGGTGCCGCCGGTGACGAGTAGTTGAGTTGACAAATTAAGAGAGGTTGATGCAGGCGCGAAGATACTTCTTGTTGACTTTTCAATTTTCGGCAGCGTATCGGTTAAATTTTTCTGAACCCCGTGTGCGCAGCGAAATGCAAACCTCAAATTCCTTTATCGCCGCATACGTTGTGAGATACCTCAAAAAAGCTCCACCTCATTTTCGGTTGCCCGGTCAGCTATAATTATAATAGCCCGTCCCGGTTTTTCTGCCCAATTTTCCCTCCTGCACGTGCTGGCCCTGTATGGGCGAAGGGCGTAGCCGTTCCGGGCGGCCTGACTGTTCGTATACCGAAACACTGACGGCGTAGTTCACATCGTTGCCGATCAGGTCCATCAGTTTAAAGGGGCCCATCCGGAACCCGCTGGCTTCCAGCAGGGCATCTGCCTGTTCAAAATCCGTGATCCCTTCTTCCACCAGCCGCAGTGATTCGATGTAATAAGGCCGCGCTACCCGGTTGACGATAAAGCCGGGAGCGTCTTTGCACAGCACCGCCGTTTTACTCATTTGCGCGGCCAGCTTCTGTATGGTTTGTATGGTTGTGTCGCTGGTATATTTCGTCTTCACGATCTCCACGAGCTTCATCAGCGGCGCCGGGTTGAAAAAGTGCAGGCCGATGACCCGTTCGGGGTTTGGGAGGGCTGCGGCAATAGCAGTAACGGGCAGTGAAGAGGTATTGGTAGCCAGGATGCAGGCGTTGCTATTGATGAACGCCAGCTGGTTGAACAATGCAATTTTAACATCCGTTTTTTCAATGATGGCCTCGATGCAGATATCGGCTATGCAGGTTTGTATATCGCCGGTAAAACGGATGCCCCCCAGGATGGTTTCTTTTTGTGCCGGTGTCAGTTTGCCCTTGTCCACCAGCTTTTGCAGGTTGCTCCCGATCGCTGTTTGGGCTTTTTCCAGTACGGTGGGGCTGAGCTCGTACAGGATGGTGGGGAGGCCTGCCTGGGCAGTTGCCTGGGCAATGCCGCTGCCCATGGTGCCGGCGCCGCAGATGCAAATATTATTGATAATCAATAGATCGTATTTAAGATTACGATGCAAAGTAATAATATCTTTTACCTAACAGACAAATTGTCTAACTTGCTTTTAATGCGAATTGTTGCTGATAAAAAGCCTTCTTTGGGTATTGGATTTTATTCAATCCCCGATGTAGCTCATATTTTAAATCTTAACCCCTCATTTGTGAGACGATGGTTAAAAGAATATTGGGGAAGCAGATTTAAGGCTGGGAAAGACAGCCCTTCGTCACAAGGAGTAGGAAGAGAGAAGGCTATATATTTCCATACATTAATTGAGTTTTATGTTTTTTATCAGTTAAGAAAGTATGGATTAAGCAC
>JBEVLT010000406.1:0-3216 GCA_040509055.1 Chitinophagaceae bacterium
TTTTTCCAGGGTGGTCATGATCGTTTGCATCCAGCCATCAATTTCCTTATCGGTCAGGGTTTTTTCTTCATCGAGAAACGTAAAGTTCACGGCCATCGACTTTTTGCCGGCTCCGAGTTTTTCGCTTTCGAAAATGTCAAACAGTTTGATGTCCTGCAGCTTGCCCAGCCGTATTTTCTGTATGGTCTTTTCCACCTGCTCGTAAGGTAACTGGCGGGGCACGATCATCGCCAGGTCGCGCTGCACGGCCGGGAATTTCGGTATGCCGTGAAAGGCCGGTTTATGACCAGCTGCTGCCTGCGACAACGTGTCCCAATCGAGGTCGGCAAACAGCACCGGTTGCCTGATGCCGAAACGGTTTAGTACGTCTTTGGCCACGACGCCTGCTTTCAATACCGGTTTGCGGTTGATGCTCACCTGCAGGCCGGCTTCGAAGCGGGCGTCCTGCAGCGGTTCTGTGGCGTCCGGGCTGATCCCGAGCAGCCGGAGCAGGGCTGCGCAAATGCCTTTCAGCACATAGAAGTCTGCCGGGGCAGGCTGGTTGCGCCAGCTATTCGCGGTATAATTGCCGGTAAGGTAGAGACACAGGTGTTCGGGTTCGGTATATTTTCCGGGGCCGGTGGTTGCATAGGTTTTACCGTACTCAAACAGCCGGAGGTCGTTGTTGCGGTGGTTCAGGTTGTGGGCAATCACTTCCAGCGCCGTTTCCAGCATAGAGGGGCGCATCAGGTTCAGCTCCGTACTGAGGCTGTTCAGCATCTTCACCGCCGTCTGCAACTCTTCTTCGCCAAACCAGGCGGCATTGGTGATGGAGTTGGTCACGATTTCATGAAAGCCCTGCCCGGCCAGGTAGCCGGCGGCTTTTTCACGATAGGTCTCAGCTGCATCGTTGTCTTCGGTAGCCGGGCTGATGGTGATCGATTCCGGGATGGCCACATTGTCCAGCCCGTCGATACGCAGGATCTCTTCCACCAGGTCGGCCGGCAGGCTGATATCCGGTTTGTGAAACGGGACGGCCACCCGCAATTCGTCGATGCCTTCTTTGAGCACTTCAAAGCCCAGGCTGGTCAGGATGCCGCGTACCGCATCGGGATGATAGTTCTTGCCGCTCAGCTTTTTCAGGTAGTGGTACTTGATGGCCACCTGGCTTTTTTCTCTCGGCTGCGGGTATATGTCCACGATGGCCGATGCAATTTCGCCGCCGGCAATCTCTTTGATCAGCTGGGCCGCTCTTTTGAGCACGTTCACCGTGGCGGAGATATCGGTCCCTTTTTCAAACCGCATGGCGGCATCGGTGCGCAGCCCGTGCCGGAACGAGGTTTTGCGGATGGACACCGGTGCAAAGCAGGCGCTTTCCAGGAAGATCTGCTTTGTTTTTTCGGTAACGCCGCTTTCCAGCCCGCCGAATACGCCGGCGATACACATGCCTTCTTGTTCGTTGCAGATCATCAGGTCGTCGGCCGAAAGCTTTCGTTCCTTGCCATCGAGCGTAATGAACGCTGTATTGTCCGGCAGGTTTTTGACGATGATCTTTTTACCGGCAATGGCATCTGCATCGAATGCATGGAGCGGCTGGCCGGTTTCGTGCTGGATATAGTTGGTGATGTCGACAATATTATTGATGGGCCGCAGGCCGATGGCTTTCAGCTTTTGCTGCAGCCAGGCAGGCGATTCACCGATCGTCACGTTGGCAATGCTGACGCCGGAATACCGGGGGCAGGCTTCGGGGTTTTCCACCTTTACGTCGATGGCCAGCGACGAAGAGTCGGGTTTGAAGCCGTTGGCATTCGGCAGTTTGGGCCGGGTATCTTTTTTATCGTGTTGCGAAAGGTAGGCGCATACGTCGCGGGCCACGCCCCAGTGGCTCATGGCGTCCATGCGGTTGGGCGTCAGGCCGATCTCGTAAATGCAATCTTCGTATGGCTGAAAATAGGCCGGTGCAGGCGTACCTACCCTGGCATCGGCAGGCAGCACCAGGATGCCGGCATGGGAAGTGCCGAGGCCGATCTCGTCTTCGGCGCAGATCATGCCGTGGCTTTCCACCCCGCGGATCTTCGCCACTTTCATGGTCCGCGGCTCACCCTGGGCAGGGTAGATGGTCGCCCCCACGGGGGCCACCACTACTTTTTGCCCGGCGGCCACATTCGGGGCGCCGCATACGATGGAGAGCGGTTCTTTGCCGCCGGTATTGACCTGGGTCAGGGTCAGCTTGTCGGCATTGGGATGTTTTTCGGTATGGATCACTTCGCCGATCACCAGTCCTTTCAGCCCGCCTTTTACTTCTTCGTATTTCTCCAGGCTTTCCACTTCCAGGCCGATGGCGGTCAGGATGCGGCTCAGCCGTTCGGGTTCTACCGTCACGGGCAGGTATTCACTCAGCCATTTGTACGAGATGGTCATGTTTTGCTTGCGTCTTGTGGACTGCGAAGATAAGGAAAGGGAAGGAGGTGTGGGAGAGGGGGATACCGTGAAAACACGGGAACGGATAGGTGGTTTGGCCCTTGATACAGGACTCCTGTATTGACATATTTGTGCCGGTATTGATTACTTCAAATAGTAATGAAGACCAGGTGGATTTATATCCGTCAGTAAAAATGATCCCTAAAACAGTATATTATGAAGTACTTAATTTTTGCAGCTTTTTTTTTACATGGCCTGATCCTCTTTGGGCAAAGGACAAATACTGAAATAGAGATCAATCCTTTTGGGGCTGACTCGAATAAGGTATGTCTGAAGTACGGTACCTATGTGAAGTTCAGGATCAGTCATGTTAATCCGTTTAGAATAGAAGGTGCGACTTCGGTAACAAAGAAGAGTGTCGAGTTTGACGTACCCGCGCAACTGTCATCGTTGTTATCGGGTGCGCAGCCGGAATCAGGGGCGGTAAGCGAACTGATTAAGCAAAAGCAGGATAGCATAGGGAGCCTCCGGTATTTAATGGCTGCAAAATGGAATAGTGGTATAGATAGGCAGATCGCAGCCCTGGAGGCGCAAATAGAAGAATTAAAGAAAGTACTCAAGGAAAAAGAAGATCGTTCGCTGCTGCAGTCCGAGTTTATCGCAAACTATAATTGTTTTGTGAAGGCGTTAAATGAACTGAGCCTCTATACGTCCATAGAAGAATATATTGATACCGCGATAAATGAAATCTTTATTCGTGATGTAAATGTCCTGAAGTCGAACTTGAAAAGCTACATGATGACCCTCAGTGGGGGG
>JBEVLT010000407.1:0-31495 GCA_040509055.1 Chitinophagaceae bacterium
ATACCGCGGTTCCGGCCCCAGCCGTGCTGCGCGGTATGGCGCCGCGGCCGTCATTGTCAGAAGCATGAGCCACAGCACGGACAATATACCGCATACCGGCGCCACGCGATACGATTCTATGTATGCAAAAATTCCTGCCGTAGCCGTAGGCTTGCAGGATGCCGACTGGCTGAGCGACAAGCTGAACGTGCAGTCCGTCATCGGCCGGATTCAAACCAACGGGCATTTTCTGCCGGATACCATCGGTCATAACGTGATTGGCGAACTGGCCGGTACCGAATTCCCGGATCAGATCATCACGGTAGGCGGACATCTCGATAGCTGGGACAATTGCGAAGGTGCACATGATGACGGCGCCGGCATTGTACAAACCATCGAAATACTCAGGGCCTTCAAAGCCATCGGATACCGGCCCCGGCATACGATACGTTTTGTCCTGTTTGCTAACGAAGAGAATGGCCTGCGTGGCGGAACCAGGTATGCAGAAGAAGCCAAAGCAAAAAAAGAAAAACACCTGTTTGCGCTGGAAAGCGATGCCGGCGGATTTACGCCGCGTGCCTTCGGCTTCCAGGTCACCGATGCCCAGTTTGCCAAAGTGATGAGCTGGAGAGAGCTGATCGCTCCATATGGATGCAGTGAATTTACGAGAGGAGGAGGCGGTGCCGACATTGGTCCGCTGCGGGACCAGGGCACGGCGCTGGCCGGGTTGTCGCCCGATTCACAACGGTATTTCGATTATCACCACGCCCGCAACGATGTATTTGAAGCCGTGAACAAACGCGAGCTGGAGCTGGGGGCCATCAATATGGCGGCATTGATCTATCTGGTAGATCAGCATGGCCTGTAAGGACGTAAACCTGTAAGATTTTACGCGTTATTACTTTATCACCAGCTTCTTCACGGCTATCCTTCCTTTCCCTTTCAGCTGAATGATATATACGCCCGGCTGGAGAGCGGTCTCAATGGTTTGGCGGGTGGAGCCGCTGCCCAGTACCTGCTGCCGCAGCAGTTTGCCCGTGGCATCGTACACTTCCACCTTGTCAAACCAGTTGCGCGGGTATTGCAGCGTTACCGGGCCGGGTGACGGGTTGGGGGACACGGTCACTTCGCTGCTGACATTGACGGGATCGCTGATGGCTGTGACGATCGAGCCCACCTTGTTTATTACCCAGTTGTTGGGATCCACCACCACGCCGGCAGGTACCCTGTTGGACCTGAATTTGAACACCTGGTTGTTGGTGGTCATATATACTTTGACGGTCGTATCGCCAAGATTGGTATTGATGGTGAACTCATATAATCCTTTGAAAAAAGGCGTGACCGACGGGGCGCTCACCGTTTGGTTCACGAGCAGCTGAATGGTATCCTGCCCGCGGGCGTATGTTACATTGAACGTTGGGTATCCCTGGCCATAATACCATTGATTGAAAAAGTCGGTAAAATTCTTGCCGCTGGCGGCTTCGGCTACAGCTTTGAAATCGTCTGCCGTAGCGACGGAGTCTTTGAACGTCTGTTGAAAATTCTTCAGGGTCTGGAAGAACACATTATCGTCCTGCATTTCGAACCGGATCGTATGAATGATAGCCGATCCTTTGTTGTAGGAGAGCCGGCTGCTGAAGATGCGGTTTTCGTCGAACAGCGATGCATCCGGTACGAATACGCTGCCCGTGGGGGATGTCATCACATCGTTGTGGATGGACAGCATGTAAGCGGCCGGTGTAGTACCGAACAGGGCCGGCAGCTTTTCGATCATCAGGTATTCGCTGTAGCTGGCAAAACCTTCGTTGATCCAGATATGGTTCCAGGTGGCGCAGGTCACATTGTCGCCAAACCACTGGTGGCCGAGCTCATGGGCTACCAGCGTATTGCCAAAGCTGCTCATGGTGCTCATGGTCTGGTGTTCCATACCGCCGCCGATATTGGCCTGCAGGTGACCGTATTTTTCATTTTTAAAAGGATAAAGACCATACAATTCGCTCATTTTCTCGATAAAAGGAGGCGTGCGGTCCAGATTGGCCTTGTTGGCATTGAAATAGGCTGTGGTATTAAGAATGTAATGCTGCACCAGGATGGAGTCGGGTGCCATGGCTGCCGGTTTTGCATAGTTCTTATACTCCATGTAATTGCCTACCGAAAAGCAGGGCATGTAGTAGCTCATCGGATACCGTGTTTTCCACTCGTATCTTTTTTTGCCGCCGGGCATATCGGTAGTGCCGGTCAGCAAGCCGTTGGAGCCTGCCATGTTTGGCGGCGTGGTGGTGATCCAGATATCGGCCGAATCGATTTTGTCTTTGAGAAACTGCTTGGCCGGGAACCATTCTCTTGCCTGGTAACTTTCGGAGAGCGTAGCCGTATAAAGCAGTCCGCCTGAATTGCCTGAAAACACCCCGGTAGCATTGGCCGTGCCCCGGTAATAAAACAATACACTGACCTGGCTGCCGGCAGGAATGGCGGGGATCAGGCGGATAAAGACAAAATCATTTGCCTGCTGGAAGCTGAGTTTGGTCCCGTTTACAAATACCGAATCGACGATCATGTTACTTTTCAGCTCGGTGATGAACGAGTCCAGCGGCTGCAGGGCCTTTGCTACGGTTAGCGCGGTGCCTGCTATGCTGCGATTATTGGGTTCAGCGCTCAGGTCCAGCTTCAGGTACTTCACATCGTATTTGTCCATCGATGGGTATTGGAAGTAGTTCAGCTGCTGTTCGCGTGCGGTAGAAGAAAAATGGCTGCATTTTTCCCGGCAGGCCGGAAACAAGTCGTCCGTCGTTTGTGCAAAGCCGCTCAGGGCGGATAAAAAGCCTGCCAGCAGGATAAAATAATTGCGCATGTACCGGGTTTATGGCCTAAAGGTAAGAAGAGAAACCCTTACCTGCGGCCCTACCCAAGCAGCCTGCCGATGGCCTCGTGTACGGAGGCAAACGGAAATGAGTTCAGCACCTTGTTCATTTGCTGCCTGATCCCAAGCGTGCCCAGGTTGCCGATGCTGCCTTCGTGTGTATGGTGAATCTGCGGGTCGTATTGAAACAGGCCGGCTTCGATCTCTGCCCCTACCTTTTTGTAAGCGTCCCGAAAGGGGAGCCCGGCATTGACGAGCCGGTTCACTTCTTCCACGCTGAAAAGGTATTTGTACTTTTCGTCGTCGAGTATATTCTCCTTAATCGTGATATTCGAAAGCATCAGGCCGGCCATGTCAAGACAATCCCTGAGTGTACGGAAAGCGGGAAACAGGTGTTCTTTTAGCAGCTGCAGGTCCCGGTGATAGCCGGATGGCAGGTTGGTGGTCATCAGCATGATCTCGTTGGGCAGGGCCTTGATCCGGTTGCAGTGTGAGCGGATGAGCTCAAATACATCCGGGTTTTTTTTGTGCGGCATGATGCTGCTGCCGGTAGTGAGCGTGGCAGGAAAGCTGATGAAGCCAAAATTCTGGTTCAGGTACAGGCAGGCATCCATGCTCAGCCGGGCCAGGGTATCGGCTACATTGGCCAGGGATTGTGCTACGATCCGCTCAGCCTTGCCTCTTCCCATCTGGGCATATACCACGTTGTAGTTCAGGTCGTCAAAGCCAAGCAATTCCGTGGTGAGTTTGCGGTTGATCGGGAACGAAGAGCCGTATCCGGCGGCAGAGCCGAGGGGGTTCTTGTTCACCACGTCGTATGCCGCTTTCAGCGTGATGGCATCGTCGGCCAGGCTTTCCGCATAGGCGCCGAACCACAGGCCAAATGACGAAGGCATAGCCAGTTGCAGGTGAGTGTAGCCGGGTAGCAGCTGGTCTTTGTATTTCTCGCTTTGCGTCTGCAGCAGCTCGAAAAAAGGTTGAATAGCCTTGACCAGCTCTTCCAGCTCATTGCGCAGGAACAGCTTGATGTCCACAAGTACCTGGTCGTTACGGCTGCGGGCGCTATGTATCTTTTTACCGGTATCGCCCAGCTGCCGGGTCAGCAACAGCTCCACCTGGGAGTGGATATCTTCCACATCGTCCTGCAGCGTGAATGTACCGTTTTGTATCTCTGCATAAATTTGTTTCAGCCCGGTTTGCAGCTGCTCCAGCTCCTGCTGCGTCAGCAGCCCTACCGATTCCAGCATTTCGATATGTGCGAGCGAACCCAGCACATCGAAGGCTGCAAGGTACTGGTCCATTTCCCTGTCCCGGCCCACGGTGAACTGTTCTACCCTGCTCTCACCGGCGGGAGCATCGCCTTTTTGCCACAACTTCATATCACTTTATTTAGCAGCTGAATATACAATGCAATGCCATCGCGGATCTCATCGGTATAAATATATTCATCCGCCGTATGGCTGCGGGCGCTGTCGCCGGGTCCCATTTTCAGGGCAGGAAACGGCATCAGTGCTTTGTCGGAGGTAGTCGGAGAGCCGTAGTAGCTTCTGCCCAGTGAAATGCCGGCCTGTACCAGCGGGTGGTCCATGGCGATAGCAGTCGATTTCATCCGCGTGGTGCGGGGCTTGAACTGGCTTTTGATATTTTCTTTTAACGAAGCCAGTATTTCGTCAAATGTATACAGCTCGTTCACCCGTACGTCAATGACGAACCGGCATTGCGGCGGTACTACGTTGTGCTGCTGGTTCTCGGTCCCGATCACGGTCACCGTCATGCGCGATTCGCCGAGCAGCGGGCTTACTTTTTCAAACCTGCAGTGGCGTATCCAATTGATGTCTTCAAGGGCGATGTAAAGTGCATTCTCTCCTTCGTTCCGGGCTGCATGGCCGGCGCGCCCCTGGGCGATGCAGTCGATGACCATCAGCCCGCGTTCGGCTACCGCCATGTCCATTTTTGTGGGTTCGCCTACGATGCCGAAGTCGATATGGCCCAGGTAGGGCAATACCAGCTCGATGCCATTTACCCCGCTGATCTCTTCTTCGGCACTAGCGGCAAATACCACGTTGTGGTTCAGATCGCTTTTATCATAGAAATATAAAAAGGTGGCGATCAGGCTCACCAGGCAGCCGCCGGCATCGTTACTACCGAGGCCATACAGCTTCCCATCCTCCTCCACCGGCTCAAAAGGGTCACGCGTGTATTTGGCATTTGGCTTTACGGTATCATGGTGCGAATTGAGCAGTACGCTTGGCCGCGACTCATCGTAGTGCCTGTTTTTAGCATAGATGTTATTGCCTACGCGGGCGTGCTCTACGCCCAGCGATGTAAAAAACGCGCAGATGAGCTCTGCTGTTTCGTTTTCTTCCTTGGAAAACGAGGGGGTGGCAATCAGTTGCTTCAGCAGGCCGATAGCCTGGTCCGTCAGTGTATGAAGATCAGTATTCATTGGTCAGGGTGGTGCCTTTTGTTCCGGTTACCAGTTCATCCAGTTCCTCTGCTTTGCCGATGATCACTTTTTTTACACCGCTTTGCAGGGCGGCAAAAGCATTGTCCAGTTTGGGGATCATACCGGCAAATATTTTTCCGTCCGCTTTCAGTTGCTGATAATAGCCAGCATCGATCGAAGGAATAACGGTGGTATCATCGTTGGCATCGAGCAGGACACCGCTTTTTTCAAACGAATAGATCAGCCGGGTGTCGTACTCGCTGCTCAGTGCCTTTGCCACTTCCTGGGCGATGGTGTCGGCATTGGTATTCAGCAGCTGGCCTTTTTTATCGTGCGTAATCGGCGCGATGACGATGGCCAGCCCCAGCTCCAGCTGCAGTTGCAGGAAAGCGGTGTGGATAGCATCGATATCACCGGCGAAGCCGTAGTCGATGGTGGGATGATTCCTTTTGTGCGCCAGTATCGCATTGCCATCTGCGCCGGTGATGCCGGTGGCCGGGCAGTCATTGGCCTGCAGCTGCGCCACGATGTTCTTGTTGATATAGCCGGCATAGACCATGGTTACGATCTTCAGCGTTTCGGCGTCGGTAATCCTTCTGCCATCGACCATCTGCTGGGGAATGTTCATGGCTTCTGCCACACGGGTGGCCAGTTTGCCGCCGCCGTGCACCAGTACTTTCTTTCCTTCCAGCCGGGCAAATGCCTGTAGAAAAGAAGAAAGCCGGGACGCATCGTCGATGATGTTGCCGCCGATCTTGATGATATATAGTTGCTCGCTCATGGTCAATTGTCTGGTTGTGTAATGTAAATTGAATATTGATCAGTGAGTGTTTAAATATTCAATATCCGGCAGCTATCAACAGACAACACTCAATCGTCAACGTCCGCTGCCTTTTAAAATCTCTTCCAGTACTGCCTGCGCCGCCCACACGCGGTTGGCCGCCTGCTGCGTCACCAGGCTGTTCGGGCCGTCCAGCACCTCATCGCTCAGTTCCACGTTGCGCCGCACCGGCAGGCAGTGCATTACTTTGGCGTGATTGGTTGGCTGCAGCTTTTCATTGGTCAGCATCCATTCCGGGTCGTTGCTGTAGATCCTTCCGTAGTCGTTGTATGTGCTCCAGTTCTTCACGTACACAAAGTCAGCATCTTTCAGGGCGGCATCCTGGTCATGCGTGATCGTGGCCCCCTTGGTAAATTCTTCGCTCAGCTCGTAGTCTTCGGGATGCGTGATCACGAAATCGGCCTTGCCCCAGGCATTGATCCACTGGGAAAAACTGTTGGCCACGCACTGCGGCAGCGGCTTTACATGGGGTGCCCAGCTCAGTACGATCTTTGGTTTGCGTTTTTCCGCAAACGCTTCGGTGATCGTGATCACATCCGTGAGCGATTGCAGGGGATGGAGCGTGGCGCTTTCCAGGCTTACTACGGGTATGCCCGCGTATTTGATGAATTGCTTGATGAACAGTTCGCTGTAATCCTCCTCGCGGTTTTTGAGCGAAGGAAAGGTACGGATGGCCAGGATATCGAAATAATTGCCGAAAACTGGGGCTGCATCTTTTACGTGCTCCACCGTGCTGCCGCTCATGATCGCTTCTTCTTCAAACTCAAGCGCCCATCCCTCGTTGCCTACATTGAAGACAATGGCTTCCATGCCCAGCTGCTGGGCGGCGATCTGCGTACTCAGCCGGGTGCGCATGCTGGGGTTCAGAAACAGGCAGCCGATACGCTTACCGGCGCCGAGGGTCTTGCTTTTCAGGGGATCGGCTTTGAACGATAAGGCTTTTTGCACCAGCGCATCGATATCGCCTGCATCCTGTACCGAAACGAACTGCTTCATGTTTCCGACTTGAGTTTTGTTTATGCTTCTTTATTAAAACAGATGACGAATAACGCAATCGCCAGGTAAGATACCGCGGCCGCAAAGATCCGCCATGCTGAACCCGGGCATGTCTTTTCACCAATCATTGCTGCCGGGGCAACATTCACGATGCCGGGACCCGCAACCAGGAAAACCAGGATGCCGATGATCCCTTTTCCTGAACTTTTCATTAGCTCACGCTTCGGTCACTGCTTCTTCTGTGGCTGTCAGCAACGCGATCTCTTCCTTCAGTGCCTCGATGAAATCTTCTGCATCTCTCTTTTTCAATGCCAGCGACGGCAGCAGGCGGATCACGTTGGGTTTGGCCTCGCCGGTGAAGATCTTCTGGTTCAGCAGCAGATTTTTCTTCAGGTCTTTCAGTTGTTCCGGCACGTCAAACCCGATCATCAGGCCACGGCCCCGTACATTCTTCAGCCGAGGAATAGCGGACAGTTCATCTTTCAGGTATTTGCCTACCATTACGGCATTGCCCATCAGCTTTTCTTCTTCGATCGTTTCCAGCACTGCCAGTGCAGCCGCGCAGGCCAGGTGATTGCCGCCAAACGTAGTGCCGAGCTGGAAATGTTTGGGCTTGATATGCGGGGCAATGATGATACCGGCTACCGGGAAGCCGTTGCCCATTCCCTTTGCCAGGGTATAGATATCGGCATTCACGCCGGCAAAATCATGACTGAAGAATTTTCCCGTCCTGCCATAGCCGCACTGCACGCTGTCGGCAATATACACGGCGCCGTATTGGTCGCAGAGCGAGCGTATTTTTTTCAGGAACGATTCTTCCGCCACGTTGATACCGCCTACCCCCTGTATACCTTCGATGATGACGGCGGAGATTTCATCTCCCTGTTTCTTGAAGCAGTTTTCCAGCGCCTTTGTATCGTTAAAGGGCAGGAAGATCACATTTTCCGTCTCGTTTACCGGGGCCACGTAGTTTTTGTTGTCCGTTACGGATACCGCCAGCGACGTGCGGCCATGGAAGGCTTTGCTGAACGCTACTACTTTTTTCCTGCCGTTGTGAAACGAAGCCAGCTTCAGTGCATTTTCGTTCGCTTCCGCGCCGGAGTTGCACAGGAAAAGCTGGTAATCCGGTTTGCCCGAAATTTTACCCAGCTTTTCAGCCAGCTGCTGCTGCAGCGGTATTTTAATGGAGTTGGAGTAAAAAGCGATCTTTTCCAGCTGCTCTTCGATGCGGCTTACCCAGTGCGGGTGCGTATGGCCGATGCTGATCACGGCGTGACCGCCGTAAAGGTCCAGGTACTGTTCGCCTTTGTCGTCCCATACATACGATCCTTTGGCTTTTACGATCGTAACGTCGTTGAGGGGATACACGTCGAAGAGATTCATGCGTTGGTTATTTTTTTAAAAGTAATTGGCTTTGAGTTGTAACCCGGTTGTTTCATCCAGGCCAAACAGCAGGTTCATGTTTTGAACGGCCTGGCCCGATGCTCCTTTCAATAAATTGTCAATGGCGGAGTGGACCACCAGCTTGTTGCCGGCTTTTTCCAGCTGGATAACGGCTTTATTGGTATTGACCACCTGCTTCAGGAAGATGGCCTCCCGGCTGACATGTGTAAACGCATGGCCGGAATAAAGATCGGTATACAGGATATATAATTCTTCCACGCTAAGGTCACAGTGCAGGGTGGAGCTGATAAAAATACCGCGGGTAAAATCGCCCCGCCAGGGTACAAAGCTGATCCCTGCGTCCGCTGTTTGCAGAAAACTGCCCTGCACCTGGTGCAGCGACTGGCCGATCTCGGCCAGGTGCTGGTGCGTCAGGGTTTTATAGGCCTGGATGTTATTGGCACGCCAGCTGAAATGGGAGGTGGCGGACAGGGATTGCCCGGCCCCGGTAGAACCGGTGATGCCGGTGGTGTACACATCGGTGAGTAAACCTGCTTTGGCCAGCGGCAGCAACCCGAGCTGGATGGCTGTAGCGAAGCAGCCGGGATTGGCAATATTGCTGGCTGTTTTTATGGCGTCCCGGTTCAGTTCCGGCAGACCGTATACAAAATGCCGGTTGCCCGCCTGAGCATCTGCTGCCAGGCGAAAGTCGTTGGCCAGGTCGATGATCTTTATGTGTTCGGCAATGGCATTGGCGGCAAGGAATTTTTTCGATTCGCCATGGCCCAGGCAGAGAAACAGTACATCGATGTCTTCCTGCAGTTCGCCGGTGAAGCGGAGATCGGTTTCGCCCAGCAGGTCCTGGTGCACCGCATGCACGGGCTGGCCGGCATTGCTGCGGCTGTGAATAAACGAAACGGTCACGCCGGGATGATGCACCAGCAGGCGGATCAGTTCGCCGCCGGTATAACCCGCGCCGCCGATAATACCTGTTTTGATGGGCTGGCTCATTGTTCGTTATCTGTTTTTACCAGGTGATACATCATGGTCTGGTTGCCGAAGATGCGGCTGAAGCCGCGTACGTCCTCGCCGGTAAACCCGGTATTCATTTCGCCGTATTTGCCAAATTTGCTGTTCATGAGGTCGAAGCGGCTTTCGATACCGGTCACCTGGAACCGGTAGGGCTGCAGCTGTACGAATACGGTGCCCGTCACGGTTCGCTGGGTGTTTTCCAGGAAGGACTCGATGTCGCGCATCACGGGGTCCAGTATCTGGCCTTCATGCAGCCAGTTGCCGTAAAACTGTGACAGCTGGTCTTTCCAGTTCAGCTGCCACTTGGTCAATACATGTTTTTCCAGGGCATGGTGAGCTTTTAATATCACCATCGGGGCAGCGGCTTCAAAGCCCACGCGGCCTTTGATGCCGATAATGGTGTCGCCTACATGAATATCGCGGCCGATGCCGTAAGGCCCTGCCAGCGTTTGCAGGTACTGGATGGCTTCAGCGGGGTGTTTGAATACCCTTTCATTCACCTGGTTCAGCTCGCCTTTTTCAAAATAAAGCTGCACCTCCTCGCTGCCTTGCTTCGTCACCTGGGTGGGCCAGGCTTCTTCAGGCAGCATGCCTTTGGACGAGAGCGTTTCCCGTCCGCCCACGCTGGTGCCCCACAGGCCTTTATTGATCGAATAAGCTGCTTTTTCAAAGTTCATGTCCACGCCTTTTTCCCTCAGGTAGGCGATCTCCTGTTCGCGGCTCAGCCTGAGGTCGCGGATGGGAGTGATGATCTCCACGCCGGGGATCATGATGTGGAAGATCATGTCGAACCGTACCTGGTCGTTGCCGGCGCCGGTGCTGCCATGTACCACGGCATCGGCTTCCAGCTCTTTGGCATGATCAGCGATATGCAGGGCCTGGCTCAGCCGCTCGGCCGATACGCTTAAGGGATACGTATTGTTCTTGAGTACATTACCATAGATCAGGTAGCGGATGATGCTGTCGTAGTAGCTCTTTACAGCATTGACCGTTTTGTGCGATTTCACGCCGAGGCGGTAGGCATGTTCTTCGATCTGCTTCAGCTCTTCCTGCGTAAAGCCACCGGTGTTGACGATAATGCTGTGTACCTCGTATTGTTTTTCTTCAGTCAGGTATTTCACACAGAAAGAAGTGTCCAGCCCGCCGCTGAACCCCAATACTACCCGGGCGCCTGGCCCCAGCGGAGTGTTCCCGATGATGTCCGGTTCAAATGTACTCATGGCTTGTAGTTGTGCAGGCAATATGTCCTGTCACGATTGGTGTTTATAAATGGAATAAATAATGCAACAGCGATTTCGGCCTGCCCCCGTTATGCCCTTCTTTTTCCTTCTCCTTTTCTTTTTTCAGGAAAGGCCGCAGCAGCTTCCAGTCCTTCAGGCGCAGCAGGCGTTCAAAGCCCTTGGCCTTGGTTTCGAAGTATTGCTTCGTCTCCTCGGGCTGGTAATGATCTTTGGGGTCGTACAGCATGGCGGTGCACATGCAGTTCTTCCTGTCCTTGCTCATCAGTATCTCGTAGTTCACACAGCTTTTGCAGCCGGCCCAGAAGGCTTCGTCCTGCGTGAGCTCGGAGTAGGTCACGGGTTCATAGCCCAGTTCGGAATTGATCTTCATTACGGCCAGGCCGGTGGTGAGGCCAAATAGTTTGGCTTCGGGGTATTTGTGGCGCGACAGCTCAAAGATTTCCCGCTTGATGGATTTGGCGATCCCGCTTTTGCGGAATGCCGGCGCCACGATCAGGCCGCTGTTGGCTACGTATTCACCATGGCTCCAGGTTTCGATATAGCAGAAGCCTACCCAGGTGCCGTCCTTCGTTACCGCGATCACGGCTTTGCCTTCGTCGATCTTTTCTTCGATATAGGCAGGGCTGCGCCGGGCAATACCGGTACCCCGGGCGGCAGCCGAAGCGGCCATTTCATCGGTGATGAGGGTTGAATATTTTTTATCATCCGGGATGGCTACCCTTACGATGATCTGTTGATTGTCCACTGTGAAAAGAAAGTTAATGATTGTGCGGATCACCAGTCCTGAAATAGTTTTTGGAAGGATGCTTCACTGACAGGGACCAGGGTGAGGGGTTCGTCCTGTCAGCACTCAGGGCGGCGTCGCGGGCGCGAGAAGGTGAAGGTGTCGTAACCTACTGCATACACGCCACAGGTGATGGGTGCATGAAAGGCAAACTGCTTGGTATGTGTCAGAATGTTGTTCACTATTTCCAAATGGGGTACAAATGTATAATAATAATCGGGTTACCGACCTATTTTTTTTGTTATAAAATACTGCAAAGTTCCGGCCAGAATTCACCGGCGATTGGATACAAACAGGTGTTTGCCCGCTGATAGGTTCCGGCTTTATCCACCAGGCCTGCTTGCTGCCTTAATGATTTGAAGCCGGCGCGGCCGTTCATGGTTGTGGTAAGGTGGGGCCTGGTACCCTTGCATGCCTGCTCCATGCAGATTCATCCGGGCAGACAGCAATGCTGTTTTATAAGGGAATGTTATGGCTGGTTAGTAATTGTATACCCTTAATTATCAGGCAAAATTTGGTGATTCAGCTTTTTTTAATCTCTTTTACCTGCCAGATTACTCTCTCCTGCCTGTCCTCATTGGCAACGTAAACCTTTAAATCTATCTATTATGAAAAAACTGACATTAACCATTACCGCTGTTTTTCTCATCATGGCGTCCCTGCACGCCGCAGGTAACCCGGTGAAAGGCATTCCTGCGAAGAAGACAACCATCGATAAGCAAATTCAAAAAACCGAAGCCAAGGCCCCCGAAAAAAGGATCAGGGCCAGCATCACTTTTACAGATGCCTGCGGCAACGAATTGACCGTAACAGGTACCTGTGAAGGCTGCACCGATATCTCGCAATGGAATACGGCCTTTAACAACTGGTGGGCACAAAACTCCACCGGTGGCTGTATCAATTCCGGATGGCTGGAATAACCCCTTGCAGGCGGGGGAAAGTAATCTGGCTCTTAAACCTTAAAGCAATTCTATGAAACTGATCTTATCCTATTGCTGCTTCATGCTTGCTCTGGCCGGCGTGGCAAAAGCCCAGGCGGTGAGCCGGGTGATCTATGATTTCTATCACCTGAGGGACACGACCAATAAGGCCGTTATGTACCGGGAAGAGACCATATTGTATGCCGGAGAGGGCGCCAGCCTGTACACCAGCTATACCAAAATGAAGCAGGACTCTGCCAATGCGCGGGCCTTTGCCGAAGCGCAGCGTACAGGCAATATGCATATCAACCTGGGTACGCTGCTCCCTTACAATGAAGAGCAGATCTATTTTCTGCAGGCGGAAAACAAGGTAACGGTGCTCCGGCCCTTCAACCTGAATAACTATGTCATTCCCGGGGAGCGGCCGGCGATCAGCTGGACCATCCTTCCCGATACAGCTACGATACTGGGTTATCTGTGCCAGCAGGCGACCGGCAGCTGGAAAGGCCGGCAATACACAGCCTGGTTTACCACCGATCTGCCTTACAATGCAGGACCCTGGAAGCTGCAGGGCTTGCCGGGACTGATCCTGAAAGCCGTGGACAGCCGAAGCGAAGTGATGTTCCTGTGCAAATCCATTTCCCTGCAGACCGGCGATCATCCTTCGTTGCTGGTGCCGGGCAATGCCATTGTGACCACTATGAAAGATTTTCAGCGAATGGTAAAGGCTTACCAGGAACGGCAGATGGCCCAGGCAGCCGATTCCGATTTCAAAGTGGCCGTAACATCGGCCCCTGCCGGTAAAAACCGGAAAATCGTTTTCAATAACCCGATAGAGATTGAGCAATAGCGGCGCGGTGTGATGAATAAAAATTTTTATTCCTGGATCATTCTGTTCTTCTTCTTTACGGCGGGTGCAGTGGCGCAGGACAAGGTAATCATTACCGGTATCGTGTCCGACAGTGCAGGCGCAGGTATGGAACGGGTATCGGTGAGCCTGGTCGACGCCGGCAACCGCGGTTACCTGTTTACCATGACCGGTAAAGAAGGCGCGTTTGCATTGCGGGCGCCCGACTCCCTGTTTCGCCAACCCCTTTTTATAAAATTCTCCGCCATCGGCTATGGCATCGAAAAGGTGCCGGTGGCTGCACGATCAGCCAATTTAGCTGTTACGTTACAGAGAAAAAGCATCAGCCTGCCGCCTGTTGTCGTACAATCCGATAACCGGGGCGTGCGTATCGGTTCCGATACCACGCATTTCAAAACCGGCGATTTCAAAGAGCCGGAAGACCGGGTGATTGCCGATGTGATCCGCCGGATACCCGGCATGACCGTAAGCGAAAACGGCCAGATAAAATTTAACGGCAAACCCATCAGCAACGTTTATATCGATGGTGAAAATATCCTGGACGGCAGGTATAGAATGGCTACCGGCAACCTGCCGGCCACCCTGGTGGATGAAGTGCAGGTGATCGACCGCGACCAGCCGGTGAAGGCGCTGAACGGATACGTGGCCTCGGCCAATACGGCCCTGAACCTGAAGCTGGATGACAAAGCGAAGCTGGTAACCCTCACCACGGCCGATGCGGCGGCAGGTAATAAAGGCGGCGAAGTAAATGCGTTTAACATCGTGCTGGATAAAAAAACGAAAGCGCTGACCGAACTAAAGGCCAACAATACAGGGATTGAGAATGGAAATGGAACCGGGTTTTCCGTCAGCAACGGCGCCAGCCCGGTAGAATGGGGCGCCTTCCATACTTACCTGAGCGATATGGCCGCCAGCCTGCCCTCGGTAGCGGAAAAATATTACCTGCGCAACAAAGATGTGATAGCGGGAACCAACCTGTTTCAAAAATGGAAGCCCGATCTCTCCGTACGCTTTGCGATGAATGCGGAGTGGAAGCGCCGCACGTACAGCTATCAATACCTGCAGCAATACTTCCTGCCATCGGATACCATCACGTTTTCAGAGATACAGGATAAGCAGCATACGGAAAAGCTCTGGAAGCCCCGGTTCGACATCGAGCTTAACAGCCGCAGGCAATACCTGAAGACCGTGACAGAGCTGACGCTGCCCCGTTTTTCCGGGCAGGGATGGCTGATCACCAACGGCGATCCTGTACGCCAGTTGCTGGACAGGGACGGTAGCTCCATCGGTAATGAGACCACGATTGTGGGCACGGCAGGAAAAAATAAAGTATACCAGTACAATTCGCTGGTACAGTATTATGAAACCGGGGAAAGCCTGAGCCTGGAACCTGGCACCATGCCGGAGCTGATCAATGCCGGCAACCCCTATGCTGCTCTTTACCAGCCGGCACAGAACCGGAACACACTGGTCAGTCAGCGCTTGCTGCTGCGCGGCAAAGTGAAGCATGCCGCTTTTTCAGCCGGGGGTGGCATTGCCTATAAGCGGGAAGGCCTGGTCAGCCAGCTCAGCTACCGGGAGGAGAACCATTCCTTTTTCCACCCGGTGCAGGGCAATTATGCCAATGATGCGGTACTGAACAACTTTAAGGTTTATGGTTCGGCCGAGGTGATCCTGACCCGGCAGAAGGATTATCTCGTTATCGGGATCACATCCGGGTATAACCTGAACCGGATGACCAGCCGGCTGACCGGTACCCGCTTTTCAAAAAACATAGCAGAAAACAATCCTTACCTGAACCTGCGGAAACAGCTGGGCCGTTACGGCGAGCTGGTGGGCGGGTTCAAATCGACCCTGCGGCTGGGCACCATGGAAGATATGTATACCGGCAACCTGCTGGTAAATTATCGCCAGGTAGTGGCGAATGCCGTGCCGCTGCCGGTATCGCGGGAGACCGGTGGCACGCTGAGCTTCTTTTATAAGAAGCCGCTGCAGATGCTGTTTTACAACATTATTCTTTCCTGGTCGGGTACATCCAGCAACTACACGCCCGCCTATGTGCTGACAGACGGGGCGGCCACCCTGGTAAGCAGCGGCCGAAAAAATTACCAGTCTTTCTACAACGCTTCAGGATCGCTATCCCGCTACCTGTTCGATCTGAAAACCGATCTCCGCCTGTCAGGCAGTGCGCAGTTGCTCAAAGGCCGTAATGTGCTGAATGATGAGCTTGTTCCTTATTCGCTGGCAAAATACAGTGTGGGGCTGGGCTGGAATATAAAGCTGGCTAAAAAGCTCCATGTGTCCGGCTCGGTGGATGAAGGCTGGCAGGCGCTCCGGAATAAAACGCAGTATGGTGCCGGCAGTAACGCCCGTACAGGATACCAGAACACGGAGAAGATAGGGCTGCAGCTGAAATACGTGCCGGTGGAGAACATTATCCTTACCCCTTCTTTTACGGCGTATGCGTTCCGGCGGTCTTCGGGCGATAACCGCGCTTCCTTTTTCGACTTTTCCATCATTTACCGGCCGGGATGGACCAATGGCGAGTTCCAGCTCAGCGGGATGAATATTGGCGGCAGGAGCCTGTACCGCGACGGTACGGTGCTGGTAAACAGTGTGGCCTATGCCTCGGTACCACTGGTCCGCAACCGCATTCTTGTCCGGTACCTTTTCAGCTTCTGATATCACCGGCCGGCATACAGCAAAAAGATGGCCGGCCGCTTGTGCAGATCGACGGGTTGATTTTTCCACTGCGCGATCGTTTGGGTGCGTATCCATTCATTCTTTCCCGTGAGGTCGGCGGCGATGCAAAGCCGCGTGGCCGGGCGGCTGTTTTTGATAAGCGCTTCCATCAGCTGGTTATTGCGGTAGGGGGTTTCTATAAAAATCTGCGTGCAGTTTTTTTGTTGCGATTCGGTCTCCAGCTCACGGATGGCCTTGCCACGCTGCTGGCTGTCGATCGGCAGGTACCCGGCAAAACGGAATTGCTGCCCGTTCATACCACTGGCCATCAGCGCCAGCAGGATGGAGCTGGGTCCGACAAGCGGCCTGACCGTGGCATTCATGTCCTGTGCCGCAGCTACCAGCAGCTGGCCGGGATCGGCGATGCCGGGGCAACCGGCTTCGCTGATGATGCCGATGTTTTTTTGTTCCCTGATCTTTTGGCGAAATGCTTCCCGTACTTCTTCTTCTGCCTTGTGAATGGTAAACCATTCATAGTCGTCGATGACCATTTCTTTCCAGATGGATTTGAGAAACCGCCTGGCGCTCCGCTCGTTTTCGGTAAAAAATACGCGGCAGTCCTGCACGGCATCCAATACAGAAGCAGGAAGAACGGACGATCCTGTTTCGTCCAGCAAAGAAGGGATCAGGTAAACGATGGCTGCCATACTCAACTTTTTTTCACCTGGCTCACGGTAAGGGTAGCCGCAATGATGGCATAGGCGGGTGCAAAAATGATGATGGTGTGCATCAGGTAAAACAGGACGCCATTGCCCGTGGCCAGTCCTTTGTGACGACCGATGAAATGGATGCTTTGCGTGGCGGAGTAATTAGTCCGGGCAAACCCGTAGTCGAGCATGGAGCAGCCGTAATAATAGCACTCCATAAAAATAACGATCAGCGGGGTAATCCACCCGACCACAGGTACGAGCGACAAAAGCATCAGCGCTATCAGGTAGATCGTTTGCCAGCCGCAGTTGCGTACAGCTATGCGAACGCCCCTGGCAGCTTCCTTCCGGATGCCGCTCCAGTTCCGGATGTTTTCGTTGCCCTCGATAATGGCGTCCGTTTTGCGGCTCAGGTAGGCAAACAGCGGGGAGCCAATGATCAGGCAGATGTATTTGAAGAACGAAAAGTAAAACAGCAGCAGCGTGAGCCAGAGAATGATGCCGGCAAAGGTGAACAGAAAGCCCAGCAGGCTGTTGCGGAACTTTTGTATCCAGTCGCTGAGGTGCAGGAAATAGGTGATGTATTCGATGACGGCGGTGGCCGATTTGGCAAAAAAATACATGCCGGTAATGAACAGCGCCGTATAGATCAGTCCAGGGATCAATACCCATTTCCACAGGCGGTGCTGTACGATGAACCGGTGGGCCAGTCCCCAGGATTGGATCGCGATGACGATTTCTTTGAGCAAAACCTAAATTTGGCTGGTAAATATAAGGAAGAGTAGGAAGTTGGAACCAGGAAGTTCGAAGCAAGGGGGAAGGAGGATGGATGACGATGGGGTCGGAGAAGGGATGATGACCGGTATTGGATGATGATTTGGCGATGACGAATGATGGTGTTATAAAATAAAGAGGAATGAAAAAGCTGGAGCTGGATTTTTATCGCAGGAGTGATGTGCTGCAGGTATCGCGGGAGTTGATCGGCAAGCTGGTGGTGACCCGGTGGAACGGTATCGTTACGTCAGGACGCATCGTGGAGTGCGAGGCTTATGCCGGGCCGGCAGACAAAGCTTCGCATGCGGCCGGAGGACGACGCACGACGCGGACGGAGATCATGTATGCCGCAGGCGGCGTGGCCTATGTGTACCTGTGTTATGGCATTCATCATATGCTGAACGTGGTGACGAATGAGGCAGATATACCGCATGCCATCCTGGTCCGGGCGCTGGAACCGGTAAAAGGCGTAGCCGAAATGCTGCGCCGCACCAATAAGCCGGATCCCGATCATACGCTGACCCGCGGACCAGGTAATGTGTGCAAGGCACTGGGTGTTTTTACCTTTCATACGGGCATGTCGCTGCGGAGCCGGGAGCTGTTTATTGCCGACGATGGATTTGCTTATCCTGCAAGCGCCATTCATGCCTCTCCCCGTATCGGCGTGGATTATGCCGGCGCCGATGCTGCGCTACCCTACCGTTTTTATGTAAAAGGCAATCCATATGTCAGCGGCAAACCCAAATAAACCGGCTGATCTTAAAATGATCGCGGGGTTTCCGGCAGGCGTTGTATCTTGAAAAGAAAAACTTGCCAACCTTGAACAAACCAAAACTGCGGTGGCTGTCGCTCCTGTCCGGCATCCTTGTTTCACTCTTTATCTATTTTGTCAATCCTTTCGGCAGCGATACAGGTGCTGTAAAGGTGCTTGCCGTTGGCGGCCTCATGATCACCTGGTGGGTGACCGAAGCGCTGCCCATGCCCGTGGTGGCGCTGTTACCGCTCATTCTATTCCCCCTGTTGCGGATCAGCAGCATGGAAGCGGCCGCCATTCCCTATGCCAACCCGGTCATTTATCTCTTTCTCGGCGGCTTCATGCTGGGGCTGGCCATTGAAAAGTGGAACCTGCACCGGCGCATTGCCCTGAATATCGTACGCCTGACCGGCACCAGTGGCAACAGGATCGTGCTCGGCTTTATCCTGGCTACCGGGCTGCTGAGCATGTGGCTGAGCAATACGGCCACGACCATGATGATGTTTCCCATCGCCCTTTCCGTGATCCATGTGATGAAGGAGAACCATGGCCGGGAAGGAAACATGGCCAATTTTTCCCTGACCATCATGCTGGCTATCGCTTATGCCTCCAATATCGGGGGCATTGCCACTGTCATTGGCACGCCGCCCAACGTAGCCTATGTGAATTATATCCGGGACAAGTACAGCTACAATGTCGATTTTATCGACTGGATGCTTATTTGTACACCGCTGTCCATTTTACTGCTGATCTGCCTGTACTGGGTGATGGTGAAATGGCTGTATCCCAATCGCATCAAATCGGACCACGCCACGCGGGGCCTGATCCGGAACGAACTGGCCAAACTGGGCCCCCTGTCGGCGTCTGAATTGCGGGTGCTGATCATTTTCGCGTTTACGGCCCTGCTCTGGATATTCCGGGGGTTCATTATAAAAATACCGGGACTGGAGCGCCTGGATGATACGATGATTGCCGTGATGTGCGCCGTGGCCCTGTTTATCTGCCCGGCCGGCTCCAGGCAAACAAATAAAGAAGCCGATTCCGAAGAAGCACCTACCGGGGCGCTGCTGGAATGGAAGGATACCGGTAAAATGGCCTGGGGTATTTTGCTGCTGTTTGGTGGCGGTATCTCGCTGGCCAATGCCATGGAAAAGGCAGGCCTGATCCAGCAACTGGGGCATTGGCTGGCACAGTTTGCCGGCAATGGTTTTATGCTGGTTTTCATCATTACCCTGGTATCTCTTTTCATCAGCGAGGTGATGAGCAATGTGGCGCAGGTGATCGTTTTTGCCCCGGTCGTTTCGTCGCTGGCAGATGCCCTGCATATCAATCCGCTGCTGCTGGGCATACCGATGACGCTGGGCGCCAGCTGTGCGGGCATGCTGCCCATGGGTACGCCGCCGAATGCGATCGTATTTGCCAGCGGCCATATCCGGCTGAAGCAGATGACCATTGCCGGATTTGCCATGAACATTGTGGCTGTAATCCTGATCACGCTGTTTTGCTGGTTCCTGCTCCCGTTGTTGATGAAAATGTAAATAAGCCCGAACTTTGAACGGCAGAAACAGAACGTATGCAGAAGAAAAACACAGGAAAAAAACAGCAGCCGGACAGCCATGGGTTTGTGTACAGCACCGATCCGGGTTTTCGGTTTGAAGAGGCGCCGGACAATAGCGAAACCCTGCCGCCCGCGCAGCAAAAACTGAAAGTACGGCTGGATACCAAACACAGGGCCGGCAAAGCCGTTACCCTGGTGGAGGGGTTTGCCGGTAAGGACGACGACCTGCAGGACCTGGGCAAAAAGCTAAAGTCGTTTTGTGGTACCGGTGGATCGGCCAAGGACGGGGAGATCATTATACAGGGCGATCAGCGCGACAAAGTGCTGCAGTGGCTGCAGAAGAACGGGTATAAGCTGTCGAAAAAGATATGATGCAGATAAGGGATGATGATTTGCAGGGGTTGATAGCTGGGCTTACTTTCCTCTCATAACTACTTTCAGGTGGATGATAGATGACGGTTGGGGATAGCTGGTTGAAGATGGCGCTACCGGCATACTCGTTTGAATGGATTCAACCGCGAAACCCGGCCGGTGCATGGCTGCCGTCGCACCAGGGCTTGTTGTTCGATGCGCCGCAGCGGCACAGGGCCACGGCTTCCGTCCGGGTCTCTTCCCGGCCATCGCTGTGTACGATCACGCATTCGGACTGAATGAGGTAAGGGCCATCGGGCGATACGATCACTTTCACCGTTTCTGTTCCGGTAGCGGGTTCTTCGGGTTGAGCCGCAACAGCTTCGTTCATAAAATAACTCAGGGCTCCGCTTGGGCATTGCTTTACCTGCTCAATGATACGACCGGTGTTGGCGCCATTCATTTTCACCCAGGGTCGTTCCCTCGGGTTGAATACGTCGATCAGCCCCTTCCAGCAAATCGTGGAGTGAATGCATACGGCTGGTTTCCATACCACCGTTACTTCGTTGTTTGTATAATGATGGGTGTCCTTAGGCATTCTCTGTTTGAGGTTTGATATCCGGGGTTATGGCCGTCGTTAAGAGTATACAGTATTGGTATTTCAATAATCACGATAACACCGAACCTCAAACCTTGAACTCAACCTTAACTCTCTGACTGCGACCAGGATCACTGGCCCTGCGCCAGGCTATACGCTTTCTTATTTCCCCAGCTGTTCAGCAGCTCCAGCGAGCATATCTTGAAGTCGCCGCTCAGGCTTACATACAGCCCGATCACATCCTGCTGGTTCAGCGGTAAGCCGTCGATGCTTTCAAACCGTACATTGTACTGGTTCACCAGGTTGGTAAATACTGACCCGGTCGGCCACACCTGCGTACCACGGTTGCTTACGTTCACCAGGATGAACTTTACACCGGCATGCCGCCTGCATTTGTGGGCAATAGCTTCCGGTTGCTTATCGCTTTCGATAAACATGTCCACCCCTACGATCTGCTCTTCTTCGCTTTCGGCAGACACGAGCATGGGATTTTTTTCCAGTTTGAAGAAGGTGGGTGTTGCCGGCATGTTCGGCAGCAGCTCTTTGGCATTTTGCTTCGGTTGCCGGCCAAAGTTGCCGATGATGGCTTCGGCAAACTGCGTGGTGTTCAGCGCCGGCAGGCCCTTGTCGCCAAAGTCGCCGGTGCGTACGCCCTGTTCCAGTGTATAGAGCAGCGCATTTTCGATCTCGGCCGCGTTGGCCATATAGCCCAGGTGGCGAAGCATGGCCAGGCCGCTGAGCAGCAGGGCCGTCGGGTTGGCTATATTTTTACCGGCTATATCGGGCGCCGTGCCGTGTACGGCTTCGAAGATGCAGATATGATCGCCGATATTGGCAGAAGGCGCAAAGCCCAGCCCGCCTACCAGGCCGGCGCAGAGATCGGAAACGATATCGCCCTGCAGGTTGGTCAGCACTACCACATCAAAACTGTCCGGCCGGGTCACGAGTTTCATACACAGGTCGTCCACGATCACATCATCGGCCTTCAGGTCGGGGTAGTCTTTGGCTACTTCGTAAAAACACTCCAGGAACAGGCCGTCTGTTATTTTCATGATGTTGGCCTTGTGTCCGCAGGTAATGCGGCGGGCCTTTTTCTTGCGGGCCATCTCAAAAGCATACTTGATCACCTGCAGGCTGCCCGGGCGGGTGATGAAGCGGCGGCTCAATGCCACGTCGTGCGTGAGCATGTGCTCGATGCCGCCATAGGTATCTTCGATATTTTCGCGCACCACCGTGATGTCGATCGGGATGCCGGCCTTGCTGAATACAGTGTCCACGCCGTGCAGGGTCTGGAACACCCGTTTGTTGGCATAGGTATTCCAGGTTTTCCGGGCCGTTACGTTCACACTTTTTACGCCCTTGCCTTTCGGGGTTTCCATCGGGCCTTTGAACAGCACCCCCAGGTCTTCGATGGTTTGCTTGGCTTCGGGCGTCATGCCATTGGAAAAGCCTTTGTCGAACACCCACTTGCCCATGTCTACGAATTCATATTCCAGCGGTGTTTTATTGGCTTCAAAAACTTTGAGAACGGCATCCATAATTTCCGGTCCTATACCATCTCCCTTGGCTACGGCTATCTTCATATATCTGAAATATTAAAAGTCTGCAATGTAGCTGCAAATTTACGCTTTTGAAAAGTAAAACCGGGGGCCGGCCCGCCTGTCAGGGTTTTTCGTTATTTTTACTCAAACCGATGGATATGAACAGCATGATTTCCGAAGGTGTGGAAGTAAGCGTAGAGACCTTCTATCAGCCGGATTACAGCAATCCTGTACAATCGGAATTTATGTTCGCTTATCGCATCACCCTCGAAAACCACAATGCGTTCCCGGTGAAGCTGCACCGCCGCAACTGGCAGATATTCGACAGCAACGGTACACACCGGGATGTGGAAGGAGAAGGCGTGGTGGGCGTGCAGCCGGTGATCCAGCCCGGCGAAAGTTACCAGTACGTCAGCGGGTGCAACCTGCGGTCGGAAATGGGTAAAATGAAAGGCACTTACCAGATGGAGAACCTCGACAGCCGGCAGATGTTCGAGGTCAATATCCCTTCTTTTGAAATGGTGGTGCCGATGAAGTATAACTGATCAGCCTTTACTTCGGTTTGTACTTTGCTTCTTCCAGTATTTGTTTCGCACTGGTTTGCATCACGGCTTCGGGCCGCAGTGCGGGATTGTTACCGGCAAATTTTGAAACGATCTGCCAGCCGATCCAGGCGCCGATATTACCGGGCGAAGCGTCCTGCGGGAATACACTGGTAAACGGTGCTTCGCCGATATAGGTTTGTATGGTGGCCGGGTCGATGGAATACAACGATTCGTTCCTGACAATATAGCTCCAGATCAGCCCTTCATTTTCGCGGCACCAGCGCAGCTGCTGCTCTGTATAGCCTGTTTTCACAGAATCGGGTGCCTCCGGTAAAAACTTATCCAGCAGCCACCATTGTTTTCCTTTCTCGATCATCTGCTCGATCAGCGGTTTGCCGCTGCTGCGGTCCGGGAAGATGTCGTCGGTCACCAGTTTCATCACATCGGCCGCGATGTACTCTTTGGCAAAGCGGCGGCTGCGGTAGCGTGGCGCTACGTTGTTGATAAAATATTCGTTGCTGTACAGCGAAAAACGGCTGCCCAGGTAAAACTGCAGGCTGATGCCGATAAAGCCATCGCCGAGAAAGTCGGGTGTGTAGTCGCCGCTACCGGTGCGGGCCAGGTCTTCAACCGAGTTCATCGGGCCGATGACCGGGATGATGGTGGCCGGTACCTGGTAGCCCGGGAAATAATATTTTACATAGCGGAACGCATTTTCCAGCTGCTGCTTTACGCCGTCAAAACCGGCATAGCTCTTTTGCGCCGAATCATACAGCGGTTTGTACGCCCTGAAGAAGGCTTTGATGCTGCTGCTGTCGGTAACGCCGGCGATCATTTCCAGGTACGGCCGCAGGAATACCGGGTACCGGCGCTGCAATGCGTCCAGGCTGCGGTCAAGTTGCGTTGTGTCCATGGAAAAAAAATCCCGGTCGAACCGCTGCACGGCAAGACTGACCCGGATACCCGACACATCGGGCAGGTTCTTTTTATTACCGGAGCAGGCGGCGAAAAAGGCAATGACCAGGTAAAAAGCACTGATTTTTTGCATAGCTACTGAAAACGGAGAAAAGGAATGAATGTTGTGTGGCAAAGATAGTTAGTGAGCAGGCGGCTTTTGGAAGGAAATGCAAATGGCAGTGTAAATTTGTAGTATGAAAATCGCATTAGCACAGCAGAATTATCATATCGGCAATTTTGAAGAGAACACCCGCAGGATCATCGAAGGCATCGATTGGGCAAAGCAGCAGGGTGCAGACCTCGTGGTGTTTTCCGAATTGTGCGTCTGCGGCTATCCCCCGCGCGACTTCCTGGAGTTCAGCGATTTTATCAATCAATGTTACGCGGCTGTCGATACCATCCGGCAGCATGCCGATACCATCGGGGTGCTGGTAGGCGCGCCGGCCCGCAATACGCTGCCGGGCGGCAAGGACCTTTTCAACGCCGCTTTTTTGCTTTATGAAAAGGAAATAAAAGCGGAGATACACAAGACGCTGCTGCCCAATTACGATGTATTCGATGAATACCGCTATTTCGAACCGGCGGTAGACTGGAACGTGATGGAGTTCAAAGGCAAAAAGCTGGCGGTGACCATCTGCGAGGATATCTGGAATATGGGTGATAATCCCCTGTACCTCGTGACGCCTATGGAAAAGCTGATCCGGCATCAGCCGGATGTGATGATCAATCTTTCTGCTTCGCCCTACAACTATGCACAGGATACGGTGCGCAACAGCATCGTGAAGGCGCATACACAGCGTTACGGGTTGCCCATGTTGTATTGCAATACTGTGGGCTCGCAAACGGAGATCGTATTCGATGGTGGCAGCCTGGTGTACGACCGGCATGGCAACCTGGTAAAGGAGATGAAGTACTTTGAAGAAGATTATGCCGTGTTCGACCTGGAGCAATTGTGCCAACCCTCATCGCTGTCCGGATCGGTCATGGAAGAAAAATATTATTACTCCGCTGTGGAGGTGGGTATCGACGACGACAGGATCGCTTATCTTACCGGCGCCAAGAACATGGCTGAGATCTACCAGGCGCTGATATTGGGTATCCGCGACTATTTCCGGAAAATGGGTTTTACCAAAGCCATTCTCGGTTCGTCCGGCGGTATCGACAGCGCGGTAACGCAGGCCCTGGCTACAGCCGCCCTTGGCAAAGAAAATGTACGGGCCATCCTGATGCCTTCGCCATACTCTACTTCTCATTCGGTGAGCGATGCGGAAACGCTGAGCATCAACCTCGGCAATCCCTATGACATCATCCCGATCAGGACCATTTACGAAGCCTTCCTGCAGGAGCTGAAACCCCTCTTTGGTGATCTGCCGTTCAGCATTGCCGAAGAAAATATCCAGAGCCGTACGCGGGGCAACCTGCTCATGGCCATTGCCAACAAGTTCAGTTATATCCTGCTCAATACCTCCAACAAAAGCGAACTGGCCACCGGGTATGGAACACTGTATGGCGATATGGCCGGCGGGCTGGGCGTACTGGGCGATCTGTACAAGATGCAGGTGTACGCACTGGCGGAGTATATCAACCGAGGGGAGGAGATCATACCGGCCCATATTATTACCAAGCCTCCTTCGGCAGAGCTGCGGCCTGAGCAAAAGGACAGCGACAGCCTGCCGGAATACGATCTGCTGGACCGGGTGCTGTATGAGTATATCGAACTGCGCAAAGGGCCTAAAGAGATCGTGGCCCGCGGGTATGCACCGGCACTGGTAGCGCGAATACTAAAGCTTGTGAATACGAATGAATACAAGCGCAACCAATTCTGCCCGATCATCCGCGTCAGTGCCAAAGCCTTTGGCGTGGGCAGGCGCATGCCGATCGTAGGCAAGTACCTTTCCTGATATCAATGCGCGAACGTCATGATCATCCTAAGCGAGGTACCAGTGCCGGTGTCAGTGTTTTGTGATACTTCCGGTTCTTAAGGGGGATTTGGATGAATACCGCTGGTGTAGTAGCATATCGGCAAACAATTTGCTAATCATCAAGTTCGTATTTTGTGATACTATAATCAAGCCAATGCATAAAACCGCAGAAGACATCCGGCAGCTGAATGAGCGAATCAGCCATGCCGGGCAGTTTACCGACAAGTTGCGTGAAGAAGTGGGACACGTGATTGTGGGCCAGGCTCATATGCTCGACCGCCTGCTCATCGGGTTGCTGAGCAACGGCCACGTGCTGCTGGAAGGCGTGCCCGGGCTGGCCAAAACGCTTACGATCAAATCGCTGTCGCAGGCTATTCGTGCACAGTTCAGCCGCATCCAGTTCACGCCCGACCTGCTGCCGGCCGATGTGATCGGTACGCTGATCTACAACCAGCAGCGGAATGAATTTGTCGTGCGCAAGGGGCCTATTTTCGCCAACTTCATCCTGGCCGACGAGATCAACCGCGCTCCTGCCAAGGTACAGTCCGCCCTGCTGGAGGCCATGCAGGAACGACAGGTGACCATTGGCGATACCACGTACAAACTCGATGAACCCTTCCTGGTACTGGCTACGCAGAACCCGCTCGAGCAGGAGGGCACTTACCCGCTGCCCGAAGCGCAGGTAGACCGGTTTATCATGAAAGTGATCGTCGGCTATCCCAAAATGCACGAAGAGCAGCTGATCATCCGGCAGAACGTGCAGGGACTGGCCCAGCAGCCGGTGAAACAGGTGGTGTCCGTGCAGGAAGTGATGCAGGCCAGGGAGCTCACGCGCCAGATATACATGGATGAAAAGATCGAGCAATACATTCTCGATATCGTATTTGCTACGCGCCAGCCGGATCAATACCAGCTGCAAAAGCTGAAGCCGCTTATTTCCTATGGCGGATCGCCGAGGGCCAGCATCAACCTGGCATTGGCTGCCAAAGCGCAGGCCTTCCTGAACAAAAGAGGCTTCGTGATACCTGAAGACGTACGGAGCATCTGCTATGATGTGCTGCGTCACCGGGTGGGGCTTACCTACGAAGCGGAGGCGGAGAACGTAACGGCCGAAGACGTGATCGAGGAGATACTGAAGCAGATTAATGTGCCGTAGGCACGGATGATGGTTAATAGATAAGGGTCATCCATTAACTATCACCGTTGATATCACGGGTCCGGCGGTCAGCGGTATCGGCTTGCCCGGGGTTGGTGTATGAATTGGAATACAGTTAAATATCGCGGTTATGGCGGAACTCATGGATGATAAAAACTTTGCAGGCCTGGCGCCCCGGATCGAAAAGTTGCTCCGGTTGCTGAATGGCCTGGTTAATTACCTGGAAAATCCGAAATTAAGTAAGGCCGCCACCATCATCCAACAACCGCATCCATGTTAACGACAGCAGAAATACTGAAAAAAGTACGCGAGCTCGAGATCAGGAGCAAGAAGCTCACCAGCGATCTGTTTACAGGAGAATACCATAGTGCGTTCAAGGGAAAAGGCATGTCATTCAAAGAGGTGCGGGAGTATGCAGCCGGCGACGATATCCGGTTTATCGACTGGAACGTATCGGCCCGGTTTGGCCACCCGTACAGCAAGGTATTCGAAGAGGAAAGGGAGCTGACGGTGCTGCTGCTGGTAGATATCAGCGCCAGTGCCCTGTTTGGCACCGTGCATGCACGCAAGCGCGACATCATCACCGAAGTGGGGGCCGTGCTAAGCTTTTCTGCAGTGAACAATGCTGATAAAGTAGGAGTGATCTTTTACAGCGATAAGGTGGAAGGATACATTCCGCCAAAGAAAGGCCGTGAGCACGCCCTGTACATCGTGCGGGAGCTGCTGAGCCGCGAGCCGAAGAGCAACGGCACGCAGCTGAGCACGGCCCTCCGGTTCTTCACGAACACGGTGCGGCAGAAAAGCATTGCCTTTGTGCTGAGCGATTTCCTGGACGCCAGTTATGAAGATGCCTTGCGGATCGCCGGAAAGAAGCACGATGTGATCGGCATCAGGGTCTATGACAAGATGGACATGGAACTGCCTGCTGCCGGCCTGCTGCAGGTGCAGGATGCTGAAACCGGCCAGACCCGCTGGGTGGACAGCAACAGTGCTTTTGTACGCCAGCGCTACCAGCAGGAGTTTTTCAGGGTAACGGAATACGCCACCCAGACTTTCAACAAGGCCGGTAGCGAATTGCTGCATATCCGGACCGGCGATGATTATGTAAAAGTGCTTCGCCGTTTTTTCCTGGGCCGCAACAAATAGCGATCAGCGCCACGATGATATGACGAAAAGAAATTTTTATACGATCCTTCTGACCGGGCTGCTGTGCTGCGATGCGGGCACGGCTATGGCGCAGGCAGCGGTCAGGGCCAGTGTCGACCGGTCGCAGATACTTATCGGCGAGCCGGTACGGATCACCCTGCAGGCGGATATTCCCGAAAACCAGCCTATTCGTTTTTTCAGGGTCGATACCATCCCTCATTTCGAGTTTTTAAAGAAAGAAAAGATCGACACGGCCAATACCGGCAGCGGTACCGTTTTGTCGCAGGTGCTGCACATCACCAGTTTCGACTCCGGGCATTGGGTGGTGCCGCGGTTTGTATTGTATGGCGATGTAGCCACGGACACCATTGGTATCGACGTTGGGTTTTCTTCTTTCGACACCGCACAGCCCTACCATGATATCAGGGACATCATCGACATCGCACCCGAAGAGCAAAGGAAAGAACGCAGATGGTGGCTGGCCGTGGGGGGCGCCCTGCTGTTGTTGCTGATTGTCGTATGGCTGTCGCGCAAAAAAAAGCCTGTTGCTGCTGCTGTGGCTGTACCACCTGCCGATCCTTACCAGGCAGCCCTGCGGCAACTGGAAGCATTGCAGCATAAGCAGCTGGATGCCGGCGCCTGGTATTCGGAATTGACGGGTATTTTCAGAACGTATATTCATGATAAAAAGGGCATTCGTTCCCTGCAGCAAACGTCAGACGGGCTGATCACGCAGTTGCGCAGCCTGGGTATGCCTCCGGCGGAATTTGACCCGCTGGCACAGGTGCTGATGCTGGGGGACTTTGTAAAATTTGCACGCTACGTTCCGGCTGCGGCAGAAAACGAGGTTTCCCGGGGGGTCATCAAACGTTCAATCGATCGTATCGAACAACTACAATAATGTTTTACGACTGGATCAGTCATATGAGTTTTGCGCATCCCTGGGTATTCGGGTTGTTTGTTCTGCTGCCGGTGATGATATGGTGGTACCGGAAGAAGTATGATCAGCAACAGGCTGCTCTCACGGTGTCTTCTGCGAGCCCCTTTAGCGAGGTGACCTTCAAAAACTATTTCAGGCACCTGCCGTTTGTATGCCGGCTGCTTGCGCTGAGTGCCCTGATCCTGGCGCTGGCCCGCCCGCAGCAGCGGAATGACCAGGAGCAGGTGGAAGGAGAAGGCATCGACATTGTGCTGTGTATGGATGTAAGCGGCAGCATGGGCTCCAGGGATATCCTGCCTACGCGGATGGATGTAGCGAAAGAAGTGGCTGAGCAGTTTGTGCTGGGCCGGCCGGTGGACCGGATCGGGCTCGTGATCTTTTCCGGCGAAAGCTTTACGCCCTGCCCCGTCACTACCGACCGTAATACGCTGATCAGGCAGATACAAACACTCGAGAGCCGCCGCTTCCTGAAAGATGGTACCGTGATCGGCGAAGGGCTGGCCACCGCCGTGGACCGGCTGACACAGAGCAATGCCAAAAGCAGGGTAGTGATCCTGATCACGGACGGCAAGGAAGATCCGCCTGAAACAAGGCTCATCGATCCGCTGACGGCGCTGGAAATTGCCAGGGCACAGGATGTGCGGGTGTATACGATCGGTATGGGAGCCGTGCCTTCCACCGTGGTAGAAATAGCCGGCCGGCAACCGGGCCCCAACCCGGCCATCGATTTTATCGACGAGGAATTGTTGCGGAAGATCGCCGGCGAAACCGGCGGGCAGTACTTCCGCGCCCGGGACAAGGAAAGCCTCGCCAATATCTACCAGCAGATCGACAAGCTGGAAAAGTCAGCCGTTGAGATCACCTCTTACAAGCGGTTCCGCGAACTGTTTCTGCCCTTTGTGCTGGCCGCGCTGGGCTTCCTGCTGGCAGAGATCATTTTGCGGACCACCCTGCTCAAAAAGTTTCCCTGATACATGTTTTTTGCCTGTTGCCGCAAAGGCTTTCCGTCACGTTCCGACAGAATTGCTGAAATTCGCGGCACATGAAAGCGAGCGTTTACAAATCGACCGGCAGCTGGTATACGGTGAAGGATGAGGACGGCCATTGGCACAATGCCCGTATGAAGGGGGTATTTAAGATGGACGGTATTACCAGTACCAACCCGATCGCGGTGGGCGACCAGGTGGAGATGGATGTGGAGGACCAAACGCAGAACACGGCCATCATCACTGAAATATTACCACGCCGTAATTATATCAATCGCCAGTCTCCAAGGGCAAAGTACCAGCACCATATCGTAGCCGCCAACCTTGATCAATCTTTCCTTATCGCTACCCTCCGGGAGCCGCGCACTTCCCAGGGATTTATCGACCGCTTCCTGGTGGCTTCGGAAATGTACCACGTGCAGCCGGCGGTTCTTTTCAACAAGGCGGACCTGTACAGGAAGAAAGAACAGGAAAAATTTGCAGCATGGAAGGCGATGTACGAAGGCGCGGGCTACCGGGTATTCCTGACCAGTACGCAGGATGGTTCGGGCATCGGGGAAATAAAGGAAGCGCTGCAAGGTAAAACCACCCTGTTCAGCGGGCACAGCGGCGTGGGCAAATCATCGCTGCTCAATGCTATCCTGCCCGACCTCCAGCTGCGGACGCAGGATGTGAGCGGGTGGAGCGGCAAGGGCATGCATACGACTACATTTGCTGAAATGTTTGACCTGCCGGGCGGTGAAGGCCAGATCGTCGATACGCCGGGTATGCGGGAGTTCGGCTTGGTAGATTTGTCCAAACAGGAGCTATCGCATTATTTTCCGGAAATGAGGGGAAGGCTGAATGATTGCCAGTTCAACAACTGTCTGCATGTGAATGAACCGGGCTGTGCGATAAAGGAGGCTGTGGTAGCGGGAGCTATTACAGAAGACAGGTATATAAGCTACGTTGGTATCCTGGATTCGATAGAGGAGAGGAACTACTGATCAGGCAATGTTTCGCACCGGCTCCAGCTCGAGCAGTTTGTCCTGCAGCACACCGGCCAGTTCCACCACAGCTTTGTTTTCGCGGCTGGCGGCACTGCTGATACGGGTCGGAAATACCGAAATACCATTGTAAATATTGTAGTGCAGGGTCAGCGGATTGCCTTTGAACCGAAAGTTCCAGTTAATGGAATCGAATTCGTCTTCTTTGTTGACAAACTTGATACGAAGATCTTCATTGATGATCCCCGCTACGCGGTAAAAAAGATTCAGGTTGCCATCGTCAGCGATGATGGCTTCGGTACATCCCAGGCTCGTTCTCAGGGTGAGGCTCATAGTAAAACACTTTAAGGATTAGTGGTCTGACTATAAGACTTGGATTTTATTGGAATAGCTGCCTCGCAGCGTTATTAACTTTTGAATTTTTTGGCCTTTTTGACCGCTTTTTCGGCAGCGGGATCACCGCTGGCCAACCTCTCTGCCCCGATATTCTTGCCGTTGGTCGGGCAGCCATATTTGGGTTTGAACAGGTTGCAGGAAGCAAC
>JBEVLT010000408.1:0-4795 GCA_040509055.1 Chitinophagaceae bacterium
TTCAGCTTCGCCCTGACCGCGGTCGCGACGGAGAAACCAGGTGGATCGACTGTACTTCCGGCCCATAGCCGGAAGGGAGGCAGGAAGCCCCCGGATCAAACAAGAATTTTTATTTGATTCACATCTTGTATATTTTTACATTATGGATAACAAATTTATTAACCCCAGCGACCTGTCCAACGGGCAGCAGCCGGACCAAAAAAAGCCCTACCATGCGCCGAAGATTCAGCGCTATGGCAGCCTGGCAGAACTGGTTCAGCTTCGCCCTGACCGCGGTCGCGACGGAGAAACCAGGTGGATCGACTGCACCTCCGGCCCATAGCAGTTGTTTCAGCCTGACTTAAGAAAGTCAACGACGTACCAAACCAATTTTTTAACCCGGCAATTTTTGTTACCTTAGCTTATGGACAAAAATTTTACAAATCCCAGCGAACTGTCCAACGGGCAGCCGGACCAAAAAAAGCCCTACCACGCGCCGAAGATTCAGCGTTATGGTAGCCTGGCAGAACTGGTCCAGCTTCGTCCTGACCGCGGTCGCGACGGAGAAACCAGGTGGATCGACTGCACTTCCGGCCCATAGTCAACAGGTTTCAAACACTCAACTTATTTATACCGCCAGGGTTTCCTGACGGTATTTTTATTTTTACCCGGAGACCAGCTTTTTAGTTATGATGATATTATGCGGCGTTTTTAGTGCCGATGCAAACCTGAATGGGCGTGCCGACCTGGATGATATGCTCGCATCGCTGCATTATCAGCCGGCTGACCACACGGCTGCCTGGGATGCCGGCATGATCGCCCTGGGGCAAAAGACGCATTACAATACCCCGGAATCGTTTACCGAAGCCCTGCCCCTGCATGCAGACGATCTTACCATTATTGGCGATATCCGGCTGGACAACCGCCCGGAGCTGTTTCAGCAACTGGCAATAGCGGCACATCAGCAGCCTGTCATCGGCGATGCACAGCTGATCCTGGCCGCCTACCGGAAATGGGGTGAACAATGTCCTGAATACCTGGTCGGTGATTTTGCATTCGCCATCTGGGATCACACCCGCCAGGCTTTGTTTTGCGCCACCGATCATTTTGGCAACCGCAGTATCTTTTACTTTTTCGATGGGAAAAAGTTTGTTTTTGCTTCCACCCCCAATGCCATCGTAGCCGTAAAGGGGATGCCGGTGATCATCAACCAAAATAAGCTGGCCTCCCTCATCTTCAAGCTTTCGAAGCACCTGATCTGGCAGGAAAGCTGGTTTGAACATATCTTTCTGTTCCCGGCCGCCACCACATTCACGATTGATAAGAACGGAATACGCAAACGGAAGTACTGGACCCCGGAGGCAGGTACAGAACTTTCTTTCCGCAACGATGAAGAGTTTGCCGAAGCCTTCCAGGAGGTGCTGTTTCGGGCTGTGGGCGACCGGCTGCGCAGCCATTATCCCGTCACGGCGCTCCTGAGCGGCGGTCTCGATTCTTCGGCAGTCACCGCTGTAGCGGCAAAGGTCCTGGAGAAGCAAAATAAAACCCTGCAGGTACTCTCCGCCGTGCTGCCCGACCAAAACGACCCGGTGCTCACGGATGAGCGGGACTATATCGACCGTTTCCGCAGCTTTCCCAATATCAATATCCATTATATCACCGCCCCGGGGCGCGGGTTCTTCAGCGACCTGGAAGCGCTGCAGACCACCATTTATGCGCCCAACCTGATCTCCCGCCACTACCTCTACACTGCTTTTGCCGAAAAGGCCCAGGAACTGGGCTCCAGGACCATCCTCGATGGCGGAGGCGGCGAGCTGGGCCTCAGCTTCCACGGCAATGGCTCTTATGCCGAGCTCTTTTTACAGCTGCGCTGGTCCCGGCTCTGGCACGAGCTGAAGAGCCAGCAGAAGCTGGGAGGCGAAAGCCCCTGGTCGGTATTGCGATCGCAGGTGCTGGCGCCCATCCTGCCCGACCTTGCCTGGAAAACCCTGCGAAAAAGCGAAACAGGACTGAACAAAACAAGAACCAACAGCATTCAGCCTGCCTTCATCGACACGTTGCGTAAACGCGTAGAAGCAAGAAGCGAAGAGCTGGACGACATCTCTGTACGCCTGTATCCCCGTCATCGCCGTAACCAGCTGAACCTGATCCGCACCAAGCAAAGCAAAGCGCAGGGACTGGCCGACCTGGGGCCGGTGGAAGTGAGGCTGCCGCTGATGGATAAACGCCTGCTGGACTTCTGCCTGGCGCTGCCGCTTCATTTCAAGGTAAGGGACGGATATAAACGCTATACCCTGCGCGCCGGCCTCGGCAACATCCTGCCGCAGGAGGTGCGCTGGCGCACTTCCAAAACACCGTTTTCGCCTGATTACAACCGGCGCTACATGGAACAATTGCCGGAGGCAAAGGCATTCCTGAATGCGATTGGCCCCAATGACCCGGTGCGAAAGATCGTGGATGTAGAAAAATTAAAATCATGGACCAACATCCCGGTGGCTGATGAAGAATATGGTACTTTTGCCGAAAAAGCGGCCCGTGATTTAGTGCCGGAAGGAATCTACCTGATCCATTTTTTAAGGCGCTTCCCGGAGTTTCAACCATAAGATGAGTTTTCACTATTACATTTACGGATTGCCGGTCAGCAGTTCGCGCCCCATTTCCCTGTTGGATGAGCACGCTGCAATGCCCGGCGGTACGGACGTGATCTGGACCACCGAAAGTACCGGAATACCGCAACCGGACTGGCTAGCGGCCGCCTCCAACGAAAGCCGGCCCGGAAAACGACTGACTTTTTTCAGTGCTGAAACCCCCGAAGGCACTTACCACAAACTGCATTTCATTACTGAGCATGGCACCCTCCAGGTTGTCATATCGCCCGCCCAGGCCAGGGTCTGGATGATCCATGATGCTGCCGAGCCGGAATCCAATCTTGATTCTTATTTCGTAGGCACGGTGCTGGGCTGCCTGCTGCGGCTCCGTGGTGTTGTGTGCCTGCATGCTTCTGCCGTGAACATCGGCGGGCAGGCCGTCATTTTCCTGGGCCGGAAAAAAAGCGGCAAGTCCACCACGGCCGCTGCTTTCGCCAAGCTGGGATACAAAGTATTGTCCGACGATATTTCAGCCCTCCACATCAAAAACGACCGGTTCTATATTCAACCCGGCTACCCCAAAGTGCGGCTGCGGCCCAAATCACTGGCCGTGATCCACCCGGGTACCGCCATCGAATATGTGTCCGTGTATTCTCACCGCGACAGCCGCTATTCCGATATCGGCGACAGCTTCTGGGATACGCCCCTGCCGCTCGGCGCCATCTATGTGATGGGAGAAACGGTGGAAGTGGACGGTATTCCTTCGATCGAAGACATTGCGGGTGAACGGATGATCCACCTGCATGCCAATACGTTTGGCTCCTTTGTAATCAACTCCGAAGGACGTAAGCAGGAGTTTGCGCTGCTCAGCCGCCTGGCTACAGCCGTACCGGTGCGGTTGCTGCGCTTTGGCCGGAACGTAGAGCTGGTCAACCTGCAATGTGAGGCTGCGATCCGTGATTTCGCCGCTATAAAAAAGCCCATTCCTCTCTATAAAACCAACTGACATGGAACCCATTCATTTTGCCAACCTTATCGCCCCGCTGACCGTCGAAGACTTTTTTGCAAATTACTGGGAGAAGAAGTATGTCCATAACCGCCACGATGATCCCGGCTATTTCAACAACGTACTGTCCATTGCCGATATCGATACATTCCTGAGCCAGCAAAACCTGATGCCGGAAGGACTGAGGCTGCTGCACAAAGGGAAGGATGTGCCTCCTTATGAATGGACCAAATCCGAGACCCTGATGAATGGGACTGCCAGGGTATCGGCGAGTCCGGAAAAAATGCTCAAATGGTTCTATGACGGCTCTACCATCATCATCAATTCTGCAGAAAAAGGTATTCCCGGGCTGGCTGCTGCCTGCAGGGCTTTTGAGCAGGAAATGAAGATCGTGGTGCAGGCCAATATTTACATCACGCCGCCACACTCCCAGGGCTTTCACATTCACTACGATCCGCATGATATTTTCCTGATGCAGATCAAAGGGCCCAAGACCTGGCATATCTATGATACAGGCGAAGAGCTGCCGACCACCTTCCATCCCTTCCGCAAAAAACCGGAGCTGGTAGCAGAGTTCGATATCAATTCAGGCGACTTCCTGTACCTGGCGCGCGGCACCTCGCACCAGGCCTTTACTTCGGATCATTCCACCATCCATGTCAATTTCTCCCTGAAGCCCCGCTATGGTTTTCACCTGATCGAAGACCTGGTGAAGATAGCCGAGCATGAAGATGTATTTTTCCGGCGCACTATCCCCACCGGGCTGGCCAGCGAAGAAGAGAAAAAGCAATATACCGATGCCTTCAAGCAAAAGCTGCATTCGCTGGTAGACAAGATATCCCCGAAAAGGCTGCTGGATAAACAGTCAGAACACTTTGCGACCCGGCAAACCCTTGACTTCGGCCGCCTGCTGATCACAGGTCTCCAGACAGAGCTGCTCAGGGCTGATACGGTAGTAGCCCGGAAGCAAGGATTTGACTATGTGATCAAAACCGCGGGCAATGATACCAATATTCATTTTGGCACCCAGCGGCTGACCATTCCGCCGTTTGTGGACAAAGCGATCTTCCTGCAGGACCAGCCTTTCAAAATAAAAGACGTAAAGGGCCTGCTGACTGCCGAAGGCAAAGTAGCTATCGTGAAGGAGCTGATCGCCGGCGGCTGGCTGGAGATCAGGGAAATTTAATCTGCCCCCTTCTCTATACAATGCTCCCTGCTACTT
>JBEVLT010000409.1:0-9828 GCA_040509055.1 Chitinophagaceae bacterium
CACAGAGCATTTACAGCTTTCGCGGCGCCACGATCGAGAACATCCTGCAGTTCCAGAAAGACTATGATAATGTAGCCGTGATAAAGCTGGAGCAGAACTATCGCAGCACCAAGAGCATCCTGCACGTAGCCAACGAGGTGATCCGCAACAACAAGAACCAGATTGAAAAAGTGCTCTTTACCGATAATTCGGAAGGAGAGAAGATACGGCTGGTGCGCACCATGACGGACAACGAAGAGGGAAAGTTCGTGGCCGATACCATCCAGGAGCAAAAGCTGCGCAACCATTTTGCCAACCGCGATTTTGCCATCCTGTACCGCACCAATGCACAAAGCCGCGCCTTTGAAGAAGCCCTGCGCCGTATGGGCATTGCCTATACCATGTACGGCGGCGTCAGCTTTTACCAGCGCAAGGAGATCAAAGACCTGGTAGCCTACCTGCGGCTGCTGGGAAACCCGCGGGACGAGGAGGCGCTGAAACGTATCATCAACTACCCGGTACGCGGCATCGGCAAGACTACCATCGACAAACTGGTGTTGCTGGCCAACGAGCAGAACGTATCCATGTGGGAGATCCTGGAGCGGGCAGAGCAATGCGGCTTCCGCGCCGGCACGCTCACGGCCCTGCAGGATTTTGTGACCATGCTGAAAAGCTTTTCCAGCATGCTGGAAAAAAAGAATGCGTACGAGGTAGCCTTCCACGTAGGCAAGCAGACCAATCTCGTCAAAGAGCTGTTCAACGACAAAAGCACCGAAGGGCTGGCGCGCTACGAGAACATACAGGAGTTGCTCAACTCCATTAAAGAATGGGTGGAGAGCCCGGACAATGAAGAAGGCGAAGTGGTGGATAAAACCCTCGGCGCCTACCTGCAGCAGATCACGCTGCATACCGATGCGGACGAAAAAGACCCCAATGCCGACACGGTAAAGCTGATGACCATCCATGCGGCCAAGGGGCTGGAGTTTTCCGTGGTGTTTGCCGCCGGGCTGGAGGAAATGCTGTTTCCCAATGCCATGAGCATCAATACCCGGGAAGAACTGGAGGAGGAGCGCCGGCTGTTCTACGTGGTCATTACCCGCGCCAAAAAGAAATTGTGGATCACCTATGCCAACTCCCGTTACCGGTTTGGCAACCTGGTGCAGAACGAGCCCAGCCGTTTCATCGACGAAATACCTGCTGACCACCTGGACCGCAGCTTTGCCGGTGGCGGTATGCGCAACCAGGGCAGCAACTGGTCGTCAGGCTCTGCTTTCGACCGGATGCGGGGCGGATTCGGCTCTTCTTCGCGCAACGATGTGCAGGATGCCGAGCGCCGCTATGGATCGCCACCCAGTAAAAAGCCATCGCCGGCCGCACCTTCTTACCTGGCGCCCAAGACTACGCTGCCCAAGGTGGTGGAGCATGTGCCGTCCGGCGATTTCAAACCCAGCGATATATCGACCCTGCAGGTAGGCCACAAGGTGGAACACCAGAAATTCGGCTTTGGCGAAGTGATGAAAATGGAAGGCGCATCGCACAACCCCATCGCTACCGTGAAGTTTGAACACAACGGCGAAAAAAAGATCATGCTTAACTATGCGCGGCTGCGCATCATTCAATAAAAACATAGTATGAAGAAATTTTTGCTGCTGGCCGCCCTGGCATGGACTGTTAACAGCTATGCCCAACCCACGCTCAAAGCCGCTATCAGCGATCTTGCCTTCATCGCCGGCAAATGGACGGTGCAGCACGAATGGGGCGATATGGAGGAGAACTGGAGTGCTCCGATGGGCGACAACATGATGGGCAGTTACCGGTGTGTAAACGATGGCAAAATCGTCTTCTATGAATTCATGGTCATCGAGCAGACAGACAGCGTACCCGTGATACGGCTGCGCCATTTCGGTCCCGGTAGCATCGGCTGGGAGGACAAGGACCATCCCAATGTGTACCCGCTGGTACAGCTGAGCAATGAACAGGCTACATTTGAACGGCCGGATAAAAAACTGCGTCTTATCTTCTGGCGCAAAGGGCCGGAGCAACTGACCGTCTTGCTGGAACAGGAAGGCAAGGATGGGAAATGGGAAAAAGATGCGTTTGATTACCGGCTGAAGGACTAAGCGCTATTCCAGCACTTTCATGACCCCGTTGCGGTACAATTTGCCGATAGGGATTTCCGTTTTACCGATCTCCAGCAGCTCGTGCGTAAAGGATTTGATCTTGCGCAGCGACACGATATACGAACGGTGCACGCGTACAAACTCCTTCTCCGGCAGCATCGCTTCTACCGAGCTGATGGACTGCCGGGTGATGACCACGCCCTGCCGTGTCACGATCTTGATATAATCCTTCATGCTCTCGATATAGTCGATATCATCCAGCAGCACTTTCACCATTTTGCGGTCGGCCCGTACATATACGAACGGCGATTCTTTCTTTTCTTCCACCGGCGCCGGCCCGGCCACCGGCTTCAGGTTCACGGCTGTAAACACTTTGTTCACCGCTTTCAGGAACCGGTCGAACCGGATGGGCTTGAGCAGGTAGTCCACCGCATCCAGTTCATACCCTTCCAGCGCATACCCGGAATAGGCTGTGGTGAAGATCACTTTGGGCGGGTTGGTCAGCGTACGCAGGAAGTCGGTGCCGGTGAGCTGCGGCATGCGGATATCGAGGAAGATCAGGTCCACCGCCTGGTGCTGCAAAAACCCGAATGCCTGGATGGCATTGCCACACTCCCCGGCTACCTGCAGCATGGGCACCTGCTCTATATAATGGCGAATGAGCTCCCGGGCCGGGGGCTCATCGTCTACGATCAGGCATTTTATGATCCCGTGTTCAGGCATGTGCCGGTTCGTTTTGCAGCGCTCCTTTCCCTACCGTCTTTTCAATGGCCGGCTCCAGCTCTATCCACAGGTTGACGATAAACACGTCTTCTTCCGCCGTGATGTTCAGTTCGTATTTTCCCTGGTACAGCAGGTCCAGCCGCTTCTTCACGTTGGCGATGCCGGTACCCGAATTCTTTTGTTCGTCTTTCTCCGCCACCGGCAGCTTGGCGTTGATCAGCGTCATCTTCATTTTATAACCATCTACCGTGATGGCCAGCCGTATCCAGGGCTGCTCCAGCAGCTGGCTGGTGCCATGTTTGAAGCTGTTTTCCACGAAGGGCAGCAGGATCAGCGGGGCGATGGCCAGGTTGCCGGGCCAGGCCGTGATCTCTTTGCTGATCTCCAGCCGGTCGTCGTAGCGGATCTGTTCCAGCGTCATGTATTCTTCCAGCATCTTCAGCTCACGGGACAGGGAGGTACGCGACCGGCTGCCCTCCTGCAGGATGTAGCGGAGTATATCCGAGAGACCCATCACCAGCGAGGCTGCCGTGGGCGATACGCTTTGGGTATGCGAATAAATATTGTTCAGCGTGTTGAACAGGAAATGCGGGTGCACCTGTGCCTGCAGCAGCCGTAGCTGGGCGGCAATGTTTTCCTTTTGCAGCTGCAGGTTGCGCTGTTCCTTGATATACCAGTATTTCATCAGCTTGATGGCCGCGGCCAGTCCGCCAATGGTAATAGCACCCCTCAGCCCACCAAGAATACCGGAGAAAAAGGCAAGGTCGCGGGGCAGCGAATAGGACATGTCTCCGCCTCCAAATATGCATTCCCGCACCGGGTTCAGCACGTACACACCGATTACGGATGAAATACAGCCGGTCAGGAAAAACAGCACCAACACCGCCAGCGCCGCTGAAAAATACCTGGCCCTGAAAATGAATTTCGGGATCACCAGGTACATAAGCGTATAGGCAAGAAATACATGCGGCACCAGGAAGAAGAGCGCATTTACCATGGATACCGGCAGGCGGTTATAATCCGGCAGCAGGTTCATACCGGCTGTGTAAGCATACAATACGCTTTGAAAAAGCCACCAGGCTATCCAGAACGCCAGGTGGCGCCGGACCCTGAATCTTTTTTCATCGGAAAATATAAACGGATACTGTTGCATCGGGTAAACTAAATTACAAATAGTCCATAGTACTTGCCGGTCTGCCGGCGGGTTTGTAGCCGGAAAGCCGTTTTTTGTCGACAAAAGTGGCCGGTCGCGAAAAAAACCTGCCGCCGCAGGGGCGGCAGGGCCGGGATGCTCCCGGCATTGCTTAAGAGAAAAGCGATCAGTGGTCAGCGCCTGCAAAGAACTTTTCGCCTTCCGGAAGGGGTTGCTTTTTTTCGCTGGCGGCTACGGCGGTTTCCAGCACCGACCGCAGGCGGAGCAGTGTTTTGCGCTTATGCAGCTTCAGTTTGCCGGTCACGCCTTCCCTGTACACCAGCTCGCCGGTATTGGCATAAAAATAAACGGTGCTTTGTTCCGGGTTTTTCAGGGTGCTTTCCACCACCCAGAAGCCTTTGTCCGATACCCATTTGGGGGAACATGCGGGGGCGGCTTTTTCGTCCTGCGCCCGGCCGCTCAGGCTGACCAGCCCCAGCACCAGGGCCAGGGCCGCGGTTTTGAATTGTTGTTTCATAGCTACTTGTTGAGAAATGAAAAATGTTTATCCCCCTAAAACTACCCTGCGCAAACCCGGTAAATTTTGTTTGGAGATAAAGCCATCTCATTGGCCTGCAGATAGCCGGCAGGCAGCGACAAGGGTCTTTTGCCGCAGGAAAAAGCCGTTCAGAGACGGAATGAGGGGTACGGCTGGCTGCCGGGCCTTCTCCTTTCTGCACATTTTATCATAAACGGAACAGCATTTGCTTACGGTGGGGCAGGAAGGAACATGTATGGGACGTGCAGATGATCATACCGCCAGAGAGACCCGCTTCATTACCCTGCAAACCGTGGATTGGGTAGACCTGTTTATCAGGCCGGTGTACAAACAGATGATCGTGCACAGTCTCAATCACTTCATCGAAAGCAAAGGACTGGTGGTCTATGCCTGGTGCCTGATGACGCATCACCTTCACCTGCTGGCCAAAAGCGACAACAATAACTGTATTGCCGATCTGGAAAACGAATACCGCGCCTTCACGACGACAAAGCTGCTGGAAGCCATCGACACAGAACCGGCCGTCCGGAAAGAATGGATGCTGAGCAGGTTTAAAAACTACAGTCTTTTTGGGTTTGGAAAAAAGCTACAGGTATGGGAGGGAAGCAATAGTTCGGCCTTTGTGAGCATGAAGCAACCCGAGCTGATCGGGCACATCGGTTATATCCATCAAAATCCGTTACGCGATAAGATCGTGGATGCTCCCGCCGAATACCTCTACAGTTCCGCCCGGGATTATTCCGGCAGCCGGGGGCTGGTACAGGTGACCAAACTACCCGCCGCAGAGCAACAGCTGGCAGCGGGCGAATATATGCAGGCCGGTTTCCGGGTTCATTATATCCGCAACTGATGACAGAAGAATGACAATAGTTATTACCACATCCTGTACAGTTGAGCTGCTGATAATCATTACAATTCCTTGCTGCAAGAACTTGTTCATTTATCCAAGCTATCAGCGCGATATGGCATGATATTTTCGATCATTGATACAGTGAACGCGATCAGCATTCCATTGAACTGATACAGAGCCTGCTCCGACACAGTTATTATGTATCATGCGGGCCTGGCGCATAGTTCAGGCAGGTTAAGGCCCTGACATATACTGTTGTGGAAACAACAGGTTTTAATCCGTACTCTTTCTATCATATACACCAACACCCATCTGTCCTGACAGGCAGGTGGGTGTCTTTTTTTTAAGACCTGCCGGATGTGCCGGACGCCTGCTTAACGTATTTACTTTCTTTCTTTTCGAATTAACAGTTTTGCAAACGGGCGGCTCTATATTTTTGCCTAAACATAGCCCCTTCATGCCCTCCCGCCGCCGGAAAAACAAGTTGACCCGATGGATACTCAGCCTGGTGATTGCCGCACTGGCCGTTGCCGGCGCTTATATCGGTTATCGCTGGGCGGCTTATAAAAAGGCTAAGTCCACGCATTACCGCGAGTTCGGCATTACCATTCCCGATGAATACAGCATCCATGGCATCGATGTATCCCGCTACCAGCACCTCATTGCCTGGGAAGAGGTGAAGAAGATGCAGGTGGACCGGATCCGGCTGAGTTTTGCTTTTATCAAGGCCACGGAGGGCATCGGCAATACCGATCCGCAGTTTCACCGCAACTGGAAAAAAGCGCAGAGCAGCGGTATCATCCGCGGCGCCTACCATTTTTTTATTGCTACCAGGGACGGCAAGGCGCAGGCCGAGCAGTTTATCCGGAAAGTAGAGCTGGAGACCGGCGATCTGCCGCCGGTGCTGGACGTAGAGCAGCGTTATGGCGCCACGAAAGCGCAGCTGCAGCGGGAGGTAAAGAAATGGCTGGAAACGGTGGAGCAGTATTATGGTATCACCCCGGTCATTTATACCAACGTTGATTTTTACAACCAATATCTCGGCAACGCCTTTGATAAATACCCGCTGTGGATCGCGCATTACTATGAGCCGCAGCGGCCGCGTATCGGCCGGGACTGGCTGTTCTGGCAGCACAGTGACCAAGGCAATGTAAACGGCATTACGGCTAAAGTGGACTTCAACGTATTCAATGGCGATTCGCTGGACTTCAGGGGACTGCTGGTACCCTAAGCAGGGAGGCGCCGATACAAAAGCCGCCGTGATCCCTGTTAGCCAACTCCTGTAAAAAAACCTACCTTGTTGCTTCAACCACCAGGTATGGAGCACGAACAAGGCATGGGCCCCGATGTGAGGCGGTTTTTTCAAAAAATCATTTCCACGCTTACGTATGGGCTGCTCTGGATGATGACAGCCGCCACCGCCGGTCTTTACTTCAGGCTGGCCCTGCCGGGCGAGCGGCCGCTGTATGCCATCATCCTGTATTACGTGCTGGCGCTTGCCGCTTTAATGCTGCTGTTGCGCTATTATTATCATACCTGGAAAAAGTAACTTCCCGTCTTTTTTATCGTTTTACGGTATAAATATGGCCTGCCGGTGCCGGCGGGCAGGCAGGAATAACTTATCTTAACGGTTCGTTTGATAGATAATACATGCAACTGAAGCAAACCAGTAAACGGCTTGTCATTGCCGGTACCCTCTTCATCTGGATCATCAAATTCGTCGTCCGGCCCCTGTACCCGGAGCATGATGCCGTGTTGTTCTTCCTTGGCATAGCGCCCAACCTGTTTGGCTCCTTTTTGATCCCGTTTGGCGCCTATTGGTTTTTCAGCGGCCGCAATTTTCTCGTGGCCCGCATCTTCCGTATCCGGTCGGCCTACGACCTGCGGCTGGTTTGCCTGATCGGCATGGGTATGCTCCTTGTAAACGAGTACCTGCAGCTGATCCCGTTCTTCGGGCGTACGTTCGACCTGTATGATATTGTATTCTCTTCGGTAGGGCTGTTGTCCTCCTATTTTGTATTTGCACGGATGCAGCAGCGTTATGGCATGCAGGCGGCCGGGCTTAATAAATGAGCCCCCTTTTTAGCAATACCGGGGTCCGGATCAGCTGCTATGATCCGAGACAATCACCCACCGGCCACCGATCTTTTTAAGAAGCAGGGTGTAGTGACCGCTCAGGTCGCCGATGCTCCTGGCCAGCTGCCATTTCCCGGTGACATGGTAATATTTCTTCGACAGTTTTTTTACCGAAATGATATTGAAGCTCAGCTGGCCCATGGCCGCTGTATCCGGGTACCCTTTTTTATAATTATTCAGCGTATTGGCCCACCCGTAGGTGACCCCGGTTTTGCCGACAAACATCAGGGAATCATTTTCCCAGTAGCCCTGCATGAATCCCTGCAGGTCGCCACGGTTCCAGGCCCGGGTCTGCTCATCCAGCAGCCGGCGGATGGCGGTTTCGGCTTTGGACTGGGAAAAGGCGTTGACGGAAATAAAAAGAAAAAGCGTGAAGAAGAGGGGTTTCATGATGCCGATTTGCTACAAAATAAAGAACCTGCAAGAAACCGGTCGAAATTTATTTGCGGCGAGCTTCGTTTGCCCGGTGGCGGGGCTGTCAACCAAACATAACCGGTCTGTATCGTTTTTTTGGCTTGTTAGTTCTTGCTCTCGCCTTTCGCGTCCTTGCTATAGGCGAACTTTTCTTCCCGATCAGCTTTCAGAAACCTGCATCACAGCAATTGTGGCGAAGGAGTAAGTAGTATCCGTGTAATTAAAAATTTATCCAGACTCAGACTATCTGTGCGGCCATAGGCTATGGCCGCACGATTTTGCCCTGATCGGTTATCCCGGTGTAGCGGGCAGGCGATCTGTTCATGAACTAAAAGAAACCAGCGATGAAGAAACAGCATACTATCCCAAACAGGAGCAAGGACAAACCCTGTAAGAAGAAAGAGCCCCCGGAAGCGTCACTGCCAACCTTTGACCTGCTGCGCGGGCGGGTGCCGCCGTGTAAAGACCCGGTCCAGTATTATGTTTCGGTGATCGTGGTGACCGCCTTCTGGACTTTTGCAGTTTACATGATCGGGTATTGGGTATTCTCTATCCCCGCAGCGTACAACCTGGTTGCCGTTGCGAAAAAATTGATTTCGCTTTTTCCGGGAGTGCCACCTTAAAACAGCCCAGGATCGGGGGAAGGAGTGGATGGCCCGAAGGCGGGCCAATGCCACGGAATATATACCAACGCTATTACCGACTGATAAAAAAGTGTACTATTTTTGAACGTTATGCCGTCATCAGCCACCAACAGGGATATACTAAACAGAAAGATAACCGAAGCCCAAACCGGACTGGTATTTTACAGCCTTACTCCACCCAAGATCACCATGGAAGCGGAGCGGATGCTCACCATTGCCAATAACCAGGTGGAGCGGCTGAACAACTATGCCATTGACGGGCTGATCCTGTACGATATCCAGGATGAATCTACCCGTACGGAAAAGGAACGAACGTTCTCCTTTATTCCTACGATTGCGCCCACCGCATACAGTAACGCCTATTTATCCGGGCTTAACGTGCCCAGGATCGTATACAAGAGCATTGCCAACCACACCAAAGAGCAGTTCAGTGACTGGCTGACGCAAAACAGTACGCTCGACTACGCCGTTTTTGTAGGCGCTTCTTCCCGCCAGCAAATAGAAATGACACGGTTTTCGCTGGATGATGCGTATGAGCTCAGGCAGCAGCAGTGCGGGCAATTGCTGTTGGGCGGTGTGACCATACCCGAACGGCACAGTAAAAAAGGCGATGAGCACCTGCGTATTCTCAGCAAGATGGAAAAAGGTTGCCGCTTTTTTGTGTCGCAATGCGTATACAGCCTGAACGACACCAAAAATCTTTTATCCGATTATTATTACCATGCCGCGGAAAATCAGCAACCGCTTGCGCCGCTGATCTTCACCCTGGCGCCCTGCGGCTCGCTGAAAACGCTCCAGTTCATGGAGTGGCTGGGCATCGGGGTGCCCAAGTGGCTGCTGAACGACCTGAAACATTCCAGGGATATCTTACAGGCGTCCATAGAGACCTCTACCAACATCGCGCATGAAATCCTGAGCTATGCGGCAGGAAAAAATATACCGGTCGGCTTTAACATTGAAAGTATATCGATCAAGAAAGAAGAGATCAATGCGGCGCATGAGCTGCTGAATAATGTGTTGCAGCTGGTGAAGCCGTTGAAGAAGGAACAATAGCGAGAGCAATTATTAAATACGTTATAATCTCTCATTTTCTATTTGGTATGACCTGTCCGGGAACATCTCTATAACGTCACTCCATATAACAGGAAAAAAGTGTAAATTTATTTGCGATGTGTAATATCAATATACGATGGCAAAAAGAAGTAATAGGCGACATTTGGATCTCTTAGCTAAGCTGCAGGAAAAAAAACTTAAACGAGAGATTGAGCTTC
>JBEVLT010000410.1:0-10439 GCA_040509055.1 Chitinophagaceae bacterium
CGGTAGATATATAGCGACGTAGCAAATTCATGGGTTTAAGGGTCCTTGCTCAGAAAGATGCAATTTTTTTTTAACATCTGCAAGCCTAATATTTCCTTGTCTGATTTTTTAAGTTTCCTATCTTTCGATCCTAATAACATTCAACCATGGGAGTCTCTCTCGGCGGCGTCGCCTTCAAATTAGATACCGCGACTATCGACAGCAACAAAGTCGTTCACGACCTGTTTGGCCCGGATTTTCAGCCCACAGAGGGTTCAGGCGATACCCGGCGGCCTGAGTATGTATTTGTCGGCAAAACCAGCGACCTGCTGGTGATACTCAGCACGGATTTCACAACAAAGTTTTTCCAATCCACGGGCAGCGGGGCCATCCAGTCCTACCTGGACTATTTTGGCCGCCCTTCCTTTGTCTTTGCCTTCGAGGAGTACGACAGCGGCGGCACCTATAGTTATTCGCTGATCTATGATGGAGTGGTAAAACGACAATACAGCCTGGTGTCGGGAGAAGAAACCACGGATTTCGGCAACCCGGAGCCAACCGAGCTGAAATGGCTGAACCTGCCTGCTGAAACGGTGCAGGTGGATGAAGAAACCACAGAACTGGTGTACACCGACCCCGCCACCGGTTACCAGTATACCAAAGACCAGCTACCCCAGGTGATCCTGCCGCAACTGATGCAGGAAAAGCTCGGGTTTATCTCCTGGGATCTGCATGAGAAATTGACAGAAAAAACCCTCTACAAACAGGCAAGCCCACCGCCTGCGTCAGCAGCCACCGGGAAGAAGCCATGGTGGAAGGTATGGTAGCGGCGAAAGCAAGAGAAAGTGTTATGCTTCATTCTCGCTGACCTGCCCGGAACTGCTCATCACGTATTGCCTGGCACTGGCCGGTGCACCTGTAGCATAAAAGCGGCGCACGGCTATCAGCCGGTCAAAACCGATCTCGGTAAAGCACACCGAATTGGACTGGTTGCCGCCGAGCACATGTATCGTGCTGATCTTCCCCGCTGCATTTTTGCTTACGGCAATACAAAGGCCTACATGGTTACCATCCGGTCGCCTGAACACGCAGATGTCACCAAGCTGCAGATCGTCCCGTTTGACTTCGTTGCCCCAGGTTTGAAAAGAAGCGGCCCTGACTATTTCATACGACTTGTAAGGCATCGGTTTGCCTGCCAGCACACATACATAGCACATGAACAGGCCGCACCAGGCCGTCTCGTCATTGGGATAGATGTTTTTTATGCCCAGCTTGTTGGCCATTTCCATGATCACCGGATTGTTTTGCTGTGTAGTGGGGTATTCTTTTACACCCAGGTACTGCAGTGCGGTGGTCACCAGCACAGGAAGTTGTCCTTTTGTTGTTATCCACTGGTATTTTGCGGGAATCATATGGATGAGTTAATAAATTCTGACTTTCAATTATTTTGTATCGGCTGCCTTTTTCCAGTAAAAGCCCTGCGGATAACCAGCCTGTTCATTCAGGTCAAGCTCCAGCTCGGTACCGTCCACAAACAGGGCGCCTACGGTAAACGCTTCATAGGCGGTAAGCTTGACGCAGGCGACGCCGTTTTCATCAGGCGTTACGTACAGCGTATCGTTGACAAACCGGAACGAATCGTGCACAAAGACGGCCACAGGATCCTGGAGCACAGAGCCAAAGGCCGATATTTTGACCTTGATGTCGTAGAAACCGGCAATGGAGCTTTGCGCAACGGTGGCATCAATCTTCTTTCCATTATTTTCCTTTTTGCCGCCCCAGCGATTTTTCTGCAGGTCGTCGGGTACCGTCACTGGTTTGACAGGCAGGGTTTCCTGTACTTTTTGTTTCAGCAGGTCCAGTTTTCCGCGGATATCTTCGGAACTTTTTTCACCAAGCAGGGTCAGGCTGGCCGTATCGCTGGCCAGCTCATTTTTCTCGATGTTCTCTTTCGATTTTTCAGAAGAAACCTGTTCCTTCAGCGTTTCCGCTTCCTTTTTTACCTCCTGCAGGGTGCGCAGGTCTTCATCGGTCTTATGCAGGAGTTTGACGAAGTACAGCCGTGTCCAGATATAAGCGGCCAGAAATCCTACAATGGTAAAATACAGGATGCAGCCGATAGCAACGTTACGTCCTACCTGGGCCGACTGGTCGCCGGAGCTAAAACTGGCACTTAGCTCGGTACCTGCTTTTTTGATAAATGACGGAATATTGGTCAACTGGGTGAGGCCGACCCCCACGATGATCTTGGTAAGCCAGTCGCTGATCTGCACCAGGTTGTCGTTGTGCAGGATCACGGTCTGGTTGCTCTGGATACTGTCAGGCAGGAGCGAGGTATTTTGTAAAAGTTTAGGTATGGCAAACAAAAACCCCATGAGTGCGCCGGCGCTGAAACAGGCGCCGGAGATCAGCAGGGCGGTGCCGATGGATTTCAGTACGTCCAGCGACCGGACCCTGGTCTCGATATTGACCAGCACAGAACCGATACTTACGATGATGATCGCGATAAATCCAAGGTAAATCAGGTATTTCAGGATGCGCCATACGCTTGGGTCTTTGTGATCCAGGAGGCTCGATGGATTAGTGCCATTATTGGCGGTCGACAGGTTGCTCATGAGTCAGGTTTATGGTTAGGTGCGAATTCGTAAAGTTTGCACTTCCCGGCCGGGAATGCAAGCGTATTTTTACCTGTTATACTCCGTGTTTTAACGGTATGACCGCTTCCTGCCGGGATGGGTCAATGGTCCAAACACGGATCGGGTACCACCTGAATCGGAGAAATTTTGCGGTAAGTTTACATATCGCCTGGCAGGACAATAGTATGAGAACGATACGGTTCCGCAGAAATATAGTCAGAACACGCCAAACAGTACGGGATGTAGCCGTGCTGCAGGAAGGCCCCTGGCGCTGGGCGCTGGGGGTGCAGACAGGCATTGCCATTGGTATAGCAATGGGATGGTTCACGATCGCCGGTTATCCCTCATACGGACTGATCGCATCGCTGGGCGGATTTACCGTCATGTATGCCGTGTCGCATACGCTGCGGCAGCGGTTGCATGCCCTGCCTATTGTCGGGGCCGGGATGATCCTGGCGTCGGTGCTGGGTGTGCTTTGCGCACACAACGACTGGCTGACGGCCGCCTGCCTGGTTGTGGTGACGGTGGTGACCAGCCTGCTGGCATTCGGTACCGGCCTGGGGCCGCCAGGGCCGGTACTCTTTGTGCTGACGGCTGCCGTGAGCGCACAGCTTGCAGCACCCCTGCGCGTATCCGGGGCTTCCATGAACCCGTTCCTGATCCCGCTGCTGGTGGCTGCCGGTGCAGTGCTGGCCTACGCCGTGGTGCTGGTATTGACGGCCCTGCCTTTTTGGAAAAGCGACCCGCCTGCACCCGGTGCAGAAGAACCGGTGCTGTCCCGGCGCATCCGGCTGGACCGTGAGATGACCATGGTTACCGTACGACTGATCATCGGGGTCATCATTGCCATCCTGGTCAGCAGGCAACTGGGCATTCACCGGTCCTATTGGGTTATCGTGGCCACGGCTGCGGTATTGCAGGCCGGGCCTACCCGCCGGCTTACCACCATCCGCGCCATCCAGCGGGTGCTGGGCACATTGCTGGGCGTAGGGCTGTTCGAACTGATCCATCACTTCCACCCGGCCGGCATTTGGGTGGTGCTGCTGATTGCGCTGCTCCAGTTTGCCACGCAGGTGGTCATCGCACGAAATTATGTGCTGGGCCTGTTCTTCATCACGCCGCTGGCGCTGGTCAATTCTACCATCGGACAAATAGATGCGGCGATCACCGTGCGGGAGCGGGTGGTCGATACCCTGATCGGGGCTGGCATTGCGCTGGTGGTGTTCTGGCTGGAAGAGTGGTGGATGAAGGGAAAGGAAAAGGCGCTGGCCTTGAAAAAAGCAGATCAGACTGTGGGAGAATGAGCCAGAACTTTTGCCGGTAGAAAAGTTTTATGATAAAGGGCCGGTCCGGACAGACCGGCCCTTGCTTTACCCTATCAGCACCGTCAAAGAGCTTTCGCCTGTAAGACAACCGGTAATAGGACCTGTGTTTGCGGCATATGTATCCCGTCCGGGAAATTATTTTTCATTGATTGCATTCAGCAGCAGGTCTGTCAGGTCAAACCGCGGGAAATCGCCGGCATTGCTTAAAAGGATGATCAGGCTGCGGGTATCGGGCTGCCGGACAAACATGGTATAATACCCGAAGTCGGTTCCGGGATGGTAAATAACGGAATGATGCCGCGAGGCTTCAAACAGCTTGCGGTCGATCATCCATCCATATCCATACCAGGCATCCCAATCGTTATAAGCTGCACGCGGTGTAAAGCTTTGTTGCAGCCGGTCCGGTGGCAACAACTGCGGGGTATACAGCGCCTCATCCCATCGCAGCAGGTCATTGACGGTAGAGGCAATGCCGCCGGCGCCGGCTGTCTGGGCCGGGTTGTAGACGGGTTCAGGCGCATTCAGCCAGTAGCCCCTGGAGTTGATGGGTATATTGCCAAACCCTGTATTCTTCATTTGCAGGGGGGTAAAAATGCGTTGCTGCAAGGCCTCTCCATAGGACAGGCCTGTTGTTTTTTCAATAAGGGCGGCAAGGGCCAGGTAGCCGGTATTGCTGTAGCGGAATTGGTTGCCGGGTACAAACTCCAGGGGTGCGCTGCCAAAGCGGGCCAGGAGCACTGCAACAGGATCGGTGCCGGTAAATACGGTGGCCAGTGCAGCTGGGTCATTGGTATAGTTGGGTATGCCGGAGGTATGGGTAAGCAGCTGCTCGATCGTTACCTGCCCGTGTACATATCCCGTTAAATAGCGGCCGATGGAATCGCTGAGCTGAAGCCGGCCTTCTGCTGCCAGCTGCTGCACGAGGAGCGAAGTAAAGGTTTTGGTAAGCGACCCAATGCGGTATTGCGTGGTATCCGTGGCGGGCAGTCCTTTTTCCCGGTCAGCCAGGCCATAGCCTTTGCGAAGGATCACCTGCCCCTGGTGCCGGATGAGCACGGTGCCATTGAAAGCGCCCTGGCGGTAATAATAGCTGAGGATGGAGTCGGCCCTGGCTGCCGGATCGCCGGGGAGCTTTTTCAGCTGTGTCTTCAGTTTATTCTTCAGGCTGAAGTTTTCATTCCGGGCCTGGATGGCTGCCGCAATGGTATCAGAGTTATAATCAGCCAGAATAATATTGTAGTCTTTCCAGAAATCCTTGACAAAGGCCGATTCCTGCTGCTCGATGATCTTGTTGCTGCCAAGGGTTTCCCTGGCAGAAAAAGACGGCACGCTAAGGGTGTCGACGCCTGTGACGATATAATCCACGCGGATGGAGGCCGGGAAGTCGTAGTACCTGCGGTTGCTCCTGAAGTTGAGGATATTGTCGTTTCGTACGCTGGCCAGCACCCATTGATCACCATATGGCTGGTAGGTGATGTCCAGATCATCTTTGTTCACATCGATATCCATGGCGATCAGCCGGAGCAGGGCCCGCTCGGCCGCCGAACCGTATTTGGCATACCGGATACCGCGCGGGCTCCGGGCGTAGCGCAAGGTGATAAAGGCAAGGGAGTTCACGTCAAGATAGAGATCGCCTTTGTACAGCGATTCACGTACGCCTTCCCGCTGATCGAAGCTGATATGGTAGGCCTGCCTGCCGTTGAGCTCCACGATGCCGCGCAGCCTGAACTGGTGATCCCGCAGACCGCTTTTGTTCAGCAGGCCGGCATTGCTGATATCGCTGATCAGGTCGTATTCATACAATCCTTTGGGTTTAATGCCCAGGTCGATGCCATGCGAGGCCTGCTCATCCTGTACCGAGCGCATTTTAAGCAGGCGGAACTCATTGTTTTTTCCTGAGCTATACCCATAGCTGCGAATGTCGAATACCGCTTCGGACAACATGATGTGCTCATCACCTTTTTGCGTGGCGATGCGGTAAAACCCGTGGCTGATAAAAGGCTTGCTGTAATAATTGCGTGGTATGGCGGCAATGGCTTCGCGAAGAAGATCCAGCGGATTCAGCGGCTGCACGATCACTTCCTGCAGGTCCTGTACCCGCTGCTGCAGCTGCACCGTGAGGCCGGAAGCCGGGATGTCTTTTACCGCAACCTGTTTGCCGAAATAGCCGAGAAAAGAGATAAGCAGGGTATCCTGGTAACGTGCATCGGGTATGTACAGCGAAAAACGACCTGTTCTGTTCGTAATCGTGCCGGTGCCGGTTCCTGCTATGCGTACAGAGGCGGAAGGCAGGGGCTGACCGGCCATGTCGGTAACCGTACCGGAGAGGGTGCGTGGTGATTGAGCCATGATCGCCACGCCGGCAGATAAGAGAAGTATAAGCAGGTAGAAACGCCGCATTTTTTTGCCGAATATAGAAATGCAGGTGTTAAGGGAATGTCAATTGAGAGGTCTATCCATTTTGTATTGATCAGCTGTCGTCATGCTTTTGGAAGAGTGAAGCTTAGTTGTCCGCATTTTTAATTGCCGGCCTGTTGTCCTTTACCCGGTGGGAATAGTCCAGCCTGAAAGCAGAAAGATCGGGCCTATAAGGGCGTTCGCGCCCCAGCTCGTACCGGTAAATAGTTTGTCCCACACGGTACAGGAAGGGCCAGCCAATGGTTTCATAATCGTATTTGTCATCGTTGAGCACACCATCGCTGTTCACATAGATCGTAACGGCGAGCATAAACTCCACGTGGTTGGCAAAATCGGCTACATAGGATACATCGGTCAGGCAGCCGTAAGCCCAGCCTACCTTGTTGAACACCCGCACGCCCGGTGGCATACGGCGGCTTTTGTCACGGAAAAAGAATTTTACATAGCTGTCATAGTATTGCGCTGTGTCGTATTTGGGATAGGGTGTTTCTGACGGGTATTGGGATAAATAGCGGTACAGGAAACGGTGATCATCAGCAGTAAGACGAAAGCGTTGCTTCATCGGCACGGACCTTGGGAAAAGGACCGATTGCAGGAGCTGCTGCATATCTTCCAGCGCCAGGTTATTGGCCGTGGTGAAATCGATGGGTTCATTGATCAGGCTGTCTGCGGCATTGTAATGTGCCCGTCCCATTTTGTACACCCTGCTGAAGTCAAAGGAGTCGGTATTGTACGCCATCGGCTGTGTATAGAGCAATGCTCCGTTGCTGCCGGTAAACCGTACGGGGTTGGTATACCGGTTCTCTTCGGGCGTCATTCGCTGAAACCTGCGCGTGATGCGTATATCTGCGTAGCCCAGTTCATGCAGGCGGCGGTTGATGGTTTGCTGGCCCAGGAATTCATACATGCGGTTGTAGGCATCGTTGTCACTGATCAGGAAGGCCTTGCGGATATAATGTGCCAGGGAAGGCCGGTTGTTCTCCGCGGTGCTGTCGGCGTAAGCTGTGGTCTGGCCCCGCCAGGCGCTGTCTAATTGTATGGTTGTGTATTTATTTACGCCGGGCTGGTGCAGATCGTTCAGCTTTTCGAGGGCGAGAAAAGCCAGCGGCATTTTTACCATTGAAGCCGGGTTGAAATAGCGGTACCGGTCCACATTATAATAATAGTTGTGAAAGGAAGGCCGGTTGTGCGCATCCCGCTCGATGCGGGTATAGATGATCTGGTAGCGGTAGCTATCCGGCTTGCTTAATACCGATTGTACCAGGCTGTCCGCCGATGCCGCCAGGATATTTTGCAGCAGGCTATCCGTTTTTGCCTGTGCTGCCATACTCAGGGGGGTAAGAAAAAGCAGGACCGCTAAAAGATAGTGCCGCATGGTGGAAAGTTACTGATCAAACAGGGCCGGAGCAAGTTTTTCGATGGCGCGCATGCCCGGTGATCAGTCAATCCCCGGATACCAGCTTTTTGGCCCGGAACAATTCGTCGGCAGCCTGCAGCACCTTGGCTTTCAGCTTCGGGTTAAGATTTTTATGCGTATCCAGGAAGGCCGTTACAATTTTTGCTGCTTCCGGTTGCTGGTAGCCGTCCAGTGTGGCATGCAGCCAGCCGGCCGGGAAAAAGATATCGCCGGTGGCCTGTATCTCTTCGATCAGCTCCAGGCTTGCCGCCAGGTAGCGGATGGATGTAGCAGTACGGAGCGGGTGATGCAGGTAACCGAGCGCCGTGGTTACCCATTCCTCTTTACGCCGGTTCTCCTTTTGCTGCAGGAACACAAAGAATGAATCCCTCACGCGGCTGTCCGGCGATAAAGCGGGCAGCATAAAGGCCAGCCTGCTTTTCCGGTCGGCATCGCTGATGCGTGAAAGTTGGGTGTTTAAGATCCCTTTTTCCGAAAAATCCCTGACTGCCAGCTCCATGGCCAGTGTGATATAATCATCGTCTGTCAGGATCAGGTTGGCAGGAGGCTGCCGGTCTTTCCAGATCGCATACAGCCTGCCCTTTGCCGCATCGGACAAGGCGACAGACTGGTACAGGGAAAACAGCACTTTTTTTCTGCCCGGGACGGTTTCTTGCATGACCGCCTTCCAGATCTTTTCTTCCAATGCAGGCGTAAGCCGGATACGCTGATCCGGGGAAAGGAAACGCCAGAAGATCGTGCTCATTTGTCTTATCACCACCCGCAAGGTCAGTTCTTCCTTTTCCTGCAATGCGTTTTGCATATAAAATTGCAGCAGGGCAGCCGGCGTGATCGCTGTTTTGTTCAGCATGTTTTCATACAGGCTGATGTATACCGAGGCACGCATCACCGGGTCCGTCAGCAGGGTTAAATGAGTCAGCACGGCAGTATCAACGGGAAAAACGCCATATCCTTCCCCGGATGAGTTGACGATAACAGCCAGCGGCTTTTCTTTGCCGGCCGCGCCGGTCAGCTCAATGGAACCGGCCTGCATGCTCACCGGCAGTTCATCGATATGATCTTTATAGATAAACGCTACAGTAAAGAACTGGGGCCAGATCGCCGCTGTTCCGGATTCGGGCTTTTGGGTGAGGATAAACGAATGCAGTTTGTTGCCCCGGTAATCCATCCGGTAGCTCAGCACCGGCCTGCCCGGGCGGTTCACCCATACCTCGTTCCAGCTTTTCAGATCGGCATGCGATTCATTGTCCAGTATCTGCACCAGGCTGTCCCAGGAGCAATTGCCGAAGGCGTATTTTTTTAAGTACTTTCTCAGCCCGGTCCGTAAGGTGTCTTCGCCGATCAGCAACTCCAGCTGCTTCATCATGATGGGCGCTTTGTGGTAAATGATATCCCCGTACAGCGTGCCGGCATCCTTCAGGTTGTCCAGCGGCTGGTGGATCGGGTTGGCGCCCGCTGTTTTGTCGACGCTGTAGGCAGGCGGGTAATGCTGGGTCAGGAATTTCAGGGCAAAATTTTGCGCAGGCTGTTCTTTCCCGTTGAACTTGTCGGCCATGAACTGGGCAAATACTTCCTTTACCCATACATCGTCAAACCATTCCATGGTTACCAGGTCTCCAAACCACATATGAGCCGTTTCGTGGGCCAGCAGGCTGGCGCGGTTGTTCAGCTGGTTTTGTGTAGCGCCCTTGTCCAGGAATAAGGTAGAGCTCCTGTAAAACACATTGCCAACATGCTCCATTCCCCCGTACTGGAAGGAGGGGATGGCGGCAAAATCGAATTTTTGGAAAGGATAAGGAATGCCGGTGTACTCACCGAAAAAATCCAGGGCATTGATTTGTGTTTCGCAGATCACCGGCAGGCTCCTGTTTACTTTGGCCGTATCTGTTTCCCGGTACAGGAAGTTGACCGGACCATAAGGAGAAGGCTGCTGGTGCCGCATAAACTCACCGGCTACGAATGCGAACAAATAGGTGCTGATCGTATCTGAGTTTTCAAAGAAGCAGGTCTTTGTATCACCTTTCAGCACCGAATCCGTGTAGGGGCGGCCGTTGGCCTGTGCTGTCCAGTGCCGCGGCAGGGAAAGGCCCAGGGTAAAGACAGCTTTCAGGTCCGGCTGATCGAAGCACGGAAACACGGTGCGGGCACGGTCCGGCACCAGGAGTGTATACAGGAAATTGTCCGACCGGTTGAGCGACTGGTTGCCGGCGATAAACAGGATGCTGATGCGATTTGTTCCATTTACCAGGTGCTGTTCATCGATCAGCAGGTGCTCGTTGTTGTAGTGGACCGGTATCTGCCTGTTATTGACGGAGACCGACCTGATCTGGCCGGCTGTTCCTTTAAAATCGACCTGGAGCGGCCGGCCGGTTTTCTTGAATGTAAAAGAGATACTTTCGGCTGCTTCGATCAATGAATCTTTTGCGGAAGGAATGAGAAACATCATTTCGTAATTGATATTGGAAACGGATTGCTTGCGCACAGTGGCAAGCTCTTTCGATACGCCATTGGTTACCGGTTGTGCAGCCAGGGGAAGGCATGCCATGGTGAGAAGTGTAACAGGCAGTATAGCGATGACCGGGATACGGGAGTAAAAAAATCGTTTCATGGTGTATAAAGGTAACGGGCAAAGCGTAATAATTGAAAGAAGGCCGCCTGCCGATA
>JBEVLT010000411.1:0-9776 GCA_040509055.1 Chitinophagaceae bacterium
CATTACCTGGCCGTACGGTCTATCAAAACCAATGCAGATAGCCTGGTAAAACTGCCACCCTATGCCGTCGCGATCACAGAACGGTATACAAAATTGAAAAAAAGACTGCTCCCCAAATTCAATGTGGTCAACCTGAACAAATTCATCAAAGAACTGCTTCGGCAAGCCGGGTTTACCCATACCGTCTATGTTACCCGCAACCGGCGGGGTATACCAGTAGAGCAAAAGACAGAGGATAAGAAAGCGTTGCGCTTCTGCGATGTGGCTACCACTCATACCATGCGCCGCACGGCCATTACCACTATGCTGAGCCTGGGGGTACCCGAACAGGTGGTCCGCAAGATCAGCGGGCATTCCGCATCCGGGAAAGAATTTTACCGCTACGTATCCTGGGCGCAAACCTACCAGGACCAGGAAACAGAAAAAATGTTTGAAAAGCTGGGAGAGAAGAAGTTGCAGCGAAACTCCCTGGTTTAAATCTTCTTTGTGATAATCTTACGGACGATTGCGTTTGGAGAGGCCCGCCTTTCAACTGTACGATCTATGAAGGACTTTGTGAACCCTTTGTGACGTTGAGTCTTTGTGGTTATCACCAAGAAAAATTTTGCCATCCCGAAATCCCCCTTATTTTTGCATCACAAATCAACAATGATCAACAACCTGCATATTCATCATCACCATCTTACACAAGCGGTAAGCTGTGATGGTATTATGTAGTGTCAAACATAATTTTACTTTCAAGGGCTTGCCAGATGGTAGGCCTTTTTTATTGCCATTAAGGCTCAAAAACAGGACATGGAACTTAAAATTGCGATACAGAAATCCGGCCGGCTGCACGAAGATTCGATGCGGCTGCTCAAAGAATGCGGGATCGATATTTCCAACGGCGGCAACAAGCTGAAAGCCACCGCCGGCAACTTCCCGCTGGAAGTGTATTTCCTGCGGGACGACGATATCCCCCAGTACGTGGAAGATGCCGTGGCCGATGCCGGTATCGTAGGGGAGAACGTGGTGTATGAAAAGAAAAAGGAAGTGGAAGTACTGGAACAGCTGGGTTTCGGTAAATGCCGCCTGTCGATTGCCGTAGGACGGAACGAGATCTATACAAGCAGCAGCCTGGAGGGTAAGCGCATTGCCACCAGCTACCCGGTGCTGCTGCAGCAGTTTCTGGATAAGGGCAACATAACCGCCGAGATCCACGAGATCAGCGGCAGCGTGGAGATCGCACCCGGTATCGGCCTCGCAGATGCCATCTGCGACCTGGTAAGCAGCGGTTCCACCCTGCTGACCAACGGGCTGAAAGAGGCGGAAACCATCCTGCAATCACAGGCCGTGCTGGTACGCAACCGTCAACTGGATCCCGAAAAGCAAAAACTGCTCGACCGCCTGCTGTTCCGCATCCGCGCCGTAAAAAAAGCCCGGAACAACAAATACATCCTGCTGAACGCACCCGATGAAAACCTGCAGGAGATCATTTCTCTGTTGCCGGGTATGAAAAGCCCGACCGTATTGCCACTGGCGCAGCCGGGCTGGAGCAGCGTACACAGCGTGATCAATGAAAATGATTTCTGGAACATCATCGAGCAACTGAAAGAGGCCGGCGCACAGGGCATCCTCGTGGTGCCGATTGAAAAAATGATCATTTAACCCGTATGAAACTGGTACAATACCCTGACCGGAATGAATGGACAGCACTGCTGCAGCGCCCGGTATTTGATGCCGCTGTGCTGGAAAAAAAAGTGCACAAGATCCTGGATAAGGTGAAAAAAGACGGCGATAAAGCAGTACGGAAGTTCACAAAAGCGTTTGACGGTGTAAAAGTCAAACAGCCTGTGGTAACGGAAAAGGAGATGGAGAACGCCGTCAGCCGGCTGCCCGGCGAGCTGAAGCAGGCCATCCTTACCGCAAAAGATAATATCCGGCAATTTCATACCGCACAGCTTTCCACTCCCGACGTGATCGAAACCATGCCGGGCGTGCAGTGCTGGCGCCGGTCGGTCGCCATCGAAAAGGTAGGGCTCTATATTCCCGGCGGCACGGCCCCGCTTTTTTCTTCGGTGCTGATGCTGGGCATACCGGCTAAGCTGGCGGGCTGCAAAGAGATTGTTCTGTGTACGCCCCCGCAGCAGGACGGTACCGTTCACCCGGCCATCCTGTTTGCCGCCAGGGAGGTGGGCATTACCAAAATCATCAAGGCCGGCGGTGTGCAGGCCATTGGTGCCATGGCTTACGGCACGGAATCGGTGCCGCAGGTATACAAGATCTTCGGACCGGGTAACCAATATGTAAATTGCGCCAAGCAGCTGGTACAATCAGCAGGTATTGCCATCGACATGCCGGCCGGCCCCAGCGAAGTATGCGTGCTGGCCGATGAGACGGCTAACCCAGCTTTTATCGCCGCCGATCTGCTGTCGCAGGCGGAGCACGGCCCGGACAGTCAGGTATTGCTGGTGAGTACCGATCTGTCCCTTATCGAAAAAACACGGGCCGGGCTGGATAAGCAGGTAAAAGCCCTGCCCAGGGAAAAAACAGCCCTGCAGGCGCTGGACAATAGCAAAGCCCTGCTGGTAAAGAATATGGACGAAGCGATCGCTATCGTCAACGAATATGCACCGGAGCACCTGATCGTTTGCTGCCGCGATGAAGACGCGGTTGCCGGCCGGGTGGTCAATGCCGGTTCGGTATTCCTGGGTCATTATTCACCGGAAAGCGTGGGCGACTATGCCAGCGGCACCAACCATACCCTGCCGACCAATGGGTATGCAAAAAGCTATAGTGGCGTGAGCCTGGACAGCTTTGTGAAAAAGATCACGTACCAGAAACTGACAAAAGAAGGATTAATGAATATCGGTCAAACGGTTATTACCATGGCGGAAGCAGAAGGGCTGCAGGCGCATGCCAGGGCGATCAGCGTCCGCCTGGACCAGATAAACAATCAATCATGAGCTTTAATATAGACCTGCTCGTCAGGAATAATATCAGGAAGGTAAAACCCTATTCGTCCGCCCGTGATGAGTTTAATGGTAATGCCAAAACCTTTCTCGATGCCAACGAGAACAGCCTCGGCTCGCCGCTGACCAAATGGTACAATCGTTATCCCGATCCTTACCAGCAGGAAGTAAAGCAGGCTATCGGCCGGGTAAAAAATATGGCGGCAGAAAACATTTTCCTGGGCAATGGCAGCGATGAATGCATCGACCTGCTGTACCGCTGCTTCTGCGAGCCCGGCCGCGACAACGTGATCATTTGCCCGCCTACCTACGGTATGTACGAGGTAAGCGCTGCCATCAACGACGTGGAAGTAAGGAAGGCGCCACTGCTGAGCAACTTCCAGCTGGAGCTGGAGGGAATCGAACCCCTTATCGATGAACATACAAAAATCATCTGGCTCTGCTCGCCCAACAACCCCAGTGGCAACAGCCTCGACTACCAGGACATCGAGATCGTGCTGAACAATTTTCCCGGGCTGGTGGTGGTGGACGAAGCCTATATCAATTTTGCCCGGCAGCGGTCGCTGACGGCCGAATTGAAAGAGTATCCGAACCTGGTGGTGATGCAGACGCTCAGCAAGGCCTGGGGGCTGGCAGCCCTGCGGCTGGGTATGCTGTTCGCGTCGCCGGAACTGGTAGGCTGGCTCAACAAGATCAAACCGCCGTACAATATCAACCAGGCTACGCAAGACCTGGCCCTGAAAGCCCTGGAAGAAGTAGGGCAGGTGAACGATATGATCAAAGAGATCGTGCGCATGCGGGACGAAGTGGCCGATGCTCTACTGCAGTTGCCGGTGGTGGAAAAGGTATATCCTTCCGATGCGAATTTCCTGCTGGTAAAAGTAACCGATGCTAAAGGGATCTATGATGACCTGCTGGCCAAAGGCATCGTGGTGCGGGACCGGAGCAAAGTACCGGGTTGCGAAGGCTGCCTGCGGATCACGATCGGCACGGCTGCGGAAAACAAACGGCTGATCGAAAGCCTTGGTCATTTCGGAGGATAATAATAACGTGTCCCGGGAAGCCCCGTGACTTAACTTTATCGCTGCGCGAGCAGACAGAAAACAAACCAATGAAGAAAGTATTATTTATCGACCGGGATGGTACGCTGATCAACGAAGCGCCGCCGACGTATCAACTGGATGCTTTTGAGAAGCTGACCTTTTACCCCCATGTGTTCGAATACATGGGCAATATAGCCCGTGAGCTGGATTATGAACTGGTGATGGTGACCAACCAGGACGGGCTGGGAACAGATAGTTTTCCTGAAGACAGCTTCTGGCCCCTGCACAACCTCGTGATGAAATCGCTGGCAGGCGAGGATATCCATTTCGCCGATGTGCTGATCGACCGGACCTTCCCGGCCGACAACGCGCCGACCCGCAAACCGGGCACCGGCATGTTCACCGCGTATTTGAATAATGACAACTACGATATTCCGAACTCCTATGTGATCGGCGACCGGATCACGGATGTACAGCTGGCAAAAAACCTTGGGTGTAAGGCCATCTGGCTGAATAACGATCCGCTGCTCGGTGGTGCGGAGATCAGCGACAAAGTGGAAGCGCTGAAGGATTGTATCGCACTGGCAACGACGGACTGGAAAGATATTTATTCATTACTCAAACTGGGCTTGCGCAGCGTGCTGCATGAGCGAAATACCAGCGAAACAAGAATCAATATACAGGCCAACCTGGATGGTGCAGGGGAGGCGAACATCCATACCGGTATTGGCTTCTTCGATCACATGCTGGAACAGATCGCCCGGCATGGTAAGATCGACCTGGCTATACAGGTACAAGGCGACCTGCATATCGACGAGCACCATACCATAGAGGACACCGGTATCGCCCTTGGCGAAGCCTTTGCCAAAGCGCTGGCCGACAAAAGAGGATTGGAACGGTATGGCTTTGCCCTGCCGATGGATGAAGCCGATGCCAAAGTGCTGATCGATTTTGGCGGACGCAACTGGATCGTATGGAACGCAGAATTCAAACGAGAAAAGATCGGGGAGATGCCGACCGAAATGTTCTTTCATTTCTTCAAGTCGTTCAGCGATGCAGCAAAATGCAACCTGCACATCGAATGCAGGGGAGAGAACGAGCATCACAAGATCGAGGCGATTTTCAAGGCTTTTGCCAAAGCCATCCGCATGGCGGTAAAACGCGACCCGCTGAGCAATTACCTGCCCAGCACCAAAGGAGTATTGTAATGGAAGTGGTACTGATCAAATACAACGCCGGCAATATCCAATCCGTGCTGTATGCACTGGATCGGATCGGTGTGTCGGCCACGGTCACGGATGACCATGAGCAGATCCGTGCTGCCGACCGGGTGCTCTTTCCGGGTGTAGGAGAGGCGCGTAGCGCCATGGAGAGCCTGCAGGAAAAGAACCTTGATCAGCTGATCAAAGAGCTGAAACAGCCGGTACTGGGTATTTGCGTGGGCATGCAGCTGCTCTGCGAGCATTCGGAGGAGAGAGATACGCAGGGGCTGGGTGTTTTTGATACCCGGGTGAAGCGCTTCCCGGAGATGACTGCGGTAAAAGTGCCGCAGATCGGCTGGAATACCATCCATCACCTGCAGTCGCCTTTGTTTACAGGGCTGCCGGAAAACAGCTATATCTACTATGTGCATAGCTACTATGCAGCGCTGAGTAACCAAACGATCGCCCAATCGGATTATGGGCTGGCCTACAGCGCGGCATTGCAAAAGGACAATTTTTATGGCGTACAGTTCCATGCTGAAAAGAGTGCCGCAGCAGGCGAACGGATACTCCGGAATTTTATCGAACTGAAACAAGGCTGACTATTAATATGGAGATCATACCGGCTATAGATATCATTGGCGGAAAATGCGTGCGGCTGACACAGGGGGACTACGCACAGACAACGGTTTATAACGAGCGCCCGCTCGAAGTGGCCAAACAATTCGAAGATGCCGGCCTGCAGCGGCTGCACCTGGTGGACCTGGATGGCGCCCGGGAAGGCGCCGTGAGAAACTGGAAGGTGCTGGAAACGATTGCCGGGAAAACAGGACTGGTCATCGACTTTGGCGGCGGCATCAAGACGGAGACCGATGTACGGATCGTTTTTGATTCGGGTGCTGCATTGGCTACGGTGGGCAGTATAGCCGTAAAGCAGGAAGACGTATTTACCGGCTGGCTGCAAAGCTTTGGCGCGGGTAAATTCCTGCTGGGAGCGGACGTGAGGAATGAGAAGCTGGCGGTGGCCGGCTGGCAGGAAACCACCGATATCTGGATCTTTGATTTTATTGAAAAATACATACAGCACGGTATAGCGCAATTGTTTTGCACTGATGTAAGCAAAGACGGGAAACTGGAAGGGCCCGCTGTTGACCTGTACAGGAATATCATCGGCAAATTTCCCTCACTTCATTTTATTGCCAGCGGGGGCGTAAGCTCGGTAAAGGACCTGGATGCATTGGCGGAAGCAGGTTGCAAAGGCGCCATCGTGGGTAAGGCCATTTATGAAAACCGGGTGAGCCTGGACGACATTAAAAAATTCATGCTCGCATGCTGACCAAACGCATCATACCCTGCCTGGATATTAAAGACGGGCGCACGGTGAAGGGAACCAATTTCCTGGACCTGCGGGATGCCGGCGACCCGGTAGAGCTGGGTGCGCTGTACGCCCGGGAAGGGGCGGACGAACTTGTTTTTCTCGATATCACGGCAACGGTAGAGAAGCGGAAAACGCTTGGTGAACTGGCCAAACGGATCGCCCGCCATGTCAACATTCCATTTACCGTAGGCGGAGGAGTAAGTTCGGTGGACGATGCTTCTGTGCTGCTTGGTAGCGGGGCAGACAAAGTATCTGTCAACACAGCAGCCTTTAAAAATCCGCAACTGATCAATGACCTGGCCCGTTCATTTGGTAACCAGTTTGTGGTGCTGGCCATTGATACCAAACAGGAAGCCGATGGAGAATGGTACGTGTACCTGAACGGCGGCCGTACGAAAACAGATCTGCGCTGTGCCGACTGGGCCCGGCAGGGTGTGGAAGCCGGCGCCGGTGAAATTTTGCTCACCTCGATGAACCATGACGGGACCAAATCCGGGTTTGCACTCGACATCACCCGCCGGCTGGCTACTGTATTGCCGGTACCCGTGATCGCCAGTGGCGGCGGCGGCACCATGCAGCATTTCGTGGATGTGTTTCGTGAAGGCTGCGCCGATGCAGCCCTCGCCGCCAGCATCTTTCATTTCAAAGAGATCGGCATCCCTGAACTGAAAACCTATCTTGCTCAAAAAAATATTCCCATACGAAACTGACCCTATGCAAATCGATTTTTCCAAATACAGCGACGGACTGGTACCCGCCATTGTGCAGGACGACAGCACCGGTAAAGTATTGATGCTGGGCTTTATGAACGAAGCGGCCGTAACGCAAACCCTGGCCTTACAAAAAGTTACTTTTTACAGCCGGAGCAAGCAACGCTTATGGACCAAGGGAGAAGAAAGCGGTCACTTCCTGGAGCTGAAAAGCATCACAGCCGATTGCGACCAGGATACCTTATTGATCAAGGCACACCCGGTTGGTCCGGTTTGTCATACAGGCGCCGATACCTGTTTCAATGAAGTGAATACTGCCGGTAACTTCCTGGCCACGCTGGAGCAAACGATCCGGCAACGCTATGAACAACCATCCGGCGATTCGTATACGTCAGGGCTGTTTCGCAAAGGGATCAATGCCATGGCCCAGAAGGTGGGCGAGGAGGCCGTAGAGCTGGTGATCGAAGCCAAAGACCAGGATGATACACGTTTCCTGGACGAAGCCGCCGACCTGTTGTTTCATTACCTCGTGCTGCTGCGGGCCAAAGGCTTTTCGCTGGATAATGTATCGGCTACACTACAGCAACGGCATAAAAAATAAATGCTGTAGTACCCGGTTTCTTTTCATATTTGCGCCATGAAAACAAGATTGACTGCTTTTGCTGTTTTGCTGTGTATGCAACTGACAGCGCAGGAGAAAGAAACAACACTTGATCCTGTCACCGTTACGGCCTCGCTGGTATCCAAACCTGTATCGCAAACCGGCCGGAATATCATCACCATCAGTGGCGACCAGTTCAGCAACTTTCCCATACAGTCCGTAGACGAGCTGCTGCGTTACCTGCCGGGTGTGGAAATGCAGATGCGCGGCCCGATGGGTTCACAAAGCGATATTGTGCTGCGTGGCGGCACCTTCCAGCAGGTGCTGGTGATCCTGGATGGCGTGCGGCTGAATGATCCGAATACCGGGCATTTTAATAGCTACATACCTATCGCACCGGCAGAGATCGATCACATCGAAATATTGAAAGGCGCTTCGTCGGCCATTTACGGTTCCGAAGCGGTTGGCGGTGTCATCCACATCATTACCAAAACCTTTGCAGCCCGGCAGCAAGGCCGTAAAACACAGATAATGGCAGGAGCCACGGGTGGGGAATACCAGCTTTTCAATGCTAACGCCGGTGGGTTTTATCAGCAGGATAAAACTGCTGTCGGCGGCGGCTGGCTCAGCAACAATACCGAAGGCCAATTGCAACGCGGCACCCGCGGGTATGTATATGCCAATACGGCTTCAGCATCGGTCAGTCATTTTCTCAATGAAAAATGGCAGCTGGCTTTCCGTTCTTCTTACGACAACCGGCGGTTTGCCGCGCAGAACTTTTATACCACGTTTGCCAGCGATACCGCCAGTGAAAAAGTGGCTACATTCTGGAGCCAGGCCCGGATCGCTTACACAGGGCAGCGGCATAAGCTCAATATCGACGCGGGCTGGAAAGCGGTAACGGATGAATACCGCTACAACGGTGTTTCCATTGCCAACGAGAACAAGAGCAAGCTGCTGCAGGCCACGCTTACCGACGAATGGAAGGTGGGGGCCAGCGCTGCGCTGGTCAGCGGCATCCAGTTCATCAATAAGTCGATCCGATCCAACGACCGGGGTAATCACCGCCTGTCGCAGGCAGCGGCCTTTTTCGTATGGAACCAGCGTCTGGGGCAGTGGACGATCAACCCGGCCCTGCGCATCGATTGGAATGAAAGAGGCGGTACAGAACTGGTGCCCCAGGTAAACCTGTCGTGGAAGCAAAACCGCCTGCAGCTGCGCGGCAGCGCCGGCAAGACGATCCGGGATGCGGATTTCACCGAACGGTTCAATAACTACAACAAACCTATCGTGGCCAGCGGTGGTCGCATCGGCGATCCGGACCTGAAGGCCGAGCGTTCGTTCAGTTACGAAGCAGGGGCCGATCATTTTACCACCGATAACCTGAAAATATCAGGTACTTTTTTCCAGCGCTTTCATCGCCGGCTCATCGATTATACACCTACTCCGTATGCCGACATGCCGCGCAAAGACAACCTGGTGGCCGGTGGTACTTACGCCCTGGCAAAGAATATTGCCCGGGTGACGACGACCGGCGCCGAGATCGATATACAGTATAGCCGCCGCCTGGGAAATAGCCGGCTGTACGCGACCGCGGGACTGGTATGGCTGCGCAGCAAAAGCAGTGATGCGGCGCCTTCGTTCTATGTTTCTTCCCATGCCCGCTTCCTGGTTAATTTTTCGGCTGATTATTCCGGCAAAATTTTCTTTGCTTCGCTCAATGGCGTGTACAAAGACCGGGATGCGCAAACCGCTGCAGCTATCCATGCCGAAGTGTCGAAGGAATACCTGGTGCTCAATGCCAAAGCCGGTGTGATCGCCGGCCGGCGGTTCAGGGTATTTGTGGCGATGAACAATGTGACCGATAAAGCTTATTCCGATCTGCTGGGTG
>JBEVLT010000412.1:0-11838 GCA_040509055.1 Chitinophagaceae bacterium
TAAAACCCGGCACGTGGCCGGGTTTTATGAAAGATAACGGGTCACCATAAGATGGTTCCGGTACATTATACTATTTATACTTCAGGTTCCTTCTTCCTGCGAAAGAGCATGCTGATAAGCAGGGGCAACAGGAAGATAGCGACCGTAACGGCAGACGTGATCCAGTCGGCCGCATGGCTGCCCAGGAATTTACTGAATGCCGTTTCCGGAAAGAAGTGTTCGTACAGCGAAAGAGCCAGCTTGATACCCAGGATAGCGATGACAATGAAAGCGCATACTTCCAGGAACGGGTATTTTTCCATGAGCCGTACAAACCCCTGCGCCACGAAACGCATGGCGAGGATACCGATGAAAACACCGATCCAGATCAGGACCAGGTTATCAGAAAAAGCGACGGCGGCAAATACGTTGTCGATCGAGAAGGCGAGGTCCATCAGCTCTACCAGTGCCACCGTGGCCCAGAAATTACCCAGCGAGCCGACAGTGACCCGGTACAGCCAGTTGCCTTTTTTATCTACAAAATCGTCTTCTTTTTTTACGGTCTGCCGCCCCTTCCACCAGTCCCATACCAGGTACAGCAGGTAGAGTCCGCCCAGCGGTTTGAGCCACCATATCTGTACCAGGTAGGCGGCAAAAAGCAGGCAGATACCGCGAAATACATAGGCGCCGATGATGCCATAGCGCAGGGCCTTGCTGCGCTGTTCTTTGGGCAGGTCCATGACCATAGTGGCCAGCACGGCCGCATTGTCCACGGAAAGCAGGCTTTCAATAATGATCAGGTTGCCGATCACCAGCAAAGAGGGGATAGGATTGTCGATGATCTGCTGAATGAATTCGTTCATGTTCTTACGTATTTGGTTTATTTGTTTGCCATGGTGATGATCGCGATGCGGCCGCCGTCTTTGCGGGACAGGAGGATGCGTTTGGCATCGCCCAGTTCCAGCATGCTGCCGATCGGTATTTCTTTGTCTTCGGTCAGGTCTTTCAGGGAGTCGAGCTTTTGGTTGACCAACACCCATTTCCCGTTGTGAAAGGTAAAGTATCCGACGGGTATTTTTTGTTCGGCGGTCAGTTTTTCATTGCGCACGATATTGCGGTTCACATGCCACTGGAACAGGTATTGGTTGTGGTACACCATCAGCCGGTGATTCTCGGGTTTCCACACCGTGGGTTTGAACTGGTAGTACAGGTCCAGCACCGGCAGCGTTCCGGTATGGGGTGTGCCGCAGAAAGGGCACCTTGGTGAGTTGGTATTGTCAAACACATACCACTTTTGCTCACAGGCGGGGTTGCTGCAGGGCTGCATGAGGTCGGTGGTTTTCAGCAGGGCCTGTTCCCATTGGTCTGCTGTAGGGCGCTGCATCGGCGCATGCAGCCCGGTGATGAACGCCTGGTTGAACAATTCCGTGAGGTAGGGGCCTGTAATGGTATAAGGCAGTTTGTTTACATCGGCCCAGGGCAGTTCTTTGGGATTTAGCTGGTTCAGTTTGGGCCGGTTGCTCTTATCGGTCGGGTGCTCGATAAACAGCGCTTTTTCTCCCATCGACAGCAGGTCGTCCTTTTCCGTATCCAGGTCGTGCACTTTCCCACCTTTCAGCGGGTGGCGGTACAGCAGGTACATGTAGATCATCACGGCCAGCGCATGCAGGTCGGTGAGGCGGTTGGGCAGCTTGCGCGCCGGGTCGGTTTTGGAAAGGTGCTTGGTAGCCAGCACTTCAGGTGCAATAAAATCCGCGGTGCCGATCACGTCGGGAGGAAACAGCCCGGGCACTACCAGCCCGTCGATATCGATGATGGCTGCCGACCGGCTTACCGGGTCGATCAGCACATTCTTGTACGAAAGATCGGAATGCGCCAGGCCGGCAGCATGCAGCCGCTTCACACCCCGCGCAATGTTCACGCAGATCTGGAAATAGCTCAGCCAGTTGCCCAGTTCGCTTTCATCCAGCCGCAGGGGAAACTGCTTGTTCCTGAACTTGGCCGAGGCAAACCATTTGCCTTCCTTCTCCTTGCCCCTGATCAGGTCGCTGCTGACATAGCCTTTTTTGAAAAAGAAATTCTTGTTGTAGCAGGGTACGATCAGGCCTACGTGTTTGTTGATCTCCACCACGTCGGTGGGCCAGGAGTAGAGATCCTTGTAGTAGCTGCCCCCTTCGCGGTTGAAAAAGCTGTCGAAGTACTGGGTGACGATCTTTTTCAGCCGCTCTTTGGAATTGAAATCCTGCGGGTCTTTGTAGATCGCAACGACATAGGATTTATCCGGGCTGAAATACACGTTCTTCATGGCGCCGGTCATCGGTTCGCCCGTATCCACATACTGGTAGGATTTGCCGGTGATGGAAGAAGTGACGGTGATCGTTTTGCTCATCGGTTCTGTTTAATACACAATAGCCAGTGTTCTGTCGTCGTGGTTGCCGGGGCTCCAGAAATCCATCCAGGCCGACAGCTGGACGGCGATGTCCGGGTTGGCCGGGTCAAAAGATACCTGAATGCCTTCCTCGTTGGCGCCCCGCAGGTCGTCCAGGAAGGCGGTCCACTTTTCTGTTTTTTCCAGGTTGGATTCCACAACGAATTTAGGATCATATATGCCGTCCGTCATCAGCACCAGGTAAGAAAAATCGTCCATCAACCTGAAGCGGAAGCGGGTCGCGAATTTATCCGATGAAAAGATCTCCGGCATGGTAATGAAGCGGGTGCCGCCGCTGAATTCACCCACATCCAGCCAGTTCATCAGCGTTACCTCCGACAGGTCCCTGCTAAGAATGGCGGCCGGGCAATCGCCTACGCCAAAGGAAAGAAAGGCTGTGCCAAAGCTGTACTTTTTAAAGAGCACAAACACCAGCGTGGTATGAAAATCTTTCGGTGCGGTATTGATCCCGCCGGCAAACTCATTGATGGACTGATGCGCTGACCAGGCTGCTTTTGACAGGTGATTGTAGACGAAATGACTTAGCTTTTTTTGCGTTTCCTCCTGCCCGGTGTGAAGATGATGCTGTTCGAGGATGGCGTCAAACTCCTGCAGCACCGGTTCGGTAAACTGTTCGGAAAAGTACCCGACCACTGCTGCGCAGGCCAGGGCGGAACCCTTGCGCGAAAGCGGGGCGGATCCCGCGCCATCGGCCACCGCGATGATGCTCCAGCCGTTGTCGAAATGTTGTATGGCGAAATCATCGTCGCGGAAAGTTCCGGCATTGGCGTGCGAACGGCCGCGTTTGGAGGCTACCACGAAATGACGGTCGCCCAGGGTGCCGCTTACCGATACCCCGGGTTCCTTCTGGTACGGAGCATCCGGGTCGCTGTCCTTCGTTTTCCACAGCGATTTCGGATCGGGATTGATGATCAGCGGGATCTTTTTTTCATGGAATGCTTCAGTTTCGGCTTCGCTTTCGAGGCGGAACTGCAGGGTAATGTGCAGGTCGCCACTGATCACAGGCACGCCTGTGATCGTTTTTTCTTCGTTGCTGAACTGAAGACCGGTTTGGTCCAGCCCGCCGATCTTCCAGTCAGCAAGATCGCTCCATCCCAGGGCTGCAAAGTCGATCCGGGCGGAGTAGCGTTTGCCTACCGTGCCGTTGGGGATGGATACCGGTTGCTGTACGATATCAGCGATCCTGCTGCGAAGCCGCCATGTGTCCATAAGCATTTTGTGAATTTCTGCAATCCGGGCCACCGCCTGCTGGTGTGCTTCTTCAGCCGCAAACTTTTCGAAGAGGGCTGTGCGGGTAGCGTGTACCGGAATGCCATATTTGTGAAACAGCGCTTGTATATAAGGTTTTGCCTCGCTCATGTCAGCCCTGCGTCCTGTTTACGTCAAAACCTCCTTTGCCAACACCGTATTTGCCAGACTGGCCACACCAGGGGCAGGTACTTACTTCCTCGTCGCCGATGCAATGGATGCCGCCGCAGCTGCACAGGGCCAGCCCGTACTGGTTGCCGCAGCAGGGACAATTGGGGGCGCCCACCAGCTCGTCGGTATTGATCTTTTGCTGCTGGCTACCGCTTTCGTCTGACAGTTCATAATATGCATTGTCTACCTGGTAGGCGCCCACCATGCGGTAGGAGAGCGTCTGCAGGTCGCCAAAGCCGGAGGGGTTCATGGTTCGTTTGTATTTCATCAGGTAGGGACGTTTGGTGTTCTGGCATTTGGCAGCCAGCACCACGAAGTTGGGGTCGGTGTACTGGCGCGGCGGCGGCGCCTTGGACACGTCGATCTTTGAAAGCGTATCGTTGTCGAGCCTGGCCAGTTCAAAGCCGGAGGCATTGTTCTCCACACTCTCACTGCTCGTTTTGATAGAGGCCGATATCCATTTGAAAAATTCACGGTACGATGCCGCGCTCGTGTTCTTAAAGTGCAATACATGGTCGGTCAGCTCGCGCAGCGTGTTGAGGTCCATCTCGTCGCCAAAGCTGATGGCCACCAGGTTGGCCGAGCGCTGCCAGTTCGCCTTCCATTCGCCGATGGCAGCCTGCGTATCGTCGGTCGGTACGCCGTCGGTAAAGAGGAACACGATCGGCTTCCAGTCACCCTTTCTTTCATACGTGGTCTTTACGATATTGGTGCGCAGCTCGTACATCAGGTGCCCGAGTCCCTTGCTCAGCGAAGTGCCGCTGCCTACCGGGAAGCGGGGCGGGTAAAAGCTCACGAGCTCCTGCAGGGGGACCAGCGTTTTGGCGCTGCCGGCAAAAACGATGATGGACACCCAAACGGTCTCGAGCGCCTGCGGATCGGCCTTTAATTCTTTAATGATCGTTGACAGGCCTTCCTCTACCTGCTGGATGGGTTCGCCGATCATCGACTCGGAAATATCGATGAGGAAGTAGATGGGTAAACGTCTCATTGAATAGCATTTAAAAGGATAAGGAACAGGATAAGCAGTACGATCTGCGTCATGTCGACCGACAGGCCGATGCCGACGCGAAAAGGCTTTATAAAACGTTTCATCCCGTTGAGCAACGGGTTGAAAAGGCCGTGGAAGAAATTGAAGACGCCCCGGTACCGCGGGTGCAGCCGGTCCCGGTAAGGCAATAACTTTGAATAAAGAAAAAGCCCGGTAATAAGTATGCTGAGGAACAGGACGAGGAGTGCTTTCATATGACTAAATGTACTTCGTTGGGTGGAGCGGGCAGGTTTACATTTTCACCGGTACCCTGGCTTTTGTTTCCCTGCTCGATGGTGTCCGATACCCATTTGAAGAATTGCTTCAGGGTGAGGCTATCGGCTGTGTCGAGGTGAACCACGGCATCGGTCAGCTCTTTCAGGTATTCGTCTTTGGCTTTGGCGCCGGCAGAACAAGCCACGATGGCGCCGAACCGGAGCGCTTTGATTTTCGGTACAGCCTCTTTGAAAGCGGCAATGTCCGAGGGGCTGCCATCCGTCATGATAAAAAGCAGGGGCTTCCAGTCGCCTTTCTGGTTGGCATCGCCTTTTCTCACTTCCTTCGGCACTTTGGTAGTGAGCAGCAGCAGCGCCTCGCCCATGTTGGTAGGGCCGCTTTGAGGGCAGGTGATCTCCGGCAGCTGGAAGTTGACGAGCTCGGTCAGCGGCACTACTTCTTTTACTTCGCGGTCAAAGGTGATGATGCTTAGCCAGAGCGAATCCAGTGCCTGCGGGTCGGAGCGCAGGGTATTGATCATGCCGCTGAGGGCATTGTTGAGCGCCTGGATCGGTTCGCCATACATCGAGCCCGACGTGTCCAGTAAAAAGTATACAGGTAATCTTCTCATTTGTCTCTAAATAATGATACAGCTATTGATCACACTACGATATTCAGTTCGGACGGCGGCGGCGGCAGCTCATTGAGCCCGGTCACTTCTTTTCCCGAAGCTTCCACTTTGGTAGAGCTGACGCCGATGGAAGCCGTGACCCAGGCAAAGAATTTCGAAATGCTGTGGCTGTCTGCCGTGTCCAGGCTCACCACGTTGTCCGTGATCTGCTTCAGCACTTTGGTATCGGCTTTGGGGCCTGCAGCACAGGCTACGGTGAAAGCGGTTTTCCGCTTCCGGAACTCGCGCAGCCCGCTTTGCCAGTCGTCGGTCGGTATGCCGTCGGTCATGATAAACACCAGCGGCTTCCAGTCGCCTTTTTGTTCCATCGTGGTCCTGGATACTTCCGTGTCCAGGCGGTCGGCCAGCAGCTTCAGCGCATTGCCCAGGGCCGTGGTGCCGGTGGCCCGCAGGTCCACCATCTGGAACGAGGCCAGGTCTGTGAGCGGTACCACCTGTGCGGCCATGCTATCAAACGTGATCACGCTGATGAAAGCCGTTTCGATGGCCTGCGGGTTCTGCCGCAGCGAACTGATCATTACCTGCACGCCGTTTTTCACAGCTTCTATCGGTTCCCCGGTCATCGAGCCCGAAGTATCCAATAGCAGGTAAACCGGTAATCTTCTCATACGATAAGTTTTTTAAATGCTATCTGTATTAAGCATTGTTTTCAGGATGTTGGCCTGGATATCAAAGTCGTCGATAAGGTCCAGGAAATTGATGTCTTCGATGCGCGTGCTGTAATCCTTCAGCAGGCTGGCCACTTCTCCCGGTATGGCGATCCTTGCTGCCGGGATGGCGTTTTTCAGCCGGGCATTCTTTTCATTCAGCTCCAGCACGATCTGCGCTTTTTTGGACAGGGTACCGGTCGTTTCGATATTGGACAGTTTTTCCGTTTCGCAGCCCAGGAAAAGGTTGCGGGAAGGATCATAAACAAAATACTCATTATCGTCGTCTTCGACAATAAAATCTGCCAGCCGGTAGACTTCCATGACCCGGTAACCGCTTTTCAGCCCGGCGTGAAACAGGTTGCGGAACTGGTGCTTGCATTGCAGGCCCATCAATTTTTTTTCGATCGTCCCGTACCCGTTGCGGTACACCCTGTCCGGGTCATAATCCAGCAATTCGTCAGCCAGTTCAGGCGCTACTTCGTAAAAGAAATCTTTTGCATAGGTGTTGCTGAACTCAGCCAGCCGGGCGGGGAAAGGATTGTCCCGGGCATAATCCGACAGGTTCTGGTACAGCTTGTTCAGCGCCACGCCGACGGCATTGGCCTGTGCGATCCTGGCCTGCAGGAAAGATTGCTCCTGCTGCATGGCTTCAGAGAGGTTTTTGATCAGTTCCTCGTTCACGCCGATCTCGCCGGTGAGCTGGGTCACGTGCTTCTCGTTGTTCTGCTTTATCCGCAGCAGCAGCGCAAGAATGGACTCGGTGTATTGCAGGTGAAAGAGTTCCAGCTTGTGTGCGTCCAGTTCCTTGTTGTCGCGGAACAGGTTGTGGATCACCCGGGTACGGGCATAGATCCTGATGACATTTTCGTCTTCAAAGAAAAGAGAAAACAACCGCAGTTTATCGATAAGCGCTTCGGAATGCCCGAAGAGCTGGGTAGGGTTTTCCATGCATCATCTCAGTTGACACGGGTCACGTTCTTCTTCAGTTCGGTTTCGAGGCTCTGCAGTTCCGTATCCAGTGTTTTGCGGCTTTGCGCACCCTCTTCGTGTATCCGTTTTACTTCGTTCAGGGTATCGATGAGCGAGCGGGTGGTTTGTTTCAGTGTTTCTACCGATACCACGGTCTTTTCGTTCTCGCGGGCTACGTCGATGCTGTTTTGCTTCAGCAGCTCGGCGTTTTTCTGGAGAATGGTATTGGTCGTGTCCGACACCTTCTTGTGCATCTCCACGTTGGCTTTCTGACGCTGCAGGGCCACGGCAATGGTAAGCTGGTTTTTCCAGACCGGGATGGTGGTGGATACGATCGATTGCGCTTTTTCCGCAATGGACGTATTGTTGTTTTGCACCACGCGGATCTGCGCCAGCGACTGGAGCATGATAAAGCGTACTACTTTCATATCGGCCAGGCGTTTGTCCAGGCGATTTACATACTCGCGCAGGTCGGCGATCTCGTAATCGTTGTAGGCAGCCGCATTGGCCTCCATGGCTGCCAGCTTTTGCTGCAGCTCGCGGTGCCGCAGGGTGCCGGAGACGATCAGTTCCTCCATCTGCTTGATGTAATTGACATTAGAGTCGAACATGGTCTGCAGCGAACTGTTGTCCTTGATGGAGTTGATCCGGCCGGCCTTGATCTTGTTGGTGATCTTGTCGATATTGCCGACGACGGTGTCGTATTTCTGGAAGAGCTTTTTGGCATCCATGATCAGCTTGCCCAGAAAGGGGATGCGCGACAGGAACTTTTTCAAAGGGCCCTGGTTCAGCTCATCCACATCGATATAGTTCAGCTCCGACAACAGGTCGTTGATCAGCGTGCCTACCTCGCCGGAGTTGTAGACGCGAACGGAGGTGAGAAACTCGTTGCTGTATTTTTCCATCGAGTTCTGCACCTCCACCCCGTAGTTGAGAATGGAATTGACATCGCCCGGCTGCAGGCTTTTGCCAAGGTCCTCCAGCCGCCTGGCTTCCAGTGGCGGAATGGACTCGAGGTTGACGTTGCCTTCTTTATCGATAAGGGCCGGTGTTTGTATGGCCTGTGCCGGTGTTATGTTTTCCATGGTCTGTAGTTTTGGAATGATTATAAATAATTTTGGGCTACCGTTTGCACGGTTTGTTCCAGCTTCTTGTCCTTGGTGGGCTCACCGATGGCATTGAATTTCCAATCGCCGTTTTTCTTGTAAAACACACCCATTACCATCGATACGTGGCCGGCAAAACCTGGTCCGTTGGCGATATCATAGGTGGCAAACACCTCGGTTACCCGCGATGGCGTGCCTTCGTAAATGCGGATGGAAGCAAAGGGAATGGTGCCGAAATCGTGGCCGCGAAAGCTGTTGAGCACGAAGGCCACATAGTTGACCGAAGGGTTCAGCTTCGAAAAATCGAGGGTGATCACTTCGTTGTCCAGCCCGTCGTCGCCACCCATATCGCCGGTCAGGTCGTCGCCGCTGTGTTTAATGGACCCGTCTTTGGAACGCAGGTTGCCGAAATATACCAGGTCGGTCAGTTGTTTGGAGTCGCTGTAGAGGGCGCAGCTGGCGTCCAGGTCCACTGCCTCTTTTGACTTGCTGAGGCCAAACAGTCCCTTCTTTTCGATGGCGCCCCAGTTGATGCCCACGCAGATATGCTGCAGCTTGCTGCCGTTGCTTTTTTCCAGGCTGATGCGCTGGCCTTTTTGAAGATTGATTGCCATATGGGTTAGCTGTATTTGGTTAAATAATCCTGCAGGCCGCCACGCATGCCTACGCCGACGGCTTCAAATTTCCAGTTGTTGTCTTTTTTGTAGATGCGCCCGAACTCCACGGCGGTTTCGATGGAGAAATCTTCTTCCAGTTCGTATTTCAGGATCTCGCTGTTGTTGGTCGCGTCAAACACGCGGATAAAGGAGTTGCGGATCTGCCCGAAGTTTTGTTTGCGCGTTTCGCCTTCGTGTATGGTCACCACCACACAGATTTCTCTTACATCGCTGCCGATCTTTGACAGATCCACTTTTATCTGTTCGTCGTCTCCATCACCGTCGCCCGTCAGGTTGTCGCCGGTATGCTCCACGGCGCCGTCGGGCGAAACGAGGTTGTTGTAAAATACAAAGTGCTGGTCGGACAGGATCTTGCGGCTCTCGCCGAGAATGAAAATAGAGGCATCCAGGTCGAAGGCGCCGCCGGTGCTGGAACTGTTGGTGTCCCAGCCAAGGCCGATGACGAATTTGGGTGCGTTGATGTTTTCCCGTTGTCCTTTTTGCAGGTTAATTGCCATGTGATATCGTTTTATGAGAATTGGTGATCAGATAATTTTTAATGTAGTCCAGGTTGCGGGCATAGGCTTCGATGGTGTGATAGCCGTTGCCGATGGCCATGTTGTAGAGGGTGTCGGCAAAGCTTTCCGGCTGGTCCTGCATGAATATCCTGAACCCGTCAAACTCGTAGTTGAGAATGTATTTTACGATCCGGGTATTGATAAAGAAATGGCCGGATTTGATGATCTCGTTGAGGTCAAAGATCGATTTGACGTAGGAATAATTCAGCTGGTTCTCGATGCTGGGATGGATACTGTGGTTCACCAGCTCGGCAAAGTACAGCATTACCACGGGATTGTCCAGCTCATATTCACCGATCATCTTCAGGATCATCCGTTCGTGGCTGCCGGTGATCTTGATATCGTCGAGAAACAGCAGGGTCTTGCCGGCCAGGAAATGCCGGTCGATATGAAAAGAGTCGTTGCTGATCAGGTTGATCCGTTGTTCGGCGCTCAGCTCCCCGTAATCTTCCTTATAGGTGATGGTACGGTGCACTTTTGTTTCCTGTACCACCGGCCGGCCATTCTCCGCCAGCCAGCGGTTCAGCTGGAAGACGAAATGATTTTTCATGGCAAAGGTAGCCGTGGGTATAAAGGAGTAGGGGCTGGAGATGACCACCAGCTGCTGCGCTTCGGGCAGCAGGGACAGGTAGTCGCTGATGAACCCGCGTGCCAGCTGCGTGCCGAAGTTGCGGGCCACCTTTTCGTCGCCGAACTTAAACCGGCTATACGCTTCCGGGCAGAAGCCGAAGCGGTCAGCAGCGTCGATCTTATGAAGTGAATAGGTGAGTGGCATCAGTTCAAAAGGGTTAGGATGGATGTTTGGTTGGAGTTGACCAGCAGGCTGTTGATCCCCACGGCCCGGGCGCCTTCCACATCTGCTACCGGGTTGTCGCCCACGTGGATGATCAGGTTGCGGTCGATCTCTCCTTTCTTTATTTCGGTAATATGCTGCAGCAGGTGCTGGAACAGGTGTTTGCTGGGTTTGGACATGCCCAGCTCGTCCGAATACAGCTGGAAGTCGAAGTAGCCGGACAGCCCGATCAGCGACAGGACCTGCCGCAGGGTTTTGCCTTTGATAAACCCGGTATTGCTCAGGATATTGAGCGTGGTGTCCTGTTGCTTCAGCGCATCCAGCACGCCGGCGGTCCGCCCGCAATACACGCCGGGCAGGTGCCGCAGCAGCAGGTCGTCCATTTCATCATAGAGCGTGGTGATGTCGATGTCTTTTAATGCAATATCGTGATCGTTGATCATGCTGATGACCATCAGGTACATTTCTTCCGCATCGATGTTGCCACCGGTTTTTTCATTGATGGCATTGCACATCAGGTCTACCTGCCGGAAGGCCAGCTGAACTTCTTCCAGCGGTTTTTTTTTGCCGTTGAAGTGCTGGTAAAAGAAAGCCGCCCTTTCCTGTTTGAAAGAAGGGTTGGACCTGATCAGCGTCAGCCAGAGATCGAAAGAATAATGTTGGTAGCTGGCCATCCGGCACTTTGTTATTGAGTATAGGCATAGTTTTTCAGCACCTCTACAAAGCTGTCGGTTTGCTGGGGTTGTCCCAGCGCCCTGAACTTCCAGGTGCCGTCTTTGCGGTATACTTCGGCAAAGATCAGGGAGCACAGGCCGTTCAGGCTGGCGTCGCCGGAAAGGCTGTACCGGGCAATCTCTTTTCCGCGGTTGTCCACGGCGCGTATAAATGCGTTGTCGATCATGCCGAAATGCTGGTTGTTCTGCCGGCCCTGGTAAATGGTGACCAGGAAGACGATCTTCTGGTATTGCTGGCCCAGCGAATCGAGCTTCACGATGATCTGTTCATCATCGCCATCGCCGGCCCCGGTACGGTTGTCGCCGGTGAGCCAGATATGGCCCGACGGATGCCGCATGGAGTTGAAAAATATCACATCGCCTTCGTACAGTCCCATCTGCCGGCCGTTGGCCTGCACCGTCCTGCCGAGATTGGCTACTTTATCGTTGGCATCCAGCAGGAAGGCGATGGCATCCAGGTCATATTCCTGTTCTTTGCTGCCCATCAGCTTGCCGAGGAAACCGCCTGATTTCTTGCGGACGTCCCAGCCCAGCCCGATGGTAACGGTAGAAAGATCGAAAGTTTCCC
>JBEVLT010000413.1:0-3560 GCA_040509055.1 Chitinophagaceae bacterium
CTTTCCGCTACAGAACGACCCCGTTGACCAGCTTTGTTCTTAAACCGGGTAACGGTCACGAGTTCTCCTGTGTACTGCATGCAGCACACGATCTCTTCTTGTAAGCAACTCATATCTGCTGCCACAAGTTTCCTGGTTTCATTTTCACGCAGCATATCCATCATATCCAGCAGCAGGTTCAGGAGGATCATTATCCGGCTTTTTGCCATGATAGCAGGCGGGTCCGTTTGCTGTACCCGGTATGCCGCACCCGGAAATGTACTTTTTACAGCGGCGCTGAATGCATCATTAAAGTCTGCCCAGCCGGTAATCGCCTCTTCCGGCTGAAACTGACGGCACATACTGCGCAGGTCACGGATAGCAGCACCAACGAGTTGCCCGGAAGAATCGAGCATTGCCTTTTCATCAGCTTTCCCGCCAGGGTTCAGCATGGCCAGTTGCACTCTTACAAGACTCAGCACCTGCCCTATATTATCGTATATCTCCTGCACGATTGTCTTCACGTAATGCTCGCGGATGCCCAGCCTGGCACGGAGCAATTCATATTCGTACAGCAATTCCTGGTAAGACACGGTATCGGCCATCCTGCAATAATAGGCAACTATTCATGCGCAGCAGACGGGAAAAACACGGTATAATCACTACGTGTTTTCATGTATTGAACTAGCAGTGAACCACTTAGAGGAAGTCTGTCGATCCGGTCACAGAGACCTTTGCTTTTCATTTTCAATCAGCTTATCTATTCAATCACCTCCCCATACTCCTCCTTCCACGCATGCTTCCAGCGCCGGTGACTCCAGAGCCATATGTCGGGATAGTTGCGGATGACGTACTCGGTATATTGTACAAACTTGCGGGTCAGCTCCAGCTCGGTGGTATTGCGGGCATTTTCTTCCACCAGCGTGATCACCATTTCATAATAGCCCCGCTTCTTTTTATGAATAAAGCTGAACACCACCGCACAATCGTTAATGATGGCATTTTTGGCCGGTTTGCTCAGAAAGGGCGTAGGGCGGCCAAAAAAATTGAACCACAGCCCACTGCCCGGGTGACCGGGATTCTGGTCCGAAGCAAGGGCGATCATGTACTGCGTATTGCGGTGCGGCAGCATATCCTTCCGCATATTCGTGGCGCTGACCAGCAAGGTGCCGAACCGGGACCGCATATGATAAAACAGGCGGTTGAATACTTTGTTCTTCATCGGCATATAGGCGCCGACAAAAGGAAAATCCAGGCCCAGCGCACAGGCGGCATTCGCCCATTCCCAGTTGAAGTTATGCCCCAGGTGCATCTGCACCTTGCGGCCGGTTGATTTCAGTTCATTGATCACCTCCCAGTTGGCCGTGAAATGACGCTGCACAAAGGCCGGCGAAACGCTGAGCAATTTGAGCGTTTCGATAAACGTATCGATCAGGTTGTGATAAAATTTCTTCGCGATCTGCCGCCGTTCCGCATCGCTATTTTCCGGGAAAGCGATCTGCAGGTTGTTCATCACCACCGCACGACGGTACTTTAACACATAAAAGACCAGGCCGTACACGGCATCCGATAAGAAATACAATATCCGTAAAGGCAGCAGGGAAATGAGCCAGAGAAACCCGTAAACAACGTAATACATGATAGGCAAAGATAACTACAATACAATGTTCTGTACCAGGCTGCTCTTGCTGGGGTAATCCGTATTAAAATGCAGACCCCTGCTTTCCTTGCGGAACGAAGCGCCTTTGACCACCAGGTAACCGACCGTGATCAGATTACGCAGCTCCAGCAATTGCGGCGAAAGCGAGGATGCCTGGTAGAGCTGTTCCGTTTCTTCCCACAGCAGGTCCAGCCGGCGCGAGGCCCGCTGCAAACGAATATCGTTGCGCACGATACCTACATAATCGCTCATCACCGATTGCAGTTCCTTCAGGCTTTGGGTGATCAGGATCATTTCCTTCGGCTCCCGGGTGCCTTTGGCATTCCAGTCCGGCAGGTTCTCGTTGAACGATACGGTATTGATCTTCTCCATCACATCCAGGTAGCAGCGGTGGGCAAATACCATCGCTTCCAGCAGCGAATTGCTCGCCAGCCGGTTGGCGCCATGCAGCCCGGTGCTCGAGCATTCGCCGCAGGCATACAGGTTGCGGATAGACGTGCGGCCCCATTCATCCGTTTTGATACCGCCACAGCTGTAGTGTGCCGCCGGGGCTACCGGTATCATGTGCTGTGTAATGTCGATCCCGACAGACAAGCATTTCTGGTAAATATTGGGAAAGTGTCCGGTAAATGCTTCTTTGGAAAAGTGCCGGCAATCCAGCCACACGTGCTCGGTACCGGTACGTTTCATTTCGCTGTCGATGGCGCGGGCCACGATATCCCGCGGGGCCAGGTCCCGGCGTGAGTCGTATTTCTCCATGAACGCTTCGCCATCCTTGTTGCGCAGGATGCCGCCATCGCCCCGCACCGCTTCGGTGATCAGGAAGGCCTGCCCGCGCAGTCCCGGCTCGTACAGGGCTGTGGGGTGAAACTGGATGAACTCCATGTTCTCGATCCGCCCCTTGGCGCGGTACACCATGGCTACGCCGTCGCCGGTAGCAATAGAAGGATTGGTGGTGGTACGGTACACCTGCCCGTTGCCACCCGTGGCCAGCAGCGTGCATTTGGCTAATATCTTTTCGGTGCGGCCGGTCTCCAGGTTCAGGGCATACACGCCATAGCATTCCACATCAGGCGACGCCTTCGTGATCAGGTAGCCCATATGGTGCTGGGTAATGATATCCACGACAAAGCAATGCTTGATGATGGTGATATTCTTTTGCCGCGCTACCGCATCCAGCAGGGCCCGCTCCATTTCCCGCCCCGTCACATCCTTGTGATGAATGATGCGGAATTCGGAATGGCCACCCTCCTTGCCCAGCTTGTAATCGCCATCCGCTTCTTTATCGAACCGGGCGCCCCATTCAATTAGTTCGCGTACGCGATCGGGCCCGTCTTTGACCACGATCTCCACCACTTCTTCTTTGCAAAGACCATCGCCGGCTATCAATGTGTCTTCAATATGTTTTTCAAAGCTGTCGTTCTCCAGGTCGTTCACCACGGCCACGCCACCCTGGGCATACTTGGTATTGGTTTCGTCTGCTGCGGCCTTGGTGATCACCAGCACCTTCTTACCGGGGAACTGCTGCGCCACCTTCAGCGCATAGGTCAACCCGCCGATACCGGAACCCACCACTAAAAAATCCGTCTGCTGCATGTAGGCTTATTTGTAATGACAGAAGTTTTCCTGCCACGTCATTTATGAAAATTGTTTTTGACAGAAGCGATATACGATACCGCACCCTGCACGATGAGCAACTGCGCCAGGCCGTACGTCAGCATGATGACCAGGCCTGCCGCATCGAACGGCTGGTAAAACTTATTGATGGCCAGCACAGAATCCGAAAGCACAAACAGCAAAGCGCCTGCCATCATCAGGCGTCCTGCCGGTTTATTCCCGAGATAAGGCATGTGAAGCGCCAGCATGCACATGGAGCTGATGACGATACCGTACACTTTTACCGGTAGCTCCATAGGCCCCA
>JBEVLT010000414.1:0-4854 GCA_040509055.1 Chitinophagaceae bacterium
TCAGCGGCGATCCCAACGATGTGCCTACCGATAAGCTGGCGGAGAATATTCAACGGAATATTGCGGAGATACTTTGAGAAAACAAGTATATTTTTTATCCTTCATAAAAGACCGTTCAGTAACCATGCCTTTCACTAAATTCCTGCTCATTTTGCTGCTCCTGGCAGGGTGCAAGAATCCACAGATAATAACCATTACCGGCTATGCCGGCGATGAAAAAGACGGCGCCCGTGTGAAATCGGGAAACGATGATCGCTTATATTCCCTCAGCGGCATGGACTCCTGGCATGACAGCATCAGGGGCCGGCAGATCACCGTAAGCGGAACATTAAAAACAGAAGAGCACAAAGCATCCACCGACGGGGTGATCAGGCAGGAAATGGTGGGCACTATCTTTGTCATCAACAACCCGAAATGGAAGCTCAACCCTGCTATTCTTTCGTTGTCGGGAAAAGCGGTCAACGAGTATGGACAGGCTGCCATCCGCAGCGATGCCGATGGGCTGCTCTATTTTATCAGGGACCATCTGCCCTGGACAGCCGGTGAGCTGAACCAGTCTATCCGGGTATCCGGGGAACTGTTTGTGGAGCCCAATATGCCGATCGATATACCCGGAAGGAACTACCCGGAAGTGATCGAAACATATCGGAGTATCAAACTCCGGGGCCGGTAGTTGTAAAACGATCACCTGCCTTTTGTCCCCTGCGTCCTGCCATTTGAAACAGGCGCCTGCTTTTTTGCCTCCATTCTCGATATATTTAGGGCAAACATCGGATACATGATTAAAGTCCTTTCTTTCTGCTCCTTGTTGCTGACCTCCGCTGCGGCTATCGCCCAGCAGCCATTGGCACCGCTCACGGTTGAAAAGATCATGCGCGATCCGAAATGGATCGGTACCTCCCCGGCGGCGCCGCAATGGAGCATGGATAGCAGGACGCTGTATTTTACCTGGAACCCGGACCAGGCGCCGGATGACTCGCTGTACTTAATTACCCTTACCACCACAACGCCCGTAAAAGCGACCGTGGCCGACAAGCAAAACCGGGTGGCCGCCACGGCCCTTACCTGGAATACCGGCCGAACGGCATACGTGTATGCAAAGGATGGCGACATCTGTTATGCAGATGTCAAAAGCGGCATTACCCGCCGCATCCTGCAGACCACGGAAGCAGAAACCAATCCCCAGTTTTCCTTCAGCGATACAAAGATCGTGTATGCCCGCAGCCAGAACCTCTATGCCTGGGATATTGCCACCGGTGAAACCTGGCAGTTGACCAATATAAAAACCGGCCCGGCCGCCCCCAAAAAAGAGTCAACCAACCCACAGGAAGACTGGCTGAAAAAGGACCAGCTGAATTACATGGAAGTACTGCACACCCGGAAGGAAAAGCGTGAAGCCGCCGACAAGTATACCAAGGACACCAGGCCCAAAGAACTTCGCAGCATCCCGCTTGACGATAAGCAGCTGCAGGGCCTTGCCATCAGCCCGGACGGCCGGTTTATCAGCTACCGGCTGGTGAAAACGCCTGCCAATGCCAAAGCCACCATCGTACCGGCCTATGTGACGGAAACGGGGTTTACCACCGATATTCCGGCCCGGTCGAAAGTGGGCGCGCCGCAGGGCGCCTCCGAATTTTTCCTGTACGACAGGCTGCAGGACACGATCCTCGTGTTGAAAGCTGATTCCCTGCCCGGTATTGCCGACCTGCCGGACTACCTGGCCGATTATCCCAAACAGCTGGACGAAAAGAAAAAGAAACCGGCCAACCGCTCCGTCACTTTTTTCTCACCGGTATGGTCGCCCCGGGGAACCTATGCTGTGCTCGACATTCGTTCGGACGACAACAAAGACCGCTGGCTGATGCTCTGGGATGCGGCCCGCTACCGGCTGACACTGCTGGACCGGCAGCGCGACGAAGCCTGGATCGGTGGCCCCGGTATCAGCGGCAGCGGCATCGGCTGGATCGACGAAAACACCGTTTGGTACCAATCCGAAGCCACCGGCTATTCGCATTTGTACACGATAAATGCAGGCTCAGGCAAAAAGACAGCGCTGACCGCCGGCCGATACGAAGTGCAGCAGGTCCGTCTCTCGGTTGATAAAAAATATTTTTACCTGGTCACCAACGAAGTGCATCCCGGCGAAAAGCAATTTTACCGGTTGCCGGTATCCGGCGGCCAGGCGGAACGCATCACTACCCTTACCGGTGCCAACGACGTGGTGATGTCGCCGGATGAAAAATGGCTGGCGATCCTGTACTCCTATTCCAATAAGCCCTGGGAGCTGTACCTTCAGGAAAATAAGGTGAATGGCCGGGCGCAGCAGCTCACGTTCAGGGCGCAAAGCGATACGTTCAAAGCCTATCCCTGGCGCGACCCGGAGCTGATCAGCTTTACCGCCCGCGACGGCGCCACCGTGTATGCAAGGCTGTACAAACCGGCCAACCCGCACCCCAACCGGCCGGCGGTACTCTTCGTACACGGGGCCGGCTACCTGCAGAATGCACACCGCTGGTGGAGCAGTTATTTCAGGGAATACATGTTCAACAACCTGCTGGCCGACAACGGTTATTATGTCATGGACATCGACTACCGCGGCAGCGCCGGCTATGGGCGTGACTGGCGTACCGGCATTTACCGGTATATGGGCGGCAAGGACCTTACGGATCATGTGGATGCGGCTGATTACCTGGTAAAGAACTACGGGGTCAACCCGGCGCATGTGGGCTTATACGGCGGCTCCTATGGCGGCTTTATCACGCTGATGGGGCTGTTTACGGAGCCCGGTGTATTTGCTGCAGGTGCGGCCCTGCGACCGGTAACCGACTGGGCCAACTACAACCATGGCTATACCTCCAACATTCTCAACGAACCGTTTACCGACAGCCTGGCTTACCGGAGAAGCTCGCCGTATTATTTCGCAGAAGGGCTGAAAGGCCATTTGCTCATCTGCCACGGCATGATGGACATCAACGTTCACTACCAGGATGCTGTAAAGCTGGCGCAGCGGCTGATCGAGCTGGGAAAGGAAGATTGGGAGCTGGCCTCCTACCCGATGGAAGATCACGGCTTCGTGGAACCCAGCAGCTGGACAGACGAGTATAAGCGGATATTTAAGCTTTTTGAAGAGGTGCTGAAGAAGTGAATGGGCAATAGGCAAATTCCTGGATTGCAGCAGCCCTTACAAATTGCATATTGCCCTGTTGCGGGATAGTTATTCACCATTCACCATTGACTATTCACTTCAGCGTCAAACTCCTATATTTGTGCTTTAACAAAAGGTTATGGCGAAACAAGTTGAAGATTTCGATGCGAACCTGGCGGGTGAGGACGGAAAAACCGAAGAAACGAAGAATAGCTGGTTCAAGCGCATCAAGAAAGGTATCAATACCAAAACCTCCGAGAAAAAAGAAACGCCTGAAGGGCTGTGGACCAAATGCCCGGACTGCAACTATATCTGCACGATGACGGAACTGCGGGAAAACCTCTTCGTTTGTCCCAAGTGCAGCTACCACCATCGTGTCAACAGTACGACGTACTTCGAAATATTGTTTGACAACAACGAGTTCACCGAACTGTTTGACAATATCCGCAGCAAGGACTTCCTGGAATTTACCGACCTGAAACCGTACAAAAAGCGGCTGGAGGAGATCTGGAGCAAAACCGATCTGAAAGACTCGATGCGGGTGGCTACCGGCAAGGTAGGCGGGCAGGACCTCGTGATCGCCTGTATGGACTTCGAGTTCATCGGCGGCTCGCTCGGCAGCGTAATGGGAGAAAAATTTTCGCGGGCTGTCGATTATGCCATTGCCCACGGCATGCCGTACATGGTGATCAGCAAGAGCGGCGGTGCCCGGATGATGGAAAGCGCTTTTTCGCTGATGCAGCTGGCAAAGACCAGCGGCAAGCTTTCCCAGCTCAGCGATGCAAAGCTGCCGTATATTTCCCTGATGACGGATCCTACCTTTGGCGGCATTTCGGCCTCCTTCGGTATGTTGGGCGATCTGAACATTGCCGAGCCGGGCGCCCTGATCGGGTTTGCGGGCCCCCGCGTGATCAAGGAGACGATCAAGAAAGACCTGCCCGAAGGCTTCCAGCGCAGCGAATTTATTCTCGAGCACGGGTTCCTCGATTTTATCGTGCCCCGGAAAGAACTGAAGCAGAAACTGGCGACCGTGCTCAGGCTGCTGAAGAACTAACTATACCACCTTGTATGAAAAAAACCGTGCTGCTACCGGTGTTCCTGGCCGGTATGATCCTTTTTTCCCATGCCCGGAAACGGGTGATCGGCTATCCTTCCGTTACGACAGATAAGAGACGACCGGAAAGGCGTCAGCCGTAAAGCGATGGCAACAAATCAATTCAACATCAACGGGAATCAATATTATGGATACTACAGCAGGGAAGAGCAGCTCTACGTGGTCGATGAAATATTCATCCGCCAATAACAGCGTCCTCATCCGGCCGTATAAATGTGAGTTATGAGTTATGAAATAAAGAACCGTTCCGCTTACCACGACTATTTCATCGATGCGAAATACGACGCGGGCCTGGTACTGCTGGGCACGGAGGTGAAATCCATCCGCAACGGTAAAGTGAGCTTCAACGACAGCTATTGCCTGCTGCACAAGGAAGAAGTGTGGCTCAAATCGCTGCACATTGCCGAGTACTCGCATGGCAACCTGAACAACCACGACCCGGTGCGCGACCGTAAGCTGCTGCTGCAGAAACGGGAGATCAGGAAAATAGAAGCGAAGCTGAAGGAAAAAGGCTATACGCTGATCCCGCTGCGCCTCTACATCAATGAAAAAAGCCTGGTGAAGATCGAGATCGGCCTGGCAAAGGGCAAGAAGC
>JBEVLT010000415.1:0-9524 GCA_040509055.1 Chitinophagaceae bacterium
ACGGGCTGGACATACCTGTCAGCATCGACCTGGATAAAATTACGGTGCTCAGTGATAGTGCGCTGGCACTGGTAGAAGTAAAAGGTAATGCCACGATACCTGTTCCGTTCCAGGTAAAACAGGGGGAGCGGCGCGAGCTTACCTGGCCGGTTACAAACAATGGACATCTGTCCGGCAAAAGAGTGTACCAATTAGTGCACGCAGCTGACCGGTCTTTATCCGGCAGCATGAGCGTTTATGACAAGGAGGGTACGCTCACCATTCATGCCGGCGATCAGAACCTGCTGCGTTATTATTACAAAACACTGTACCCGCCTGATGGCATCGATACCAATTATAAAAGAAGCGGGTTCATTCACCCGCTGTGGACACCACGGGGCCAGGAGCTGACCCGCATCCAGGCGCCGGATCATTACCATCATTACGGCATCTGGAACCCCTGGACGCATGTGCTGTTTGAAAGCGATACCGTAGACTTCTGGAATATCAAAGGGCGTAAAGGAACCGTTCGCTTTGCAAAGATGATAGCCATAGCCAGTGGTGAGATCTTCTCGGAATTCGAGGTCTTGCACGAGCACGTGGTGTTCAAAAAGGATGGGTCGGAAAAAGTGGCCCTGAATGAGGTGCAGACGGTAAGGGTGTACAAACCCGAAGGAGATAAGGAATATTATCTCGTGGATATTACTTCCCGGCTGAGCTGTGCTTCCGCGAGCCCGTTCCTCATCCTTGCTTATCGCTATGCCGGGCTGGGCTGGCGCACGACGGGTTTTTGGGACAATAACAATTGCGAGGTGCTGACTTCGGAAGGGAAAACAAGAGCAAATACCGACAATTCAAGAGCCCGCTGGTGCATCGTACAGGGAGCCTTGCCGGATAATGAATATGGCGGTGCCGTCATGCTTTCGTACCCGGCCAATTATAACCACCCGGAGCCGATGCGGATCTGGACCCTGGATACGAACGGGCGTGGCGACATGTTTGCCAATTTCGCTCCGACCAGGGACCGGGACTGGCTGCTGGTACCGGGAAACACTTATGTGCTGAGATACCGCTTTGTGGTGTTCAACGGGAAATTTGATAAAGCCAAAGCGGAGAGCGCCTGGCACTATTTTGCGACACCGCCGGAAATAACGATAAAGCAATAAACTATAAGGTCACTCTATATTAAAGAATCAATTTTAAGGCGCGGCCTTATAGATTTGTATAGCCCCGGAAACTGCCATCATGAAAAAAGCAAAGCGATCCGCCATCAGCCAGAGAAGCTTTCTCAACCAGTCGGCCAAAGCCGCACTGAACACTTCGATCGCAGTTGGCTTTCCTTCCATTGTGCCGGGAAAGAATACACCCGGCATGGGAAATACCGGATATGATCGCGAAATAATATACTACCAAAGCCTGGAGCTGGCATTAAACAATAAAGAATGAAAAAGATAAGCTTGTTTGCCGTTGCAACCTTCACCATGTTTACCACACTGGCCCAGCAACCGGTGAGTATTCCCGGTTCTGAATCAAGAACGATCCGGTCGGCCATCGTGGGCCAGGATTATGTGCTGCAGATCCGGCTGCCCGCAAGCTATGCGGCAGGTGCCAAACAGTACCCGGTCGTTTACCTGATGGATTCGCAATGGGATTTCCCGTTGCTGACCTCGTTGTATGGCGAGCAGTATTATGATGGTTTTATACCGGAACTGATCATTGTCGGCGTTACCTGGGGCGGTGCAAATCCCAATCCCGACAGTCTTCGTGCAAGAGATTATACACCTACGCGTGAAGACCGTCTGCCCCAAAGCGGCGGCGCCGCCACCTTCCTCTCATTCATGAAGAATGAATTGTTCCCGTATGTAGAGAGCCACTACCGGGCCGATAAAAATGACCGGGCGCTGATGGGTTGCTCGCTGGGAGGATTGTTCACGCTTTTCGCGCTGTTTACAGAACCCGGATTGTTCCAGCGCTATGTGGCTGCCAGTCCCGCTTTTGGGTGGGACCGGGAAGCGATCTACCGGTATGAAGAAGCTTATTTCAAGAGCAAACCGGCGGCACCGGCCAGGCTATGTATGATCATGGGAGGGGTGGAAAGAGGGGTGCCCGGGTTTGAAAAGCTGGTGCGCCACCTGACCGGCCGGCAGTATACGTCGTTACAATTCAGCGCAAAAGTGCTGGAGAATACCGGGCATTCGGGTACCAAGGGAGAAGGATATGCCCGTGGCCTTCAGTACATTTATCAACGACCTTCGCTTCAGCTGGCTGACGCAATGCTGGATGAATATAGCGGCAGCTATGGGACGGGTGTTACGATCAGGAGGAATGGAAGCCAGCTGGTGATCGATCTCGGAAAGAATAATTCCTATACGCTGTATGCAGCCGGCGATGCCGATTTTTATGCCAACAGCGAGTTTCTCAACCTGCATTTCACGCGGAGCAATGGTAAAGTAAATGGCTTCAGCCTGGAGCGGTATGGAAACACCCAGTTTATAAACAAGAACCCATGATCAACCGGCATATGAAAAAAACAAGAGCAATACAGACAGCCATTCTTTGCAGCTTCATCCTGGCGCTTGCGCTGCCCGCATCGGCACAAGTGAAGCTGCCACAGCTGGTAAGGGACAGCATGGTGCTGCAGCGGGATACGAAGATCAATATCTGGGGCTGGGCTGCTGCAAAGGAAAAGATTACGGTCAGCTTCAATAAGAAAAAGTACAGGACTGCAACCGGCGCCGATGGTAAATGGCAGGTGCAGCTGCCGGCGATGCCTGCCGGCGGCCCGTATACGATGGAGATTACCGGCAGCAATACAATCGTTCTGAAAGAGATCCTTGTGGGGGATGTATGGTTCTGCTCCGGCCAGTCCAACATGGTGCACCAGCTGAATATCCATGATGTGACCTATGCGAATGATATTGCGACGGCCAATTACCCGCAGATCCGGCAATTCTGGATCCCCACGCTGACCAGCCTGGAGGGGATCAGGGACAACCTGCCAACTGGTTACTGGAAAGCTGCCGTGGCGGAAGATGTACGCCCCTTCTCCGCAGTAGCTTATTTTTTTGCACGAAAGATCCATGAAAAATACAAGGTACCGATCGGGCTGATCAATGCCAGTGTAGGCGGCTCGCCGATCGAAGCCTGGATGAGCGAAGAAGGCCTCCGGGATTTCTCTTCTCAGCTTGCTGCGATCAATAAAAACAGGGATACGGCCTATGTAAACGAAACGAACCGCAGGTCATTTGCCGCCGCCGCCGCAGGCCAGAGAGACCAACCACAGGATAAGGGACTCACCGGGCCGCAGCCCTGGTATGCGATGGACTATGCGCCCAAAGAATGGCGGATGATCAATATACCAGGTTATTGGGAGGACCAGGGTATCCGTGATCTGAACGGTGTGGTATGGTACCGCCGCGAGATCTATGTGCCTGCAGCTATGACCGGCAAGCCTGCCAAAGTTTTCCTGGGAAGGATCGTGGATGCAGATGTGCTGTACATCAACGGGCAGCAGGTGGGCGCTACTACCTACCTGTACCCGCAGCGCAGGTATGCGGTACCGGCTGGTTTATTGAAACCGGGAAAAAATGTATTTGTTATAAAGGTCATCAACAACTTTGGCAAAGGCGGGTTCGTACCTGATAAGCCGTATTGTTTGTTTGCCGGCAACGATACCATCGATCTGAAAGGCAGCTGGCAATACAAAGTAGGCGCTGTCTACCAATCACGCCCGGGTGTGCCCGGAATTGCTGCACAAAATCAACCGGCCGCGCTCTACAATGCCATGGTGGCGCCGGTGATCAACTATGCCATCAAAGGCATGCTCTGGTACCAGGGAGAGAGCAATGCAGGCCGTCCGCAGGACTATGAAAAGCTGCAAAAAGCATTGATCGCCGATTGGCGCGGCAAATGGAAGCAGGCAGACCTGCCGTTCCTGTATGTGCAGCTGCCCAATTTTATGGAAGTGAATTACCTGCCTGAGGAAAGCAACTGGGCGCTGCTTCGAGAGGCACAGCTGAAAGCCTTGTCAGAGCCGAATACAGCCATTGCCGTGGCCATCGACCTGGGTGAGTGGAATGATATCCACCCGGATAATAAAAAAGATGTGGGCGAACGGCTGGCGCTGGCTGCGGATAAGCTTGCCTATGGCGCCGCCATCGTTTATTCAGGCCCGCTGTATGAATCGGCCGTCATCGAAGGCAATAAGATCAGGATCAGCTTCCGGCATACCGGCAGCGGGCTGATCGCCAGCGATGGCGAACCGCTGGGTGAATTTGCCATCGCCGGCGGGGATAAAAAATTTGTATGGGCGCATGCCACCATTGAGGGCGGCCAGGTGGTCGTATGGAGCGAGAGTGTTACCGCTCCGAAATATGTGCGCTATGCCTGGGCAGATAACCCGGCCAACCCGAATTTGTACAACAAGGAAGGCTTGCCTGCCTCGCCATTCAGAACCGATAAATAACGACTGATGAAAGCATTTTTATTTCTTTTACTTCTTGGCAGCTCTGCTTCTGTTATTGCACAGCCGGCGATCGACAGCAGCCGGTATCCGCGCCCGGTCAGCTTTACCGGGCAGCAGGACCAGGCGCAGATGATGCAGCAGCTGGGCATTAAAAAGCTGCGGCCGGGCGCCAATGGGAATGAGTCGGCGCCCGATCATGCCAACTACGATGAATCGCTGGCCAATCCCTGTCCGCAGCTGCCGGACGCGCTCATTACAAAAAGCGGGAAGAAAGTAACGACCGCGGACCAATGGTGGCAACAGCGCCGGCCGGAGATCGTGGAAGACCTGGAGCGGGAAGTGTATGGCAGGCTGCCGCGCAACATTCCCGGCGTGACCTGGACCGTGAAGATCACCGACCGGGAGTTTGTAGGGCGCACCCCGGTTATTGCCAAACAATTGGTCGGCCATGTCGATAACAGCAGCTATCCCCTGATCAATGTGGACATCAATATGATGCTGGTGGTGCCTGCGAATGTAAAAGGACCTGTGCCGGTGCTGATGATGTTTGGCCGGCCGGCCTTTCCTGCTCCCGCGCAGCCTTCTGCCGAAGACATGGAAAAGCTGAATACGGCTTTCAAAGAGATGATGATCAAAAACGATCCTTCGCTGAAGGAGATCTTTGATAAGTACCCTGCTTATACACCGGTTACCCGGTTGCCGGGTCCGAACTTTTTTGCACCGCCGGTATCGGGCGATTCACCGCCCACTGAACAGCTGCTGGCCGCGGGTTGGGGATATGTTACCATCGATCCCGCCAGCATCCAGGCCGATAACGGGGCAGGGCTGACCAGAGGAATTATCGGGCTGGTCAACAAGGGGCAGCCCCGGAAACCCGATGACTGGGGTGCGCTGCGCGCCTGGAGCTGGGGTGCAGCACGCGGGCTGGATTACCTGGAAACGGATACGCTGGTGGATGCCAGGCGGGTAGGGATCGAAGGCGTGTCGCGCTATGGCAAAGCGGCGCTGGTCACGCTGGCATTCGAGCCGCGGTTTGCAGTGGGGCTGATCGGCTCCTCCGGCAAGGGCGGCGCCACGCTGCATCGCCGTGTGTTCGGGGAAGCGGTAGAGAACCTGACCGGTGGCGGCGGGTATCACTGGATGGCAGGAAATTATTTGAAATATGGCGCGTCCGAATCAACGTTTGGCGCCAAAACGGGTTGCGATCTGCCGGTGGATTCTCATGAGCTGATTGCACTTTGCGCGCCGCGTCTTACTTTTATCAGCTATGGCATCCCGGCCAAAGGCGATGCGAAGTGGCTGGACCAGCAGGGCAGCTATATGGCTACGGTAGCGGCCGGTGCGGTATTCAGGTTGCTGGGGGTAAAGGATATCGGCGCCGGCGATGATTACCGGAACGCGCAAATGCCGCCGGTGCTGACAGGGTTGCTGGAGGGAGAGCTGGCCTGGCGGCAACACGACGGCGGGCATACCGATGCACCGAATTTCCAGTATTTTATTCCCTGGGCCGGTAAGCTATTGCGCTACGAAAGGAAAGCATCACAATAAGATAAATACATGTCATCATGAAAAAGATTCTTGTTTATTTTTTGATCAGCGCCTCCATGATCTCGGGTATACAGGCGCAAACCGCCACACCGTGGCAGGGAAAAAAATGTGCGGTGGTCATCACCTACGATGATGCCATCGATCAGCACCTGGACAATGCGGTGCCGCTGCTCGACTCCCTTGGATTGAAAGCTACTTTTTATGTGACTGCCTTTTCCACTTCCATGCAGCGGAGGATGGGCGAGTGGAAGAAACTGGCGGAGAACGGCCATGAGCTGGGCAACCATACCCTGTTTCATCCCTGCCAGGGAGGCGCCGGCAGGGAATGGGTACGGCAGGAGTATGACCTGCGTAACTACACGGTGCAGCGAATAGTAGATGAAGCGAGAATGACCAACCTGTTCCTGCGGCTGCTGGACGGCAAAACGAAACGTACCTATGCCTACACCTGCGGCGATATGAAAATTGGTGATTCGTTGTTTATCGGGCCGCTGAAAAATGACTTTGTGGCCGCAAGAGGCGTCACGAGCCGGCTGAATACCCTTGGCCAGACAAACCTGTGGAATGTGGACTGCTATGGCGTGAACGGAGAAAGCGGTACCCAGCTGATCGGCTGGGCAAAGAAAGCAATGGAAACGAAGTCCTTGCTGGTCGTCCTCTTTCATGGAGTAGGCGGGGGCAACGGGCTGGACGTATCGTTGCCGGCACATCGCGAATTTTTACAGTTTCTGAAGCAGCATGAAAGCGAGATCTGGATTGCACCCATGGTTACCGTGGCGGAGTATATTCAAACCCGGCAGTCCGGTAATTAATGAGAAGAGTACTGATCATTACGCTTGTCATTTCCTGTTTACATACAACAGCACAGGAACGTTCTGCCTTGCCCCGGCTGGTGAAGAAGGGGGATGTGACACAGTTATGGGTGGATGGCAAACCCTTCCTGGTGCTGGGAGGCGAGCTGGGCAATTCCAGCGCTTCGGATGCTGCCTACATGCGACCGGTATGGCCAAAGCTGCGGCAGATGAACCTGAACACGGTATTGGCCCCGGTGTACTGGGAGCTCATCGAGCCGGTGGAAGGAAAGTTTGACTTTTCATCTGTCGATACGCTGATAAAGCATGCGCGGCTGAACAACATGAAGCTGGTGCTGCTTTGGTTTGGCGCCTGGAAAAACAGCATGTCCTGCTATGCGCCTGCCTGGGTGAAAACGAATACGGCAAGATTCCCAAGGATCGCTGACCGGGAAGGTGTCCTGCACGAGATCCTCACGCCCTTCAATCAAAATAACCTGCAGGCGGATATCCATGCATTTACGGCGCTGATGCGCCACCTGAAGCAGGCCGATGCAAAGCAGCAGACGGTGATCACCATCCAGGTGGAAAACGAGATCGGTATGCTGCCCGATGCACGTAGCTATGATGCAGCAGCCAATGCCGCGTTCAAAGCACCTGTTCCCGCCCGGCTTTTCGATTACCTGCAAACGCATCAGCATGACCTGCTTCCCGAATTGAAAGCCGCCTGGGAGGCAAAAGGATCGCGGACCTCCGGTACCTGGGAAGAAGTATTTGGAAAAAGCCTTGCTACGGACGAGCTCTTCATGGCCTGGTATTATGCGGTATTTGTAAATGAACTGACCACAGCCGGCAAAGCGGTATATAACCTGCCGATGTATGTCAATGCGGCGCTCAATGCGCCCGGGCGCAAGCCGGGCGACTATCCCAGCGCAGGGCCTTTGCCGCACGTAATGGATATCTGGAAGGCGGCGGCACCGGCCATCGACATGCTGGCGCCGGATTTTTACAACCCTTTGTTCAGGCATTGGTGCGACCTGTATACCCGGGCAGGCGATCCCTTGTTCATCCCCGAGATCCGTTTTGAAGCCGGCGTGGATGCCAAGGCATTTTTTGCATTCGGCCATTACAACTGCCTGGCCTTTTCCCCTTTCTCCATCGAATCCACAGAGCAACCGGGCAATGAGCCGATCGGCAAAGCGTATGCGGTCCTGCAGCAATTAACTCCCTTGCTTACGCAATACCAGCCTGCCGGTAGTGTCAGGGGATTCTTACTGGAAAAAGATTCTGTTCAAAACCTACAGCTTGGCAATTACCTCATCAGCATCGATCATGAGTACAAGCTGGGCTGGTCGCCTGGCGCCAAAGAAAAGAGCTGGCCGCAGGTCGGGGGACTGATCATCGCTACAGGCCCGGATGAGTTTTATGTGGCCGGTACCGGGCTGGTGATGACGTTTGCTTCCCTGGATAAAACTAAAAAAGCAGGTTTTCTCAGCATCGATGAGGGCGTATTCGTGAACGGTGAATGGAAACCGGGCCGCCGGATGAACGGTGACCAGGATCACCAGGGAAGGCATGTGCGGATACCGGGGCAGGAATACAGTATACAACATGTAAAGCTGTATAGGTATTGAGGTAAATTGTTCCTGTCACCCGGCAATGCAGATCGGTAAAAGCTTCCTGCATTGCTGCCTTCTTATACTATAATTCGGATGTTTTATACAATCCCCACATTTGTAAATATCGTATATGAACGATTGGCGGTAAATATATCCCGAACAGCAGGAATATACACACCCGCCCCGCCGTCTTTTCGTTGAAAGAAATAAAGATCCGGGCTTTAAAATACCTTATGAAAGGTATGCATGGAGCATGCTTTACAGGCCAGGCAGCAGGTTTGGATGTTTTATTCCTGTCTTTATATGTATCACAATAACATGTTATGAAGCGATAGTTTGACCTGCTTTTGTACGTGGCATGGTATTTTACCCATAACAGTATTCAACAAACAAGTACAGTTATGAAAAAAGTTATTATTTGCCTGGCAGCGACAGGGCTCGTGTTTTCCATGCAGGCTTCCGCGCAAATACAGAAAGGCAATCTTTTAGTGGGCGGTGATATCGCTAATTTTAACCTGGGCCTGGATGGCGGGGGCAACTTCTCCGCTCAGATTGATCCGAAAGTAGCCTGGTTTGTGCGCGACAACCTGGCCATCGGCGGCTATCTTTCATTGGGAATAAACACGGCCAAAGGGAATGGCACGAGCGTAAGTTATGGAGTTGGTTCGCTGGCGAGGTATTATCTGAGCAGCGATGCCATCAACGTACTGCGTAATTCGCGGTTTTTCCTGGAAGGCACCATCGGTATAGCAGGTGATAATCCGGCAGTAGGCAACAATACCAACGGTCTTGGACTGGGCATAGGGCCAGGCTGGACGTATTTTATTACACCGAATGTAGGATTGGAAGCGCTGCTGAAGTATAACGGCATTGTCGGTTTTGGCAGCAAGCCTACCTCCAACGATCTCGGGCTTTCAGTCGGTTTCCAGATCTACCTGCCCACGGCAAGGTTGAAAAAAATAGCGAAAGACGTAAGTAATTAATTTATTCCGGCAAACGAAAAAGGGTGTCTCAATAGCATGAGGCACCCTCTTTTTTGTTTTTATTCCAAACTGTTTTTGCTATCCAGGCACTAAGAAAGTTGGATTATCCTCTTTATTAATTTCAGGATCGTGGTTATCC
>JBEVLT010000416.1:0-8769 GCA_040509055.1 Chitinophagaceae bacterium
AAATTTCAGGTACCATGGGCGTTACTTATGAATATTATGGCCTTTCCCGCAGCCCTGCGGGGTGGACAGGGTACACGCCACGCCGTCCGTGGAACCAGTTGCGCTTTCGCTTTGCGCCTACCTTCCGGTTCAGTAAAAATTTCAGCCTGCCTGTGAATATTAATTTTGCTGCGTTCCCTACCAATTTTGCAGGGCCTTATGCAGGCATCCGTAACCAGAGCTTTGCCCAATGGCTGACGAACCCGCTTAATAACTTTGGCCTTAATCCTACCTATAAATGGGCGGAATTACAGCTGGGCACACAATACCTGCATTACAGCAACCTGAGCACCGGCGATATCGGCATCTTCGGCGCCGGGGTTTCATTGCGCCCGGGAACATACCGCTTTAAATTTTTTGCCGGCACGTCCCAGCAGGGCATCGATTACTCACCGCCGATACCGGGTCCATTCGTACAGGGAGCTTATACCCGCACCAACTGGATGGCGCAAATAGGCAAAGAAAACCCGGGCAAATACGAGCTGGCATTAAACTTTGTCAAGGCAAAAGATAAAATCAATTCAGCTACGCCACCTCCGCCCGCTACAGCCCCGCAGGAAGGATTTACCCTGAGCCTGGTGACCAAAGTGTTCCTGAAAAAAGGATGGTACGTAAATGCGGAAGGTGCACGATCCATTTATACCAAGGATCTGAATACGCCTTTGACAACGCTGATCAAATCGTTCAAGCCTTTTATCGAAGCCCGTACCTCTACGGTAAAAGACTATGCGGCAGAAGCCGGCCTGGGAAAAAAATCACTGAACTTCGACGTCGGCGTGCTGGTAAAATATACCGGCGCGGGTTTCCAGACACCGGGCTATATGTTCCTGCAGCCGGATAAGCTGGACTACACCGTCAACACACGATTCAATGCCTGGAAAAACAAGTACGGCAGCTACCGCATGAACGTGGTGGCCAGCGCCGGCCAGCGGGTAAATAACGTGAGCAGCAGCACCACCAAAGCCAGGCAGTTCATCGGCAGCCTGAACTGGTTTACACAGTTCGACGATCGCTTCAACCTGAACCTCAGCTATAACAATTTCGGTTTTCAAAGCGCCAGCACCTCCAGCCCGACAGCGCTGCGAAACGTAAGCAACGATATCGGCATTACACCTACCTACACCTGGAGCACCAGCAAAATGACCAACCTGGTCAGCCTTAGCTACAATTACAGCAAGTATGATGAAAAGGATTATACCATTGCCCCGTTCCCGCTGGCCACATCCAATAATACACATACGGTGTTGCTGACGTATGTACCCGTATTTTTCAACTCTGACCTGGCGCCTGATTTTAACGCCATGTATTTCTACAATAAGCTGCCCGGCTTTATCATGAAGCTGATGACCATAAGCGCCGGGCTGGGCATGCCGGTGGCAAAAAAGAAAGTGCAGCTACGGGCACAGCTGCAATATACCCTGGGCAAAAACAACAATTTTACGCCCAACAACAACCTGGTCGCCAGCCTGAATGCAGACTGGAAGATCAATAAGAAGCTTACGTGGACCAATTTTATGACGACCAACTATTACAAGTACGGCAATGAATCCGTACCGGCCGGCGCCAATTACCTGGAAACCAACCTGAGGACCGGTCTTCAATACCGGTTTGGGAAACAATAAACTCTGGCAGTTAAAAATGATACCCGGCAACAAAAACAGCATATGAAAAAGATCTTACCGATACTATTGATCGCCTGCAGCTGTTTTACGGCTTCTGCGCAGATCATGACCACGCTTTCTTTAAACCCCACACCTCCGGCCACTTTGTCGGACTGGAATATCCGTAAAGAGATACTGGTCTACCTGTGTACACTCGATCAGCCGGCCGGCGGATCTATTACGGCTAAGGTAAAAACCGAACTAAAATTAACCGATGGCACAGTCATCGCTACTACCGACCTGGCCAGATCCAAAACGATTGTCTTTAACAGTGGCACGACCATTTTAAGCGCTGTGGATGTGGTACCGCTGGAGGCCATGGTATTTACCGGGAAATACCAATCGGTACTGGAACGCACCGGCAAGCTGATGCCGGGCACCTACCAGTTGGTTGTACAATTGGTGAGACCGGCCGATTTTGTACCGGTTAGCGATCAACGAAGCAGGATATTCACCGTCGCGGCTTTGCAGCTCCCGATAGCCGTGATGCCGGCCAATGGAACAGAGCTGGAGGCGGCCAAGGCGCAAACAGCGATCACGTTCCGCTGGACGCCGCTGACGCCGCGTACGCAGGAGCTACCACGCTACCGGGTGCAGGTTTTTGAAGTGCAGGAGAACCAAACACCCATGCAGGCTTTCCGCAGCAACCAGCCCCTGCTTGACAGGGAAGTGACCGGCACTACCCAGTTTATCTGGCAGCCGCAACTGACATTTATCAAAACAAACCTATCGGATAGCACAGGCGAAAGCACGAAACAAACATTCATCTGGACGATACAAACACTGGACAATACGGGCAGGCCCATAGGTGACGGGAATGTAAATGGCGATGGCAGAAGCGAGCCGGTTGTTTTCTCGGTTGTCTCAAAGCCGGGAACTAACCCATTAAAACCCGGGGATGGCAATACCGATCTGCCCGGTGACAAAAATAAGAGACTGTAATACGCGGCAGTCATTCCCCCCGGTAACAGTTTGAATTTATATTCATTGCCAAGGAGCACGGATGGCTGCTACAGTTGATAAAGATTTTACAGCCCGAAGGATTATAGTGAAAGATCGGGATATCCCTTGCTACGGGGTTCCGTCCTTCCGTGGCATCACACCTTTCTTTTCAGCGTTTGCTAACGAAGTAAAAAGCACTTGTATTATTTGTCATACTACGCAAATGCCTGCATGCATTATTCCTGCCGCTTGCATTAAGATGGAACATTCTCCAGGTATTGCGCCATCTCTTCCTGGTATTGTTTTGCCGTTTCCCGTGCCTTTTCGGCAAAATCCCTGTCTTGCGAAGCATAGATAACGGCCCGGCTGGCATTGACCAGGATACCGCAGTCGCTAACCATGGCCTTTTCGGAGATATCCTTTAAGCTACCTCCCTGGGCGCCTACCCCCGGCACCAGGTAAAAATGCCGGGGTGTTATTTTACGGATATTGGTAAACTCATCGGCCTGTGTGGCACCCACTACGAACATCAGGTTGTCCGGGTCGCCCCATTCCGCCGTTTTTTTCAACACCGTTTCATACAGGTAAACCGTTTTATGTCGTGTGAAATGTATTCCCTCCTGTAATATTTCCTTATCGGTTACTATTTTTTGCAGTTCGAAATCAGCAGCGCCCTGGTTGGACGTAAGTCCAAGCACAATGGCCCATTTGTTTTTGTAAACCAGGAACGGCTTGACGCTGTCTTCTCCCATATACGGCGCCACCGTCACCGCATCAAACGGAAGGGTTTCGAAGAATGCTTTGGCATATTGGGAAGAAGTATTACCGATATCGCCTCTTTTTGCATCGGCAATTTTGAAATGCGTATCCGGGATATAATTCACCGTTCTTTCCAGCGCTTCCCAGCCCTTTACGCCCATCGCCTCATAAAAAGCCGTGTTGATCTTATAGCTGACACAATACTCTTTCGTGGCATCGATGATCGCTTTGTTAAAGGCAAAAACCGGGTCGGGATCTGCCAACAGGTGTGGCGGAATTTTGCTGATATCGGTATCCAGTCCTACGCAGAGATAGGAACGTTTCTGAAATATTTGCGAGACCAATTGCTGACGCGTCATGCTGCAAAAATACAGGCCCGGGGCGCAACCGGGAAACTTAGCTGCTGATTTGCCCGATAATTCTCCGGTGCAGCTCCTCATCATTCCATCTTTCTGCAATGCCGTCCTCCTGCATCACCTGCTGCATGATGGCTTCCTGCCGTTGCCCTCTTTCCAGCGCTTCCGAATACCGGATCTGCGGGCTGAACGTGACCTGGGAATAGGCCGGTATCCATCGGTCCGGGTATTTTTCGTGCAGCCGGGCTTCGATCTTTTTTTGCAGTAAAAATTGCGGATCGGCGGTCTTATCCCGCATTTCTGTAAAATTGCCCACGGCCAGGTCGGCGATTGCATCGGCATCGGGCTTCCGCAGCTGCTGGTATGCATCCAGGATGGTTTGCCAATCCCCCTCATTCCCGCCGATCAGCTCATCCAGGATACGGCAGTCCTCGAAACCGCAATTCATTCCCTGCCCGAAAAAAGGAACGATGGCATGTGCCGCATCGCCGATCAGTGCAAACCGATCGTCCCTGATCCACGGATAGCATTTCACGGTCACCAGCGCTGAAACGGGATTTTGAAAAAAATCGTTCACATAATCCGGCATCAGCGGTACGACGTCGGGAAACGTGCTTTCAAAAAAGGCTTTCACCTTTTCCTTCGTATCCAGCTGATCAAACGAAAGTGCCCCGGCAAAAGGAAAGAACAGCGTGCAGGTAAATGTTTTATCCAGGTTGGGCAGGGCGATCAGCATGTAATCCTTGCGCGGCCAGATATGCAGCGCATTTACGTCCATAGCAAAATCACCGGCTGCCGCAGGCGGTATCGTCAGCTCCTTGTACCCACAGTCGATATACGATTGCTGGTAATCGAATCGAGGATGCTGCAGCTGGTGCTGCAACCGGGCCGCAGAAAAAGCGCCATCAGCCCCGAATAGCCGTTCGTAGGCAACGGTGACATCCTGTAAACCGGGTCGTTCAAACCGGATCGTCCTTTCCTGCCAGTCGATTGCCGCACATTTATGATCGAAGAAGATGGTTGCGCCGTGTTGCGCTGCCAGGTCCATCAGCTTTTTGTTGAGCGTGGCCCGGGAAACAGAATTGATATATTGTCCTTCTTTGCCGTATGGCTGGAATGCCGTGGTGCCGTCCGCATGGTGAATATAGCGGCCATGCATGGGGATGGCGATCTTCTTGATCTCCTCTGCCAGTCCTACTTTTTCCAGCGCCAGCAGCCCCCGGTCGCTCAGGGCCAGGTTGATGGAGCGGCCGGCACTGATGGTTTCGCGCCGCATATCCGGCCTGCGCTCATAAATAGTGACGGTATAGCCTCTTTTTGCCAGGTACACGGACAAAAGCGATCCCACAAGCCCGGCGCCGATGATGGTTATTTCTTTTTGCATGAGTTGACAGTTATGCGGGGAGCATGCCGGCGACGATCTGCCCGAAGCGCCACAGGTCTTCGAATGAATTATACAGCGGCACCGGCGCAATCCTGATCACGTTTGGTTCCCGCCAGTCGGCCACGACACCTTCCCGGCTCAGCGCCCGGAAAATTTCGTTCCCGTTTCTCAACATCAGCATCGACACCTGGCATCCCCGTTCGTTCTCCTCCGCAGGGGTGATGACAGTTATACTTTTTTCGCCGTGCCCGTTATTGATCTCCTGTAAAATAAAATGCAGGTAAGCGGCGAGCTTTTTTCTTTTGGCATGAAGGGCTTCAATCCCGGCTTCCTCAAATATATCCAGCGAAGCCCTGTGCGCCGCCATCGACAGGATGGGAGCATTGCTCAGCTGCCACCCTTCGGCCGTGGGAATGGCTTTGAAGCCCGGCTCCATGCGAAACCGCGTTTCTTTGGTATAGCCCCACCAGCCGGCAAAACGCGGCAACGTAGTATCCGTAGCATGCTTTTCATGAATATATACGCCGGCGACGCCGCCGGGACCTGAATTCAGGTATTTGTACGAGCACCAGCAGGCAAAATCAACGGACCAGTCATGCAGGTGCAGTTCGGCGTTGCCGGCCGCATGCGCCAGGTCGAACCCGGCATAAGCACCGGCCCGGTGCGCGGCTTGCGTGATAGATTCCATATCAAACAACTGACCCGTGTAATAATTCACGCCTCCGAATAAAACAAGCGCCACGCTGTCGCCGTATTGTTCGATAACCGAAAGAATATCTTCGGTTCGCAAAACATGTTCTCCATCCCGTGGGACCACTTCGACAATAGCTTCCCGCGGGTCAAAACCATGATAGCTGACCTGCGACTCGAACGCATACTGATCTGAAGGAAAGGCCCTGGCTTCGCAAATGATCCTGTACCGTTGCGCGGTGGGACGGTAAAACGTCACCATCAGCAGGTGCAGGTTGACGGTCAGCTGGTTCATCACCACCACTTCGTGCGGCAGGCTACCGACGATGGCCGATAACTGGCGGGGAAAGATCTCGTGGTAAGGCATCCATGGATTCCTGGCCCCGAAATGCCCTTCTACACCCAGCCTGGCCCAGTCGTCGAGCTCCTGCTGTACATACGCTGCCGTTGTCTTCGGCTGTAGTCCCAGTGAGTTGCCGGTGAAATAGATACCATCCGCTCCGTTATGTTGTGGGATAAAAAACCGGTTCCGAAAGTTCTTTAGTATATCTTCATCATCCGATCTCTTAGCGTATTCAAGCGTATTTTCAAAATGCATTCTCGGCGTTTGAAGTTGGAGGTTCGATGTTTGGGGTGATCCTTATTTGAAGATTTCCCCTTTATAGCTATAGTTCCCTATCAGAAAATTAAATCCGGCTTTTTATATCCGAAGTACGGTTACAAATGTAATGACTGTTCCCAAACTTCGGGCCTCCAATCCCGAACTTCGAATTATTCAACAACAGCAATCACTTTCAACTCGATCGCGATCGGCGTGGGCAGGCTTTTCACTTCCACCGTGGTCCGGCAGGCCTGTATGTCTTTGAAGTAACTGCCGTAAATTTTATTGTATGCCGGGAAATCCGCTTTCATATTGGTTAAAAAAACCGTTACATCCACGATCTTCTCCCAGCTGCTGCCGCTGGCTTCCAGCACGGCCTTCACGTTGGCGAATACCGCATGGCATTCCGCTTCAATATCATATTTTACAATGTTTCCTGCATCATCCAGTTCCAGTCCCGGGATGGAATTATCCTGCGCATTGCGTGGCCCGATGCCCGATAAAAAAAGCAGGTTTCCTACCCTTCTTGCATGAGGGTACATTCCTAAAGGAGCTGCAGCGTTGTTAGTATGTATGATCTCCGTCATTGATGTTGATTACTACAGTTGGTATACTTCTTTGTCTGGGAATCTATCCTTGACAGGTTCGATGTTTGAGGTTTGATCCCGATAGTATCGGGATGTCCTTATGAGAAGAGTCATTTTTTATCCTGCCACCACCGGATTACAGCAAGCTTAACCCGCGCAAAAGAAATAATCCTTCAAGTTAAAGACGGTGCGTAACAGCGAACCACAAACCCGGAACAGAACTATAACTCTACGCAAACATTTTTGGCCTCCGTAAAAAACCGCAGCGCCTCCCATCCTCCTTCCCTCCCCACGCCGCTGTTCTTCATACCGCCAAAGGGCGTACGCAGGTCACGCAGCAGCCAGCAATTGATCCAGATGATGCCGCTGTCCACGCGGGCAGCCACCCTGTTGGCCTTTGAAATATCCTGCGTCCAGATGGTAGCAGCCAGGCCGTACGTACTGGCATTGGCGAGCTGCAATGCCTCTTCTTCCGTTCTGAACGATTGCAAGGTCACTACCGGGCCGAAGATCTCTTCCTGGTTGGTCCGGCACCCTGGTCCTAACCCTTCCACGATGGTCGGTTCGATAAAATAGCCGCTGGCACATCGTCCACCCGGATTCACCGCGTTACCGCCGCACAGGATCGTTCCTTCCTCCTGCCGCGCGGTATCGATACAGCGCATGATCTTTTCAAAATGGACCCGGCTCACGATAGCGCCCTGTTTGGAATTTTCATTCAACGGATCGCCTACCGCCAATCGTTTTGTCCGTTCGACAAACTCCTTTTTGAATCGTTCATATACCGATTCCTCTACCAGTATCCGGCTGCCGCAAAGGCAGATCTCTCCCTGGTTGCTGAACGATGACAGCAGCGTGGTTTTCATCATCTTTTCCCAGTCGCAATCGGCGAAAATGATAGTGGGATTTTTACCACCCAGCTCCAGCGACAGTTTTTTGAACTTCGGCGCGGCCAGCGCCGCAATGCGCTCCCCGGCCCTGGTGCTGCCGGTAAACGAGATGGCTTTCACAGCCGGGTGGGTAACGATCGCCTCACCGGCTCCGGGCCCGGTGCCGTGTATGATATTCAGTACGCCGCCCGGCAAACCGGCTTCCCGGCAGAGCAGTGAAAGCAGGAAGGCGGTAACCGGTGTTACTTCAGACGGCTTGGCCACGACACAATTTCCGGCTGCCAGCGCCGGCGCGATCTTCCAGGTAAACAGGTACAGCGGCAGGTTCCAGGGAGAAATGCACCCGACAATTCCGACCGGTTGACGCAATGTATAATTGATCGCCTTGTCCTCCATGGTATGGCTTTCGGCCGAGAGGTGCATGATGCCTGTAGCAAAAAAACGGAAATTGGCAGACGCCCTTGGTATATCCACCTTTTTGCTCAGCCAGAGCGGTTTGCCGTTGTCATTCGTCTCGGCCAGCGCCAGCTCATCCAGGTGTTCATCGATCAGTTCTGCGATCCGGTTCAGCACTTTAAACCGTTCTTCGGCCGGTGTGATGCTCCAGGCCGGAAAAGCTTTTTGTGCTGCCGTAACGGCCAACGCTACATCTTCATGACCGGAATCCGGTATCCGGCCAACTATTTCTCCGGTAGCCGGGTTAACATTGTCAATATATTTTCTTTCCAGCGGCTCCGCCAGGTTTCCACCGATGTAATTCTGAAGATGATATGGTATAGTTAGTTGCATTCGCTATTGTAGAAGCTGGAGGTTCGGAATTATCTCCAACAGAACCATCCCTCACGGCAAGTTACTTTACT
>JBEVLT010000417.1:0-5955 GCA_040509055.1 Chitinophagaceae bacterium
GGTCCAGCTGCGGCAAGAGCACGCTGGCCAAACAACTGGCCAGGAAGCTGGGTTATGTATATGTCGACAGCGGCGCCATGTACCGTACCATCACGCTGTATTTTCTCCGCAACCATATCGACTGGACCGATCACCGGCAGGTGGAAAAGGCGTTGAAGGAGATCCATCTTGATTTTCATTTCAACCCCAAAACCGAGACCAGCGAGATATACCTGAACGAAGAGAATGTGGAGTACGTGATCCGCGACCTGGTGATCGCCGAAAAGGTGAGCGATGTGGCAGCCATCCGGGAAGTGCGTTCCACCGCTGTGGCCCAGCAGCAGAAGCTGGGGCGGCGGAAAGGTATTGTCATGGACGGGCGGGATATCGGCACGGTCGTATTCCCGCATGCGGAGCTGAAGATCTTTATGACGGCTGACAATGCCGTTCGGGTAGAGCGAAGATTCAAAGAGTTGTATGAAAAAAATCCCAATATCACCATCGAAGAGGTGAAGAACAACCTGGAGATGCGGGATTATATCGACTCTCACCGGGAAATAAGCCCATTAAGAAAGGCTGATGATGCCATTGTATTGGACAACACCAGCCTTACGCCGGAAGAGCAATTGCACAAAGCCCTTTCCTGGGCCAAAGAAAAGATAGCCGTATTACAGGCTAGTAATTAACATTTCGTTTCACGTCCAGCAGCTCCACTTCAAAGATCAGTGTCGCGCCGCCGGGGATCACGGGAGGGCTGCCACGCAGTCCGTATCCGAGTGTATAAGGGATATAGAATTTGTATTTGGAGCCGACGCCCATCAGCTGCAATCCTTCGGTCCATCCGGGTATTACATGATTTGCCGGCAGCATCAGGGGCTCGCCCCGGGTATACGAGTTGTCAAACTCCGTATTGTCGGCCAGTGTGCCGCGGTAGTGGCATACAAAAGTGTCGATAGACCGGGGTTTGATGCCGGTACCTTCCGTGATCACTTCGTATTGCAGACCGCTGGGTGTTACTTTCACGCCGGGCCGCAGCTTGTTTTTGTCCAGGAATACTTTGCCCGCCGTCACCGTCGGGTTATTCTCTTCCTGCATCCGGTTGGCATATATCTCCATGGTGGTTTGGCAGGAGCCCTCGTCCATGATGGCCGGTTTTCCCTTCAGCGCATCATTCAGGCCTCTCAGCAGCGCATTGGTATTCACTTTCGTCAGGAACTGGTTCTTCATGGAGGTGCCGATGCTGTTGCCGATAGCATATCCCACGGAGTCTTCTTCGGTTTTCAGGACCGGCTGGGGGGCAGGGGCCGGTTTGGCCGGCGCCTTGGCCGGAGTTTTCACGGGCGTTTTCGGAGGTGTTTTCGGTTGGGCAAACAGGGCGGCGCAGAATACGCTGCCCGCAGCCAACAAAAATAATTTCTTCATTTAGTAAAGGATTAAGCAGCAAAAATAGCCATCGCCTGTCAATTTCGGCGGCCGATGGTATAATTTAGCTTTATGCAAAGTTTTGTACAGCCGGTGCAGGTGCGTTGGTCCGATCTCGATCCCAATGTGCACCTGCGCCATTCCGTGTATTATGACTGGGGCGCTTTCTGCCGCATCACGTTTTTGAATGAGCAGCAGCTGACGGCCGGGGTGATGCAGCGCCTCCAGATCGGACCGATCCTGTTTCGCGAAGAATGTGTGTTCAAAAAAGAGATCAGGCTGGGCGATGCCGTTACCATCGATCTGCAGCTGGTAAAAGCCAAAAGGGATTTTTCCCGGTGGACGATCCGCCATACCATCGTCAGGAATGGAGACACGGTGGCCGCCCTGCTGACCGTGGAAGGCGCCTGGCTGGATGTGTTAAAAAGAAAACTGGCTACTCCTGCGCAGGAGGTACATGATGTGTTTTCGTCCATGCCTGTATCGGAAGATTTCCAGTGGCTCTGATCAGGATGCTGCTTCGGTAAGCATCTTCACTTTGGAAGGATGTTTGGCGGCATAGCTGTTCACCAGGTTGCGGATAAACAGGTTTTCTTTGTAAGCGGTCACTCGCTCTTTGAGTTCCTCCGGTTCCTGCAGCTGCAGGTCGGCAGGTATATAGCCCATGCCGTAAAAGCGGCCTTTCCATACCAGCACGCAGGATTGTTCTTCTGCATTCAACCCATCTTCGATAATGGCATAAGAAGGCTGGTCGCTCAGCGAATCGATCGCCTGCTGCACCCGCCCGTTGTACGAGCCGGGCGCTTCCTGCTGCTCACAGGCGCCGTAGCAGGTAGCATCCTGTACGCCTTCGCAGGACGAAGGGCCGGTTTGCAGGAAACAAAGTTTGGCGCAGAGGTTAAAATCGCGGATCAGCCTGCGCAGGATGGTGTGGCCGTCAGTGAGGTAATGAAAGGTACAGACCGGCGGCAGCTGCTTTTTGTTTTTCTCGATGGCCAGCCGCAGGTAACCGTTCCGGTCTTCGTAGGTGAAGATGCCGTACGTGTCTTCCCATCGTTTTTGCGAGGTATTGAAAACCGGCCACAGCTTTTTGATCTCGGTCGACTCGAGGATATGCGCCATCAATTCCGTGGCACAGGGCTGGTAGCTGATGGCATGGGTATGGCGCAGGAAATTTTGTTTTTGCCGGCCGGATGAGTTGCTGGTGAAATGGCTGTTCACCCGGTAGCGGATATTTCTCGCCTTGCCCACGTAAATGATCCTGCCTTTGTCATTGTGAAAATAGTAAACGCCCGGCGTGTAGGGGAGCTGCTCAAAGTGCTCTTTGGGCACATTGGGCGGCAGCGTTTGTTCGCGTGATGTTTTCTGCAGGCTTTTGATGATGAATTGTTCACTGTCGTGCTGCAGCAACAGCCGGAATACCTGCACCGTGGCTGCCGTATCCCCGCCGGCCCGGTGGCGGTCGGTCACGGTGATGCCAAGCGAATGGCAAAGATTGCCCAGTCCGTAAGAAGGAAATCCCGGAAATATCTTGCGGCTCAGCCTTACCGTACACAGTTTGCGGGCATTGTAGTCAAAGCCCGCAGTGGCCAGGTGGGCCCTGATGAAGGAATAGTCGAAATTGACATTGTGCGCTACAAATATCCTGTCCTGGAGCAGGGCAAATACTTTGTCCGCTACTTCCTCAAACAGGGGGGCGCCCTTTACCATCTCGTCCGTAATGCCGGTCATGGCCTGGATGTAGCGGGGTATGGGGCGCAGCGGGTTGACGAGCGTCTCGAATTTTTCCACTACTTTGTCGCCGTCAAAAACGTGGATGGATAGTTCGGTAATACCGTTGGCAGCGGCGTAGGAACCCGTTGTTTCTATATCTACAATGGCATACATAAGCGGGGCGACTAATTTCGTAAAAAAATGGACGAAGGAAAAATATTAATGTTTCGGAACCGGCTGACCAAAGTGTACCGCCACCTGGGCCGGCAGGCCCGGCGGCGGCAGGTGAGCTGCTACCGGGTATACGACCATGACCTGCCGGAATTTCCGTTCTGCATCGAATTTTATGGCACCAACCTGTATGTGGCTGAGTACAAGCGCCACCATGGTATGGCGGAGGAGGAGCATGATGCCTGGCTGGAGCAAAGCCTGCAGGTGATCGGCGAAGTGCTGGAAGTAGAGGCAGATCATATTTTTCTCAAACTGCGTCAGCGCAAACCCGGCCGGCTGGGCCAGTACCAGAAGGTGGACCAGGTGCAGCACGAGTTTGTGGTAGAAGAGAACGAGCTGAAGTTCATCGTCAACCTCAGCGATTACCTTGATACCGGTTTGTTCCTCGACCACCGCAATACCCGGCAGCAGGTAAGGGAGCTGAGCCGGGATAAAAAAGTGCTGAACCTTTTTGCCTACACCGGGTCCTTCTCCGTGTATGCTGCCGCCGGCGGGGCGGCTGAGGTAGCGACCGTGGACCTGTCCAATACTTACCTGCACTGGGCGGAGCGGAATATGCAGCTGAACGGATGTACAGATAAGGAGCGGTACACTTTCGTTCGCGCCGATGTGAAACAATACCTGGCCACGCTGCCGGCCGGCTGCTTCGACCTGGTGATTATGGACCCGCCCACCTTCAGCAACAGCAAACGGATGGATGATTTCCTGGACATACAGCAGGACCATGCGGCGCTGATCAATGCCTGCCTGCAGGCGATGAAGCCCGGCGGGCTGCTTTATTTCAGCACCAATTCAAGAAAGTTTGTGCTGGATACAGAGCATATCCATGCCGCGTCTGTAAGGGATATTACCAAAGCCACCACGCCATTCGATTTCGAGGGCAGGCTTTTCCGGTGGTGCTATCTGATCATAAAATAGGATGGAGGAGCTGTGGCAGCAATAAATTACCCGGCTTTGCCGCATTTAAATGTAAAATGCCACGGACACAGGGATAGATTCCATGCATCCGTGGCAGACTTATTTTACGTGTGCCAGGTATCAGCGTTACAGACTTTTCAGCACATCATTCATGCTTCTTACCGCATCGGCGCTCTTGTTGAACAACGCCTGCTCTTCTTCGTTCAGTCCAAAATCGACGATCTTTTCCCAGCCGCTTTTGCCGATCACTACGGGTACGCCGAGGCAGATATCTTTCTGGCCGTATTCACCGTCCAGCGATACGCAGCAGGTAAACAGTTTTTTCTCATCGCGCACGATAGACTCCACCAGGGCTGCTGATGCAGCGCCGGGAGCATACCAGGCAGACGTGCCGATCAGTTTGGTAAGGGTGGCGCCGCCGACCATGGTATCAGCCACGATCTTGTCCTGCTGCTCTTTGCTCAGGAATTGGGTCACCGGCACACTGTTCCAGGTAGCCATCCGGATCAGGGGGATCATGGTCGTATCGCCGTGACCGCCAACTACCACGGCGTTCAGATCGGCCGGGCTGCAGCCGAGGTGCTGGCTCAGCTGGTATTTGAAACGGCTGCTGTCCAGCGTGCCGCCCATACCAATGATGCGGTTTTTAGGCAGGCCCGTGGCTGTCAGGGCCAGGTAGGTCATGGTATCCATGGGGTTGCTCACCACGATGATGATGGCGTCCGGGGAATGCTGCAGGATGTTTTCCGCCACGCCTTTTACGATGCCGGCGTTTACGCCGATCAGCTCTTCGCGCGTCATGCCGGGTTTGCGGGGCAGGCCGGAAGTAATCACCACCACGTCGCTGCCGGCGGTTTTGGAATAGTCATTCGTGCTGCCGGTGATGCGGGTGTCGAAACCCAGCAGGGCAGCGGTCTGCATCATGTCCTGTGCCTTTCCTTCTGCAATGCCTTCCTTGATGTCCAGCAGGACCAGCTCTTCGCATAATTCTTTACGGGCAATATTGTCAGCACTGGTAGCCCCTACGGCACCGGCGCCTACGACTGTTACTTTCATGAACGGAAAAATTTATGGAATGAGGAAATTAATTTTTTGTGCATGCCGCATGCGTTCGGCAATGCGAGTGCAAAGATAATGGCGGCAGCTAAACCTTTGGGCGCTTATTTGTCAAATTTCGCCAGGATCTGGTCTGTTGTCATCGAACCTTCAAACACATCGATGAGCGCCCCTTTTTTATCATAAAAAGCCAGGAACGGGAAGTTGCGCATGTCGTAAAATACGGGCAGCATAAAGTTGGTGTCGCGGCCCAGGATGATATTGCTGAACCGCTGCAATCCGAATTGGGCGCCGAACTCTTTCATCTTATCCAGCTGCATGGGGGTGGCCATTACGATCGTGATTTTTTTGAAGTCATCGATACGTTGCACGATTTGTTCGGTCTCGTGCTTGCAATGTTCGCAATCCGGGCTGAATACGACGACCAGTACGGGCTTCCGGGCAGGCAGGTCATACTTGGTTACCCAAGTGGCGCTGTCGGACAGCAGCAACCTGAATGCCGGTACGGCAGGGAAACGTTTGTACGGCGGTTGGGGGATAGAATCGGTTTGTCCCAGCACGGCCAGGCACATCATCACCGTGAGGAGCAGGCATCCTGTTTTTTTCATTTGTCAAAGGAACAACATTACGGGCGGA
>JBEVLT010000418.1:0-6526 GCA_040509055.1 Chitinophagaceae bacterium
ATAGTTTCCGGTATCCGGGGTATTTGCTGATAGGAATTACCCCGGATACTTATTTCAGCACCTCTCTTGATATCACCACTTTTTGTATCTCGCTCGTTCCCTCACCGATCGTACACAGTTTCGAATCGCGGTAATATTTTTCCACCGGGAAATCTTTGGTATAGCCATAGCCGCCAAAGATCTGCACGGCATCGGTAGCCACTTTTACCGCCACCTCGCTGGCATAGTATTTTGCCATGGCGCCGGCCTTTGTCACTCCTTCGCCGCGGTGCTTCAGATCGCAGGCCTGCAGGGTGAGCAGGTCGGCTGCCGCAATCTCGGTGGCCATATCCGCCAGCTTGAAAGAGATACCCTGGAAATTGGCGATCGGCTGGTCGAACTGGTGACGCTCTTTGGAATATTGTACCGCAGCTTCATAAGCGCCTTTGGCAATGCCCAGCGACAGGGAAGCGATGGAGATACGTCCGCCGTCCAGTATTTTCAGCGATTGTTTGAAACCGTCTCCTACTCCACCCAGGCGGTTGGCATCCGGTATGCGGCAATTGTCAAAGATCATTTCCGCGGTTTCGCTGGCCCGCATACCCAGTTTGTTTTCTTTCTTGCCGCCGCTGAAACCGGCCGTGCCCCTCTCTACGATAAATGCTGTGGCATTGCTTTTTGCCCTCGGTTCGCCGGTGCGGCAGATTACTACCGCCACGTCGCCGCTTTTGCCATGGGTGATCCAGTTTTTGGTGCCATTGAGCACCCACTCGTCCCCCTCTTTTACAGCCGTTGTTTTCATGTTGCCGGCATCGCTGCCGGTGCCGGGCTCGGTGAGGCCCCAGGCGCCGATCCATTCGGCAGTAGCCAGTTTGGGTAAATATTTTTTCTTTTGCTCTTCGTTGCCAAACGTGAGGATATGACCAGTGCACAGGGAGTTGTGCGCCGCCAGGCTAAGCCCAACGGACCCGCATACTTTAGCGATCTCTTCGATAATGGCCTTGTATTCAAAATAGGAAAGACCGGCGCCGCCGTATTCCTCCGGCACCAGCACGCCCATCAGCCCCAGCTGCCCCATTGCTTTGAAAACGGCTACCGGGAACTCCTGGGTTTCATCCCACTCCATCACATGCGGACGGATATGTTGCCGGGCAAAATCGCGGGCGGTCTGGGCTACCTGTTGGGTCAGTTCGGAGGTCTGGAAATTCATAAATCAACAATCATTGATGGGTGGATAAGAACAGTGCCACGCTGTCCCGATACCGGCAAGCTTCGTATCTGAAGGGACAGCATGGCACATCGTCCTAAGATCATGACAAGCAATCGTACTAAAACACATGCAAGATAAATGATTTTCTACAAAACTAACAAGTGTTAGTTTTAGATAGTTTTACACATCGATCGCCAGGCCGTCGTATGCCAGGTGCATACCCGCGGGCAGCTCCCTTTCCACCTCTGCATGGCGACCCAGCTGGTGCGACACATGGGTAAAATAGGCAGCCGGTATCTCCAGCTCCTGTACCAGCGCAATCGCCTGCTCCAGGCTGAAATGAGAAATATGCGGCAACCGGCGCAGCGCATTGAGCACGATCACCTGGCTGCCCCTGATCTTTTCCTTTTCCGCGTCTTCGATACGGTTGGCGTCGGTGATGTAGGTAAACGGACCAAAGCGAAATCCCATCACCGGCATTTTGAGGTGCCAGACGGGTACGGGCAGGATGGAAATATCGCCCACCGCAAACGGTTTTTTTGTAATCGTATGCAGGTTCAGCTGCGGTATGCCCGGGTATTGGGCATCGGCAAAGGCATAATAAAAATCCCGCCGCACCGCCTCCTCGGTCAGCGGATCGGCATATACATCCATCGGCCGCCTGGCGAAATAATTATAAGCCCGGATATCATCCAGCCCGGCCATATGATCCTTGTGCGAATGGGTGAGGACCACCGCATCCAGGTGCCGGACATGCTCCCGCAGCATCTGGTAACGGAAGTCGGGACCTGTATCCACCACCAGGGTGGTTGTTGAAGATTGCACAAGGATGCTGGAACGGAGCCGTTTGTCTTTCCGGTCGGGTGAGGTGCATACTTCACAATCGCACCCGATCATCGGAACACCGCTGCTGGTGCCGGTACCAAGGAATGTTATTTTCAGCGAAGGATAGCTCACCTTACAAATGTAGAGGCGAAAACACAGAAGCCGGCCGCAGTCGTTTAATTTTTTTAGGCAGGCATTGCCGGGAAGAGTTAGTTACCGTTCTCCTCCGTTTCCAGCCGCGAGAGGATGTCCGCATAGATCTTTTTCAGGTCATCGGGAAGGGCATCCGGGTTCACATCCAGCTGGGGAATCAGGTCGATGAGGGTATTGATCCGGCCCTCGGTTTGCAGGAACTTATTGAGCACCACCACTTTCTTCGATTCGAGGATACAATAGCCACTTTGAAAAGTACCCCGCTCGTACCGCAGCACATAGCCCGACAGTTCCGTGATCGCCTCCAGCTTGTCCAATGTGGTCTGTGTATACTTCATAGTCAATGGTGAGTAATGAATGGTCAATAAACCGACACAAAATTAGCAGTCTGCCGGCAAGGCAGGGGGCTGCCCTGTTAATACTTTTCCACAGTCATTCACCCGTTCACACCTGACTATTCACTACTTCGTCACCATCCTGATCACCGGCACGATCATCTCTTCCAGGCTCACCCCGCCGTGCTGGAAGGTATTACGGTAATAGTTCACGTAATAGTTGTAGTTGTTGGGGTAGCACAGAAATCCGTCTTCCCTCGCAAAAATGTACGATGAGTTGACGGTAGGTGAAGGCAGGCCGGCCTCGCGCGGATCGCGGAAAGCAAGCACTTCCTTCGACTCGTAGTTGAGGTTGCGCCCGTGTTTGTAACGGAGATTGGCGGTAGTTTGCTTATCACCCACCACTTTGTACGGCGTTTTCACCCGCACACTGCCATGGTCGGTGGCCAGTACGATCCTGATATTTTTATCAGCAATCTTTTTCAATGCCTGGTGCAGGGGCGAATGCTCGAACCAGGACGTGGTAATGCTGCGATAGCTCATTTCATCGCCGGCCAGTTCTTTCAGCACTTCCATCTCCGTACGGGCATGACTAAGCATATCCACAAAATTGTACACGATCACATTCAGGTCGTTGGTCAGCAGGTTGTGCATGTTATTGACCAGCTCCAGCCCTGCATTATTGTTCAGCACTTTGGTATACGACACTTTCAGGCCAGGATGGCCGAGGCGTTTCAGTTGTGCGCGCAGGAATTCTTCTTCGTGCAGGTTCTTCCCGCCTTCTTCGTCATCGTTCTTCCACTGCACCGGGAACTGCTTTTCGATCTCTGCCGGCAGCATCCCGGCAAAAATGGCATTCCTGGCATATTGCGTAGCCGTAGGCAGGATGCTGTAGAAGCTGTCTTCTTCCAGTATGCGGAAGCTTTCCGCAAAAATGGGCTGGATGGCCTTCCACTGGTCAAACCGCAGGTTGTCGATCAGGATAAAGAACAGCGGCGTACCTTTTTCCAGGTGGGGCAGCACTTTGAACTGCATCAGCGTATGGCTCATCACCGGGCCGCTGCTGCTGCGGGGCGATACCCACCCGGCATAATGGCGGGAAATGAATTTGAAAAACTCGGTGTTCGCTTCGCCTTTTTGGCTTTGCAGCACCTCCTGCATTTCCGGGCTGTCGCTTTTCTGCATTTCCAGTTCCCAGTACACCAGCTTCTTGTAAATGTCCATCCACTCGTTGTAATCGGGGTTGCTGTTCAACGCCATGAAGAGGTTGCGAAACTGCTGCTGGTAAGCCGTAGTGGTCTTTTCCGCCACCAGCCGTTTGTTATCGATGATCTTTTTCAGGCTTAGCCATACCTGGTTCGGGTTTACCGGCTTGATGAGGTAATCGCTGATCTGTGAACCGATGGCTTCGTCCATCAGGTTCTCGGTCTCGTTTTTGGTAATGAGCACTACCGGCAGCGACTGGTTGATCTCTTTGATCTTAGCCAGGGTTTCCAGCCCGGTAATGCCCGGCATCGACTCATCGATCAGCACCACGTCCACCACGTTTTCCTTTACATAATCGATGGCATCGAAACCGTTGGTAAAGGTCTGCACTTCGTACCCCTTGTTTTCGAGGAATAACTTCTGCGACTGCAGGCTTTCTATTTCGTCGTCTACCCAGATAATTTTTGCTATGGCCATGCTGTTGTTCGTTTTTATTGAGCCGGTATGATCTTTATACATTCAAATCGCTGCTTGCCGGAAAAGATGAACCGGTCCACCACGCCTTTCCTGCTTTTGACAAAACGGATATCTTCGGGCATTTCTTCTTTTATAAAAAACAGGTCGCGGGCTGCAGGCTTCAGTTCGAATACTTCATACCCGGACTTGATCAGTATCCGTTCACCCTGCACAAATACGGTAAGCGTATCTCTCTCCGGCGAAAGATACTGCCCGGCATATTCCTTCAGCGCAGCGACATCCACGGTTACGGCCTGGTAGCGAAACCGCCGCTGTGCCAGCAACCAGCTGTACAGGCTATCGTTATTATAAGTGGCCGTCCAGCTATCGTGGTTAGCATCGGGATACACCGTAAACCGTACCGACGGGTTGTACCGGCGCAATGCATTCACCATGTTTTCGGAATTCCACAACGGCACCACATCGTCTTTGGCGCCATGGAAGCACCATACGGGCATGTGGCGAAGCGTCCGGACGGTAGTTGTATCACCACCCCCGCACACCGGTGCAATGGCGGCAAACCGTTCGGGAAATTTCATCGCCAGGTCCCAGGTGCCAAAGCCGCCCATGCTCAGCCCGGTCAGGTATACCCGGTCGGCATCTACGCGGTAGCTGCTTTTTATATCATCGAGCAGCGTTACTAACTGGTCCGGCTTCCAAGTCGTGTTTTCCCGGGCCTGTGGCGATACGATGATGAAAGGGAACTGCTTTCCCTGTGCTGCCAGCATGGGAGGGCCGTTTGCCTTTAGTTTTTCCACATCGTTCCCTCTTTCACCCGCACCATGCAGGAAGACCATCAGCGGCCAGCGCTGCAGCGTATCATCCGCATAATGATTGGGTAAATACAGCAGGTATTGTGTTTCTACCACAAACTTCTGCGCTGTTTGCTGTGCTACACCAGCCAGGCCTGCTCCTGCTGCCAGCATCCATAACAAAACTTTTCTGACCATACTGCTGTTTAATTCCTCACAGTTCTTCAAATGTACCTTTTTAACGGCAGCATTTGTAGATTTGCCGCCCTGCCCTCACAAAAACCGCAACAATGACACAGGCCCGCAAGATCATCAACGACCCGGTATATGGTTTTATCACGGTAGACCATGCCCTGGTGCTGCAGATCATTTCGCATCCTTATTACCAGCGGCTGCGCAATATCCACCAGATGGCGTTTGCACACCTGGTGTACCCCGGAGCCGTACATTCCCGGCTGCACCATTCGCTCGGCGCCTACCATCTCATGTGCAATGCACTGAGCGAGTTAAAAAGCAAGGGCGTCGACATTGCTCCTGAAGAAGAGCTGGGCGCCAGGATCGCCATCCTGCTGCACGATATCGGTCATGGCCCTTTTTCGCATGCGCTGGAAAATGAGCTGATCAGGAATGTGCATCATGAGGACATTTCCAAACACATCATGCAGGTGCTGAACGAAGAAATGGGCGGGCAACTGCAGACCGCCATCGACATTTTTACCGACCGGCATCCCAAGCGCTTTCTTCACCAGCTGGTGTCAGGTCAGCTGGATGTGGACCGGATGGACTACCTGAACCGGGACAGTTTTTTTACCGGCGTGTCAGAGGGCGTGATCGGTTATGACCGCATCATCAAAATGCTGACCGTAAAGGATGGCGACCTGATGGTAGAAGAGAAAGCGATCTACTCCATTGAAAAATTTCTCGTCAGCCGCCGGCTGATGTACTGGCAGGTGTACCTGCACAAAACCGTGCTGGGCGCCGAAATGATGCTGGTAAAGATCATGCGCCGGGCCGGCGAACTGATGGCGGCCGGTGAAAAAGTGACCACTGCCTCCGAAGCGCTTGATTTCTTCCTGCAGCACCGTGACGCAGGCATTTCCGTAGAGAAACACCTGGCGCTGTTTTGCAGCCTGGACGATCACGACATCATGGCCACGATCAAAAAATGGTGCCACCACCCGGACAGGATTTTGTCCATGCTTTGCCGCTCCCTGACCGACCGCCGGCTGTACAAGGTAAAGCTCCAGTCCGAACCCTTCGATGCGGCCTGGGTACACGAAAAAGCAGAAGAGATCCGTTGCCGCCTGGACCTACCGGAAAGCGAAGCCGGTTATTTCGTTTTTACCGGCGAAGCCAGCAATACTACCTATACCATGGCCGATGAGCGGATCAACATCCTGTTCAAAGACGGCACCGTAAAAGACATCTCCCAGGTAGACAATGCGCTGATCCACCACACCCTCAGCCGCACTACCAAAAAGCACTACATTTGTTACTGGCGAGTATAGTTCGATGTTTGAGGTTGGAGGTTCGAGGTCAGGACCACTCTG